>CAZTGV010000120.1:0-6367 GCA_964613475.1 uncultured Gemmatimonadota bacterium
GCTGCGCCCGGAACTGGAACGGCTCGAAGCCGACCGGGATCTCCCGACCGAAGTCCCCGGTCCTGACCGTCATGAGGTCCGCATCGGGATCGTATTCCGCGACCTCGAAGATCTCACTCGTCTTGAAGACGAACTCGCCGGCGCCCATTCCGAGCAGGTCCAGCACGTTGAACAGATCGGCGATCAGCTCCACCCGCTGGCCGCCCACGGTGGGCACGCCCCACTGGAACTTCATGTCCAGGCTGTGCCAGGCCGGGTTCCGGCAGGTGTTCCGGTTGATGATCGTCCCGACGGCCTCCCGGAGGCAGCTCTCCTCGGCCAGGAACTCGCGATAGGCGGCCAGGTCCCCCGGGGTCGCGAAGGCGTAGCCGCCGGCGGCCGGATTGTCCGGATCCGGTAGGAACGGTCGGTCGTTTCCGTCATCGCCGTCCGCGTTCAGGTCGCCCTCGACCGAGGGCGTGAACGGGTTCCCCGACTGGACGCGGTAGATGAAGCTGGCCTGCAGGTCGGCCGGCAGGCGCCAGATCGCGTTGGCCACGAACACGTGCCGACGCTCCCGGAGCGAGGGGCCCCACGCTCCCACGCCCCGGTCGCCGACATCCCCCAGAAAGTTGGGGTTTCCGGCCGTGGGCGTGTCGAACAACAGCGCGTTCGCGGTGCAGCACTCGGTCGAGTTGTTGTCGTAGGCCAGGTTGATCGTGTAGTTGGCCGCCACCCGCAGATCGTCGAGCGGCCGCCCCTGCACGTCCAGCTTGAAGTTCCATGCGCGCGCTTCCCCGTGGTCGGTGTGCATGAACAGGCGGCGGAGCTCCGGGTCCTGGCCCACGTCGCCGGCGTCGACGCCCAGTGGATCGAAGTCCTCGCGGGGCAGGAAGACGGGCCGACCGTCCGCCGTGCGGAACTCGGGTTGCGCCGGGAGGTTCACGTCCACCGCCCCGAAGAGGTTCGTGGTGCGGCTGAACAGGCCCATGACGGACGCCCGCCACCGATCCGACAAGTCCCGCTCGTAACCCAGGTTCGCCTTGTAGGTGGTCGCGTGCTGGAAGTCCGGATCCCACACCGCGATCTCGGGCGCGTCCGGGGAGCAGAAGAGCACGTCCTCGAAGTCCTCCTCGGTGGTCGGAATCGCCCCCGGGCTGTCCCACCCGGCGTAGCCCTCCGGGCTCGGGAAGAGGCAGAACACCGCCAGAGTCGGCTGCGGGGTGGTCAGCAGCACGTTGGAGTGCGTGACGGTCGGGGTACGTCCGAAGAAGACGCCGGTCCCCCCGCGAATCAGCTCCGATCCGTCCCCCGCCAGGTCGTAGGTGAACGAGACCCGCGGCCCGAGGTTGTCGTTGTCCTCGGGAACGTCCGTCGAGGTCACGCCGAACGCCTCCACGGCCTGCTGGAAGTCGGGGTTGGCCAGCGGCGGACCGGGATCCGAGAAGGTCTGCTGATCGTACCGCAGCCCGAGCGTCAGCAGGAGCCGGTCGGTGGCCTGCCACTGGTCCTGGACGTAGAACGCCCACTCCTGGTTCGAGAAGTCGGCGATCGGCGCCGTCGGATTCTCCAGGTCAGGCACGAAGCGGAGGAAGAACAGCGGGTCCTTCTCCCGGAGGCTCTCGAGGCCTCCGGTGAACAGGAACCAGCCGTTCCCGTTCAACCAGAACATGTTGAGCGTGTTGGAGAAGATGACGTCGCCGCCGACCTTCAGGGTGTGGTCCCCCGTTTGCCAGGTCAGGTTGTCCGTGATCTGGAGCTTTTCCTCCTCTAGGTTGTTCGCGAACGTGATCCCGAAGAACTCCCCGCCGAAGAACATGGAGGTGGAGCGGCCGTCCGTCGTCTCGACGCCGGAAACCTGGAGGGTCGGCAACTGGCTGTGCCCGGGCCGTGGCCGGTCCTCGTCCGCGTACTGGACCCGGAGCGTGTTGAAAAGGCGCGTCCCGACGACCGAGTTCAGCTCGGCGACCAGCGACAGGCTCTCGTCCAGGAACGTGCCCCCGAGCGTTCGCGCTTCATCGAAGCCGATGCGGTCGTTCAGGCTCTCGAAATCCGAGTAGTTTCCCCGCAGGGTGAGGCGATGGTCCTCTCCGATGGACCAGTCCAGCCGCCCGAACAGGTTCACCTGGTCCTGCGTCTCCGTGAAGACGCCGAACTGGTCTTCGACGAAGGTTCGTTCGAGGCCGTACTCCTCGACCAGGATGTCCTGGAACTCCTGGAGCGTGGCGGGCGGGATGTTGGCCCGGGTGGGGTCGAGCGCGAAGACCGGCTGGTCCCATTCCTGGAACTCGCCCGACACGAAGTAGTGGAGCCGATCGCGGACGATCGGGCCGGAAACCACGCCTCCGAACTGGAACGCCTGGAAGTCGACCGGAGGCGTGCCGTCGAAGCTGTCCGTGGTGAGCGCCTCGTCGCGCCAGAAGAGGTGCGCGCTCCCCTGGAAGTCGTTCGTCCCGCTCTTCGTCACCGCGTTCACCACCCCGCCGCTGAACTTCCCGTACTCCACGTCGAAGCCGCTGGTGATGAGCTGGAACTCCTGGATGGATTCAAGGCTGAAGGTGAACGGAACTCGGGAGCTGCCGCGGTTCTCGGCGAAGAAGGTGTTGTTCGCGTCGGCCCCGTCGATCTGGATGTTCGTGCCGGACGTCCGGGCGCCACCGATCGAGAACTGCCCCCCGGTCGTCACCTCCGGCTGCGGGCTGACGAGCCCCGAGAGGTTGATGAAGTCCGTGAAGTCGCGCCCGGCCGTCGGCAGGTTGGCGATCTGCTCCTCGTCCACCAGGTCCACCACGCCGCCCTCGGCGATCCCACGCCGCGCCCCCGCCACTTCCACGCGCACCTCCTCCACCTCGATCGGCCGCAGCGCCAGATTCACCGTGATCCGCTCGCCCAGGGTCACGCGGACCGCCTCGTGGGTGGCCACCGGACGAGGCGGAAGGTGGGCCTCCACGTCGTACGTTCCGGGGGGCAGCAGCCCGAGGGTGTAGCGCCCGTTCTCGCCCGTCAGGGTCTCGTGGGCGGTGCCCCGGTCCCGGTGGGTCGCCACCACCCGGACGTTCGGCAGGGGTCGCCCGTCGGCGTCCACCACCTGCCCGGTCATGGCTCCGCTGGTGGCGCCCGCCTGCCCGTCGGCCGCGGCCGGGAGCGCCGGGACGAGGAACGCCGCGGCGATCGCGGCCAGGGAGAGGGTGGAGAGCGTGGTCGAGGCCAGACGTCGAGAGGTCATTCCGACTCCTTTCGAACGTGCGCTCGAGGGATGTGGACGACGGCTCCCGCGGATTCGGCGCGGGCGCCCGGCCCGCCGGGATCCAACTGTGCTGGCGGGCTGGCGGGCGCACGAGGGTGCGGCGACGCCGGCGTTCGAACTCCGAGTTTACTCTTTCTCCGCTAGCTTTCCCACGATGGGCCGCTTCGGTGGAGGGGGCAAGCGATCGTCCGCCAGTCCTTCCCGGATCCGTGGCTCCACCTGCGCCAGCAGGGCCATCTTCTCCTCCCAGTGGAGGAAGGCGCTCCGGAAGCCGTTGAGGATCAGCTCGGAGAGCTCCGGGCCCGTGAACCCCAGGTGGCGCCAGGCGCGCACGTGCTCTTCGGTCACGGTCGTCCGGCTCATCAGCCGGTTGTCCGTGTGCAGGCTCACCACCAGGTCCGCGTCGAAATAGGTCCGCACCGGGTGCGACTCGAACGCCTCGACCGCGCGCGTCTGCACGTTGCTGGTCAGGCAGATCTCGAGCGGGATCCGGAAGTCGGCCACGTATTGCATCAGCTCGGGATCCTCGTGCAGGCGCGTTCCGTGGCCGATGCGGTGCGCGCCGCAATAGTGCACCGCCTGGTGGATCGACTCCGGGCCGTACGCCTCGCCGGCGTGGATGGTGGCCCCGATGTTCGCGTTCCGGACCATGTAGAAGGCGTTCTTGTGCTTCTTGGCCGGATAGTTGTACTCGGCCCCCGCCAGGTCGAACGCCACCACGCCCCGGTCCTTGTAGGCGATCGTGAGGTCGGCGAGGTCGCGGGATATGTGCGGCTCCATGTTCCGGATGCCGCAGATGATCAGGCTGGAGCGGATCCCGAACTCCTCGCGGGCCCGCGCCATGCCCCGGAGCGGCGCCTCCACCGTCTCCGGAAGGGGGAGGCCCCGGCGGGTGTGGAGGATCGGCGAGTAGCGGATCTCCGTGTAGACGATGTTCTCCGCCGCCGAGTCCGCGCACAGCTCGTAGGCGACCCGTTCCAGCGCGTCGGAGTGCTGGAGCACCGACAGGGTCACCTCGAAGCGGGCCAGGTAGTCCTCGAGGTTGCGGGCGTCCTGCACGAACAGGTAGTCGGCGAGCGCCTCGGCGTCGTTCTCCGGGAGCTCGATCCCGTGCTCGGCCGCCAGCTCGAGGATGGTGGCCGGCCGGAGGGACCCGTCCAGGTGCACGTGCAGCTCCGTCTTCGGCACGGCCCGCAGGCGCTCGCGGACCTCCGCTTCGTTGTGGTCCGTCATCGTCTCCTCCATGCCCGTTCGAGCATGCTCATTCGATGGCACAGAGGTTAGGCGACCCCGGCGGCTCGGCGCCAGGAGCGGGAGGGTGGCGGCCGGCTCAGCAGGCGCAGCTCTCCATCGCGTAGCCGTGCTCCAGGTCCACCAGCGGCGCCTTGTAGTTCCCCGTCCAGCAGGCGTCGCAGAAGGGGCCGTGCTCCTCGACCGCCCCGCGCATCCCCTCCATGGAGAGATAGCCGAGCGAGTCCACCTCCAGGTGCCCTCGGATCGCCTCCACGTCGTTGTCCGAGGCGATGAGCTCCCCCTTGGTCGGCATGTCGATGCCGTAGTAACAGGGATGGCGGATCGGCGGCGAGGCGACCCGGAAGTGGATCTGGCGGGCCCCGGCCTCCCGGAGGAGCGCGACGAGGCCGCGGCTGGTGGTGCCGCGGACCAGGGAGTCGTCGACCACGACCAGGCGCCGGTCCTTCACCAGCTCCTCGACCGGGTTGTACTTGACGCGCACCTTGAAGTCCCGCCCGGCCTGGGTGGGATGGATGAAGGTGCGGCCGACGTAGTGGTTCCGGATCAACGCCAGCTCGAACGGGATCCCGGACTCCTCGGCGTAGCCGAGCGCGGCCGAGTTCGAGGAATCCGGCACCGCGAAGACGCAGTCCGCCTCCGCCGGATGCTCGCGGGCGAGCTGGCGGCCGAACAGGCGCCGCGCCCGGTCCACGCTGCACTCCCACACCCGGGAGTCGGGGCGGGCGAAGTACACCAGCTCGAACAGGCAGGGGGCCTGCTCGGCCGGGGGCAGCGGCCGCATCCGGTCCACCCGGCCGTTCCGGATGCGGAGCACCTCGCCCGGCTGCACCTCGCGCAGGTACTGGGCGCCGATGATGTCCAGGGCGCACGTCTCCGAGGCGACGATCGCCGCCCCGTCCAGGCGGCCGAGCACCAGGGGCCGGTAGCCGCGCGGGTCGCGCGCCGCGTACAGGGTCTCGCCCACGCTGAGCACGAGCGAGAACGCGCCGGTGACCTGGCTCAGCGCGTCGTCCACCTGGGCGGCGTCGTCCTCGCGCCGGGAGCGCGCGATCAGGTGGATGACCACCTCCGAGTCGCTGTCCGTCTGGAAGATGGCGCCTTCTTCGGTGAGCCGGTGCCGCATCTCGCGGGCGTTCGTGAGGTTGCCGTTGTGGGCCAACGCGAGCGAGCCGTGGCGGTAGTCGACCAGCACCGGCTGCGCGTTGCGCAGCAGCGACCCCCCGGCGGTCGAGTACCGGACGTGGCCGAGCGCCACGGGCCCCGCCAGGCCCCGGATCGTCGTGTCGTCGAACACGTCGGCGACCAGGCCCATGCCACGGTGGGCACGGGCCTCCCCATCCTCCCCGACCGCCACGATCCCGGCCGACTCCTGTCCACGATGCTGCAGCGCGTACAGGCCCATGAACACGAGCTCCGCGGCCGCCGGATGCCCGCTCACCGCGAACACGCCGCACTCGTCGTGCGGCTTGTCGTCGCGATACCATCGGTCGGGCGTCGAGGATGGAGGCGAGGAACCGCGGATCGGCAAACTTCTCGGCCTCGGGCTCGGGTGCGGCATCGGGCTCCTGCTCGGGGTTCGGGGTCCGCTCACGCGGTCAGGCCGGCTTCGTCCCGCATCCGGCGGGGGAGCGCGTCCTCGTAGACCTCCCGCATCCGGCGCGGGTCCAGCGCGATCCGGCGTCCCGCGGCGGCGAGCCGGAACGGCTCCTCCGGACCGGCGACCCGTCCCAGACGGGCGATCGGGAGCCGGTACGCCCGCGCCAGGGCCTCGACCGCCCCGACGTCCTCCGGCTCCGAGGTCAGCACGACCCGCGCCTGCGATTCGCCGAACAGCGCCGCGGCCGAAGAGAGCGGGTCGGCGCCCGCCGGCAGGGCCGCCTCCAGCCC
>CAZTGV010000121.1:0-6305 GCA_964613475.1 uncultured Gemmatimonadota bacterium
CGCCTGGACGGTGGAGGCGGGAGGGCACCTGGTCGGGACGCTCCCCCTCCTGGCCGCCTACCTGGAGGAGCCCTTCGAGCCCAGCCCGTACGCGCCGGTGAGCCGCCTGTTCTGGAACGAGCTCTACCTGGACCCGACCCGGGTTCCGGGGTGGGAGAGCGTCGGGACGCCGGCGGAGGCGCGCGCCGGCCTCGAGGCGGACCTGCGGGAGCTCCGGAGCCGCGAGTGGGTGGACTACCGCCGGATCCACGCCCTGAAGCGCCGCCTCCTGGAGCCGCTGGCCGAGCGGTGGTTCCACGCGGGCGGCGAGCGCGATCCCTCCTTCGCGCGCTTCCTCCGGGAGCGTCCCCGCGCGGGCGACTACGCGCGCTTCCGGGCGGTCACCGAGCGGCGACGGAGCGGCTGGACGGCGTGGCCGTCCCGGCTGCGGGAGGGCGCGCTGCGACCGGGCGACTACGATCCGGCCGCCGTCCGGTACCACCTGTTCGTGCAGTGGGCGGCGGACCGGCAGCTGGACGCGCTCGCGCACCGGACGGCCGGCGAAGGGCTGTACCTGGACTTTCCGGTCGGCAGCCACCCCGCCGGCTACGACACCTGGCGGCACCGGGCGCTCTTCACCCCCGGCGCCGCGACCGGCGCGCCGCCCGACGACTTCTTCCGGGAGGGGCAGGACTGGGGCTTTCCGCCCCTCCATCCCGAGCGGCTGCGGGAGGAGGGGTACGACTACCTGATCGCGGCCTTTCGCCACAGTCTGCGGTACGCCGGCGCGCTCCGGATCGACCACGTGATGGGGCTGCATCGGCTCTTCTGGGTTCCCGAGGGACGCGCGCCGGCGGACGGCGTGTACGTCCGCTACCGCTCCGAGGAGCTGTGGGCGATCCTCTGCCTCGAGTCCCACCGGCAGGAGGCCTTTCTGGTGGGCGAGGACCTGGGGACCGTGCCTCCCGAAGTGCGCGAGGCGATGGAGCGGCACGGGGTGGACGGCATGCACATCCTGCAGTACGAGGCCCGGCCCGAGCGCCCCCCGGTGCCGCCGGCGCCCGGCCGCGCGCTCGCCTCCCTGAACACGCACGACATGTTTCCGTTCGCCGCCTGGTGGGAGGCGACGGACGTGGAGCAGCGCCACGAGCTGGGGCTGCTGGAGGGCCCCGCCGCGGCCGAGGAGCGCGCCCGCCGGGCCGATCTGCGGCGGATGCTGGCCTCGTTCCTGCAAGCCGAAGGGCGGCTCGGCGACCGGGCCACGACCGGTACGGCCCTGGCCGCCTGCCTGGAGCACCTCGCCGCGGGCCCCTCCCGGACCTGCGTGCCGAACCTGGAGGACCTGTGGCTCGAGCCACGGCCCCAGAACGTCCCCGGGACGGGCGGGGAGCGCCCGAACTGGCGCCGCCGAGCGGCCCGGCGGCTCGAGGAGCTGGGCCGGGATCCGGCGGTGGAGCGGCTGCTCCGGACGGTGCGGGCGGCGCGGACCGGCCGGGAGCCGGAGGAGGTGGGGCCGCCCGCCGGCGCGGCCGGGCCGCCGCCGGCACGGCCGGGGAGGCCGACGACCGAGAGGCGAAGCGCACGAGGGAGTCCCGAATGAGATCCCGGGTGGAGGAGCCGACCGCGCGCGGGCGAGGTGCGGAGGTGTCCGATTCGGCGGCGGGCGCGGGCGTGCGCCACGACGTCACCGCCCTCACCGAGGACGACCTCTTCCTGTTCAACGAGGGGAGTCACTTCCGGCTGTGGGAGAAGCTCGGCGCGCATCCCGGCCGCGCGGGAGGGGCGACCGGGACCCGCTTCGCCGTGTGGGCGCCCAACGCCGAGCGGGTCTCGGTGATCGGGGACTTCAACGGCTGGGAGAAGGACACGCATCCGCTGGCGCCGCGCGGCCATTCCGGGATCTGGGAGGGGTTCGTGCCCGGGGTGGGGCCCGGCGCGCGGTACAAGTACCACCTGGTCGCCCGTTCGGGCTATCGGGTGGACAAGGCGGACCCGTTCGGTTTCGCGCACGAAACGCCCCCGGGGACCGCCTCGGTGGTGGCCGACCTCGCCCACGAGTGGGGGGACGACGCCTGGATGGCGCGGCGGGGCGAGCGACACGGCCTGGACGCGCCGATCTCGGTGTACGAGGTCCACCTCGGCTCGTGGGCGCGGGTGCCGGAGGAGGGCGACCGCTTCCTGAGCTATCGGGAGATGGCCCCCCGGCTGGCCGAGCACGTGAAGCGCGCCGGCTTCACGCACGTGGAGCTCCTTCCCGTGATGGAGCACCCGTTCTACGGCTCGTGGGGCTATCAGACGACGGGCTACTTCGCCCCGACCGCCCGCTACGGCTCGCCCCGCGACTTCATGGCGCTGGTGGACCACCTGCACCGCGAGGGGATCGGGGTGATCCTGGACTGGGTGCCCTCGCACTTCCCGAGCGACGAGCACGGGGTCGGCTTCTTCGACGGGACGCACCTGTTCGAGCACGCCGATCCGCGGAAGGGATTCCACCCGGACTGGAACAGCCTGATCTTCAACTACGGCCGCCACGAGGTCCGGAGCTTCCTGATCAGCAGCGCCCTCTACTGGCTCGACGTCTTCCACGCCGACGGCCTGCGGGTCGACGCGGTCGCCTCCATGCTCTACCTGGACTACTCGCGCCGGGACGGGGAGTGGATCCCGAACGAGCACGGGGGGCGCGAGAACCTGGAGGCGATCTCGCTCCTGCGGCGGCTGAACATCGCCGTCTACCAGCGCCACCCGGACGTCCTCACGGTCGCCGAGGAGTCGACCGCCTGGCCGATGGTCTCGCGGCCCACCTACGTGGGCGGGCTCGGCTTCGGGCTCAAGTGGGACATGGGCTGGATGCACGACACGCTTCGCTACATGAGCAAGGAGCCGATCCACCGGAAGCACCACCACGACGAGCTCACCTTCCGGATGATCTACGCCTTCAACGAGAACTTCATGCTGCCGCTCTCGCACGACGAGGTCGTGCACGGCAAGGGTTCCCTGCTCTCGAAGATGCCGGGAGACCGGTGGCAGAAGCTGGCGAACCTGCGGCTGCTGCTCGGCTACATGTGGGCCCAGCCGGGCAAGAAGCTGCTCTTCATGGGCGGCGAGCTCGGACAGTGGAGGGAGTGGAGCCACGAGGGGAGCCTGGACTGGCACCTGCTGGAGGAGCCGGAGCATCAAGGGCTGCTGCGGTGGGTGGCGGACCTCAACCGGGCCTACCGCGAGGAGCCGGCCCTGCACGCGCTCGACTGCGAGCCGGGCGGCTTCGAGTGGGTCGACGCGAAGGATTGGGAGGGGAGCGTGCTGGCCTTCCTGCGGAAGGGCCGCCGCCCCGACGAGCGGATCCTCGTCGTATGCAACTTCACCCCCGTCGTGCGGCTCAACTACCGGGTGGGCGTGCCGCGGGGCGGGGTGTGGACGGAGCGGCTGAACGGCGATGCGGAGATCTACGGCGGGAGCGGACAGGGGAACCTGGGCGGGGTGGAGGCGGCCCCGGTGGCCTCGCACGGCCGGTCCTACTCGCTGAACCTGACCCTCCCGCCACTGACGGCGCTCTTCCTGCGCGGGCCGGCCGAGCCCTCCCCGCCGTACGGGACGCCGGATGGCTGAAGCGCCGCCCCGCCAAGGCGCGCCCGCCGCGCCCGCGGGGACGGACCCGCGCTGGGCGCGCCGGGCCCTGGCGCTGCCGGGGCAGGAGGGGCTGCCGGCGCCGCTCGGGGCCACCGCGCTAGGCGGGGACCGCTGCCGCTTCGTCCTCTGGGCGCCGTACGCGCGGCGTATCGAGGTGCTCCTGCCCGGGGCAGAGGAAGGGGCGTTCGAAGACGGCGGCGCGGTGTCGGAGCGGGAGGCGGGACGGGCGGTGGCGCTCCGTCCCGGTCCACGCGGCTACTTCGCCGGGGAGGTGGGGGGCGTGCCCCCGGGCACCAGGTACCGCTTCCGGCTGGACGGCGAACGGGTCCTTCCCGACCCCGCCTCGCGCCACCAGCCCGAGGGGGTCCACGGGCCCTCGGAGGTCGTGGAGCCCGCCTTCGAGTGGACGGACGAGGGCTGGAAGGGCGTCCCGCTCGGGCGCCTGGTGCTCTACGAGCTGCACGTGGGCGCCTTCACCCCGGAGGGGACCCTGGACGCGGTCATCCCGCGGCTCGGGGAGCTCCGCGAGCTGGGGGTCACGGCGCTCGAGCTGATGCCGCTGGCGCAGTTCCCGGGCGCGCGCAACTGGGGCTACGACGGGGCCTACCCGTTCGCCGTCCAGAACAGCTACGGGGGTCCGGCCGCCTTGCGGCGGCTGGTGGACGCGGCGCACGCGGCGGGGCTCGCCGTCATCCTGGACGTGGTGTACAACCACTTCGGCCCCGAGGGCACGTACCTGCGGGAGTTCGGCCCCTACTTCACCGACCGCCACCAAACCCCGTGGGGCGAGGCGGTGAACGTGGACGGGCCGCACAGCGACGAGGTCCGTCGCTTCTTCATCGAGAGCGCGCTCTACTGGGCCGACACCTGCCACGTGGACGGCTTCAGGCTGGACGCCACCGACCGGATCGTGGACAACTCCGCGCTTCCGTTCCTGGTCGAGCTCGCCCGGGCGGTGCACGAGCTGGCGGAGGCGAGGAGGCGCCCGATCCACGTGATCGCCGAGGACGACCGGAACGCCGCGAAGCTGGTGCGCGCCCCCGAGGTGGGCGGATACGGGCTGGACGCGGAATGGAACGACGACTTCCATCACTCCCTGCACGCGTTGCTCACCGGGGAGCGCGGCGGCTACTACGCGGACTTCGGAACGGTGGAGCAGCTGGCCGCCGCCTTCCGGGACGGCTACGTGTACCGGGGGGAGCGCTCCGAGTACCGGGCGCGACGCCAGGGGAGCGACAGCCGGGATCTGCCCGCCGAGCGGCTGGTGATCTTCTCGCAGAACCACGACCAGGTCGGCAACCGGGCGGACGCCCGCAGGCTGGCGGAGCTCACCGATCCGGCCGCGGCCCGGTTGGCGGCCGCCGCGGTCCTCCTGGCCCCCGGCGTCCCCCTCCTGTTCATGGGCGAGGAGTACGGGGACCCCGCCCCGTTCCCCTACTTCGTGAGTCACTCCGACCCGGCCCTGATCGAGGCGGTGCGGACGGGGCGGCGCGCGGAATTCGCCGCCTTCGCCTGGAAGCGGAAGCCGCCGGATCCCCAGGCGGAATCGACGTTTCGGAGCGCCAAGCTGAACCACGACCTGAAGCGGGAGGACCCCCACGCGGCGCGCCTCGGGTTCTACCGGACGCTGCTGCGGCTCCGGAGGGAGATTCCCGCCCTCTCCCGGCCTCGCCGGCGCGGCAGCCGCGTGTGGACGGACGGGGATCTCCTCTGTCTACTGCGTCGGGACGGGCCCTCCGCCGTCTTCGCGGCCTGGAACTTCTCCGAAGCCCCGGCGGAGCGGGCGGTGGCGCTTCCCGGGGGTCGCTGGTCCAAGCGCCTGGACTCCTCCGATGCGGCGTGGGGGGGATCGGGTGGGGGACCCCCGGCGGACCTGGCCGCCGAGGGGCGCGCGGCGCTGCGGCTGCCGCCGCGCACGGCGGTCCTCTACGAGCACGACGGGGACGGGACGAACGCATGAGGGGGCGCGCGCGAGCCGCCGCGCCCGGACGGTAGTGCCGCGCCACGTCTGCATCCACGGGCACTTCTACCAGCCGGAGCGGGAGAATCCCTGGCTGGAGGCGATCGAGCGGCAGGACTCCGCCTACCCCTACCACGACTGGAACGCGCGCATCACGGCCGAGTGCTACGCGCCGAACGCCCGCTCCCGCATCCTCGACGACGCGGGGCGGATCGTCCGTATCGTGAACAATTACGCTCGGATCAGCTTCGACGTCGGGCCCACGCTGCTCGCCTGGCTGGAGACCGAGGCGCCGGACACCTACGAGGCGATCCTGCGGGCGGACGCCGCCAGCCAGGAGCGCTTCGGCGGACACGGCTCCGCCATGGCCCAGGTCTACAACCACATGATCCTGCCCCTGGCGGACCCCCGCGACCGGCGCACGCAGGTCGCGTGGGGGCTCCGGGACTTCGAGCACCGGTTCGGCCGAGCGCCGGAGGGCATGTGGCTCCCGGAGACGGCGGTGGACCTGGCGAGCCTCGAGGAGCTGGCCGCGGCCGGCGTGCGCTTCACCGTGCTGGCTCCCCACCAGGCGGCGCGCGTCCGCCCGCTGTCCGCGGGGCGGAGCGGCGGCTCGGCGGAGGTGCGCGGCCCCGGGTCCACGGACGTGCCCGGCGGCTCGGCGGATGCGCGCGGCGGCGGCTCGGCGGAGGTGCGCCGCCCCGGCTCCACGGATGTGCGCGGCGGCGGCTGGACGGAC
>CAZTGV010000122.1:0-6280 GCA_964613475.1 uncultured Gemmatimonadota bacterium
CCCGCCGTCATCACGGCGAAGATCGTCATCGCCTCCGCCGCCCGGTTGATGGTCGTGCGCCAGCCGGAGCGGAAGAGGTAGAGGATGGCCGAGATCAGCGTGCCGCTGTGCGCGATGCCGACCCAGAAGACGAAGGTCGTGATGTAGACGCCCCACATGACCGGGTGGGTGATCCCGGCCACGCCCAGCCCCGCGCCGATCTGGTAGAACCAGGCGAAGCCGGCCCAGGCGATGACGGCCACCGTGATGCCGAGCACGACCCAGTAGGCGAAGCCGGGCTTCTGGATGGGCCGGGAGATGTCCCGGTTGGCGTCCGCCATGGTGAGGGCGGCCCGCGTCTCCATCTCGGCCGTCGCCATCAGTGGCCGCCCTCCTCCCCGCCGCCGTGGCCCGCCTCCTCGCCGCGCGCTGCGGGCGCGGGCGGCACGTTGTGCTCGTGCGTGCCGCCGGGCACGTCACGGTAGGGCCGGGCGGGGCCGGCGGGCGGGTGGTCGGCGTGCACCAGCGCCGCCTCCTTCACGTCCTGCAGGTAGATGACGGCGGGCCGGGTGCCGAGCTCCCCGAGGAGGCCGTAGCCCCGCGCGCTCTTGGCCGCGCGGGACACCCGGCTCTCGGGGTCCTTCAGGTTCCCGAACACGATCGCGTTCGTGGGGCAGGTGTCCTGGCAGGCGGTCGTGACCTCGCCGTCCAGGACGAAGCGCCCCTCCTCCTTCGCGTCCAGCTTCGCCCGCTGGATCCGCTGCACGCAGAAGGTGCACTTCTCCATCACGCCCTTCTCGCGCACGGTGACGTTCGGGTTGAGCTGAAGGTTCAGCGGGTACGGGAACTCGTAGGTGAACCAGTTGAAGCGCCGCACCTTGTACGGGCAGTTGTTCGAGCAGTAGCGGGTGCCCACGCAGCGGTTGTAGACCTGCGCGTTGAGCCCCTCCGCGGTGTGGTAGGCCGCGTACACCGGGCAGACGGGCTCGCAGGGCGCGTCCCCGCAGTGCTGGCAGAGCGTCGGCTGGTGGACGGTCACCTGGCCGCCGTCCTCGGTGTCCTTCCAGTAGCGGGAGACGCGGAGCCACGACATCTCGCGCCCGCGGGCGAAGCGCTCCTCGCCGACCACCGGCACGTTGTTCTCCGCGTAGCAGGCGGTCACGCAGGCGCCGCAGCCGATGCAGGCGTTCAGGTCGATCGTCATGCCCCAGCGGTAGGGGCTCTTCGCGTCCGAGTCCCAGGCGGCCGGGTGCAGGTCGGGCTCCGGCTCGTGCGCCCGGATCGCCTCGAGCGCCTCGTCCAGCTCGGACACCTCGGCGACGTGCCGGTCCTGGTCCGTGTCGCTCCCCTGCGCGCTCACCAGCCGCTGGCGGCGGCCGGTCGGGTGGAGCTCCACGGACACGCCCGCCAGGGCGAGCCCGCCGGAGCGCTCGTCCGACCGGGCCGGCAGGATGTCGAGCGGGTTCACCCCGCGGCCGCGGGCGTAGCGGCCGTACGCCCGGTGCCCCTGGCCGATCGGGATCGCCACCGTGTCCGGCCGGATGCCCGGGAAGACGTAGACCGGCGCCTCCAGCGATCCGGCCTCGGAGCGGACCTCGACCACGTCCCCGTGCCCTACGCCGAGCGCCTCGGCCGTCTCCGGGTGCACCTCCACCCAGGAGCTCCACACGAGGCGGGTGACCGGGTCGGGGAGCTCCTGCATCCAGGAGCGGTTGGCCCCGCGGCCGTCGTAGAACTGTACGCTCGGGTAGGCGACGAGCGCCGTGCCGCCGGGGGCCGCGGCCGGGCCGAAGGCGAAGTCCCGCGCCTCCGTCCGGAGGGTGGGGGGCGCTTGGGGCGCGCCGGCGGTTTGCCCAGGCCCGGCCGGCCCGCCGCCCGCGCCTTCGGGTTCCGCGCCCCCCGCCCGGCCGTTTCGGGCCGTCCGCGCCGCCGCCTCCGCCCCGTTCTCGCCCGCCCCCGCCGGGGGCAGCCCCCCGCGGCGGAGCCGCTCGCGCCACCAGTCGTCGAAGGCCGTCCCGCCTCCGACGCGGCCGTGCTCCTCCCGCCACGCCTCGCGCAGGTAGCCGGCGAAGCCCTCCTCGCCCAGCTCCACCGCGGGACCGGTCGCCCCGGCGGCGCCGCCGATCGCGGCCAGGATCTCCTCGCGCGGCCGCGTGTCGAAGATCGGCGTCATGACCGGCTGGCCGAGCGCCCGCACGCCGGGTGCGATCTCCGCGTCCCCCCACGACTCCAGCGCGTGGTGGCTCGGGAGGACCCAGTCCGCCAGGGCGGCCGTGTCGTCCAGGTGGGTGGAGACGGCGATCACGGTCGGCACCCGCCCGAGCGCCTCGACGAACCCCGCCGCGCCGGGAAGACGGAAAGCCGGGTTCGCGCCCGCCACGATCAGCGTGCGCACCTCGCCGGCGCGCATGCGCTCGATCAGCGCCTCGATCTCGGCGAAGGAGGCCGAGCGGCCCCGGACGGGCCCCTCGCCGAGCCGCACCGTGCGGCCGTAGGCGCCGAGCGCCTGGTTGAGGAGCGCCACCGCCAGGTGGGCCTCGGCGGCGGCCGTGCCCCGCGCCTCCGGTCCGGGCGGGAGCGCCACCGGGGACTCCGCGGCCGCCAGCTCCTCGCCGAGCCGCCGGATCGCCTCCGCCGGGATCCCCGCCAGCTCGGCGACCGCCTCCGGCGTGTAGCCCTCGCGCCGCCCGCCGGCCGTTCCCCGCCGCTCGGCCACCACGTTCGCCACCGCCAGGGCGACCGCCGCCTCCGTCCCGGCGCGCGCCGGGATCCACTCGTCGGCGTTCGCCCCGGTGAGGGAGCGGCGCGGGGCCACGTAGGTGAGCTTCGCGTAGCGGCCGGCCTCCACCTCCCGCGCTCGCTGGAAGCGGGCGGCCAGCGCCACCGGCGCCAGCCAGGTCCCGAGGAAGTCGGCGCCGAAGGAGACGACCCGGTCCGCCTCCTCCAGCGCGTACATCGGGGCCTGGGCCTGGCCGAAGGCGATCTCGTGCGCCGCGCGGGCCGCCGCCTCGTCGAACGGGTGGAAGGGGATCCACTCGGCGCCGGTCGCCTCGGCCCACGCCTCGACGAAGCGGGCGGCCGTCCCGGTGAGCGGCTCGGTGAGGAGCACCGCCGGGCCCTCCGCCAGCGCTCGACCGGCGGCCGCGATCGCGTCCTCCCAGCCCGCCTCCTCGAAGCGCTCGCCCGGGTCGCGCTCCGGATCCTCCCGCTCGCCCTCCTCCAGCTCGCGCGAGGCGCGGAGCGGCCCCTGGACGCGGTCCGGGTCGTAGAGGTCCTGGAGGGCGGACTGGCCGAGGGCGGAGAGCCGTCCGCGATTCGGGAACGCCGGGTTGCCGTCGAGCTTGATCACCCGGCCGTCCAGGACCCGAGCGTGCACGGCGAGCGGCTCCGGTCCCGCGTCCGGCAGGACGGTCGCGAAGGTCAGGGCGTGGCTCGGGACGATGTCCTCCTGCTGCACCAGGTAGGGCAGGAGGTCCCCGCCCACGTCCGGCGGGCCGCAGCCGAAGGTCGCCGCTCCGGCGCCCGTGATCCCGAGCACCTTCAGGAAGTCGCGCCTGGAGGTGCCGCTCGGGGCCTGCTCGGTCGGCCGCACCCCGTCGGAGAGGCCGCGGCGCACTCCGTCGGAGCCCTCGGTTCGCCCGCCGTCGGAGAGACCGCGCCGCACCCCCTCGGAGAGCGTGGGCAGGGCGCGCGAGGCGCCGCCGCAACCGCACGCCTCGGAGCCGCAGCCCCCGCGTCCCGGCCCGCCGTTCGCCGCCCCTCCCGTCATCGCCTCACGTCCTCCCGCCTCCACCGGTCAGTGATATCAGTGATGACAGACGAAGCAGTCGATCGGGCCCCGGTACTCCCCGTAGCCGGTCTCGATGCGGACCGGATACAGGCTGAGCGGCTGCCGCCCCTCGGGGATCTGCGGGATCGGGTGCTCGCGGATCAGCCGGTAGTCCGTCGCGACGTCCGTCTCCCGCGGTTCGCTCCGGTGGCAGTCCAGGCACCAGCCCATGGTGAGGGGCGCCCACCGATAGACGCGGGCCATCTCCTCGACCGGCCCGTGGCACTCCTGGCAGGTCACCCCCGAGCGGATGTGCGGCTGGTGGGGGAACTGGACGAAATCGGGGAGCTTGTTCACCCACACCCAGGGCACCGGCTCGCCGCGGTCCCAGTAGCCGCGCAGCTCCTCGATCGGCTCCAGGCCGGTCCCCGCCGTCCGGTGGCACCCCATGCACACCTCGAGCGAGGGGACGACGCCGGTCTCGGAGCGCTCCGTGCCGACGTGGCAGTACATGCAGTCGATGCCGAGCTCGGTGGCGTGGAAGCGGTGGCTGAAGGGGATCGGCTGGCGCGGGCCGCGCGTCGCCGTGTTGTGGTCCACGATCGCCTGCTCGGCGGTCTCGCCCTCCGTCACCGCGGGCGCCTCCGCCTCCTGGGCGGACGCCGCGCCGGCTTCCCGGGCCTCCGCGCCGCC
The DNA here is from genome assembly GCA_964613475.1 of uncultured Gemmatimonadota bacterium. GTDB lineage: Bacteria > Gemmatimonadota > Gemmatimonadetes > Palauibacterales > Palauibacteraceae > CAZTGV01. The sequence goes on from CAZTGV010000122.1 coordinate 4,442, forward strand.
GGCTTCCTGGGCCTCCGCCCCGCCGGGCAGCCCGCGCGCGGCCAGGAGTCCGAGGACTCCGGCGCCGAGCACGAGGAGCAGCGCGGTCAGGAGCCTGCGACGTCTCGCCATCCACCCTTCCATGGAGGACTGAAACGGACCTCGAACGGGTCGGCTCCGCGCTTCCATCCACCCCGCCGGCGCCGGACCGCCGACAAGGTATCACGCACCCCGGCGGATGCAAGCCGCCGCCAAACCTCACGCTCGGGGCTCGCGCACCGGCCGGATGGGGCACCGGCTACTCGCCGGATGGGGCAACGGTTCCGGTCCGTTCCGAGCTCGAAAAGGCGAGGTCGGCCCGGCCAGCCCGTCGCGGCGCGGCGGCGGCTAGCCGGCGAGCGGGAGCCGGAGCTCCGGGGCCTCCATCCGCACCCGGATCCAGCCCACGCCGGAGGTGCGGCTCGCGCCCTCCACGTGCCCGGCGTCGAGCACCCGGTTCACCCCGAGGTCCCACTCGACGTCCAGCGGCGCGCCGGCCGGCCGCCACCGTCCGGCCACGGACGCGCGCCAGGTCGTCTCGGCCGTGCCCACCAGGATCCGCGGCCATTCGGGGAGCGCCTCGCCCGGCGGATGCGGCTCCCGGAAATCGCCCTCCCCGAGGCGCTGGAGGTCGAGCCGCGGGCGGAGGAGGAGGCCGTCGGCGGCCAGCCACTCCGCCTCAAGCGTCCCCAAGTAGAGGTCCGCCTTGTCCCACCCGAGGCCGAGCCCGCGGAACGACCACTCCTCCCACGGGATCCCCGTCCGGTAGACGAGGCTCTGGATCGCCGAGGCCCGCACCCGCAGGAGCCAGCCGGGGGCGAGCCGCGTCAGGTCCGCGCCCAGGGACCCGCCCAGCGCGCAGCACGCGTTGCTGGTGCGGGGGGTGTTCGTGCCGTCCACCAGCAGCGTCCCCATCAGCGCCAGCCCGTCCACCGCCCGCCACCACACGTCCACCTGCCCCATGGAGTTGCGGACGGGACCGTCCAGCGCGTGCCAGAAGGAGAGGGGATTGAGGAGGCCGAGGTCCAGGCGCGCGTCCGGGCCGCCCCACAGGACGGCCTCGGTGACCGCCAGCGCCAGGCGGTCCCAGGGCCGCGCCTCCAGCCGGTGCACGGAGAGGTAGCGCGCCGTGTCGCCCGCCGCGTCGTTCAGGACGGAGAAGGCCCCGGCGAGAAACAGGCGGTCCACCCCGGCGCGGTAGGTGAGCTCCTCCGTGCTGTAGGCGTAGTCGGAGCGCAGGTGCCCGTGCAGCCCGGGGATCCCCCAGTTCCGGGCCATGCGGCCGAACCCGAGCGCCGCGTACCGCGTCTGGAGCTCCACCCAGCCCTCCTCGGTCCGGTAGCCGAACTCGGACAGGAGGGGGAAGTTCAGGTCGGGCACCACGCGGCCCCCGGGGAACTGGGCGTCGTGGCGGTACAGGCCGTCGCGGACGCCCCGAAAACCCGCGGCCAGGTGCCCCGCCTGGCCGTGGGCGCGCACGGAGACGTGCTCCAGCAGCCGGTCACGGGCGAAGGGCCCCTCCGCGGCCGCGCGGAGCGGATCGCGATGCGTCTGGCTCCGCCAGGCGAGCCCCGCCGCGCCGCCCACCCGCAGCTCCTGGTCCGCGTCCGGCCGACCCCCGAGCGCCGCCAACTCGGGGGCGAGCTCGTCGCGCAGCCGGCCAAGCCAGGCCGCCTCGGCGCCCCCGAGGCGTTCGGCCGCGGCTTCCAGCACCAGCAGGGCCCGGGCGACGTCCATCCGCCGGTACGGCTGGAGGAAGGGCGAGAGCCCGGACAGGCGTCCGGCGGCGATCCAGCGGTCGAGGACCGGATACGCCCAGTG
>CAZTGV010000123.1:0-3552 GCA_964613475.1 uncultured Gemmatimonadota bacterium
GCCCCGGGCTCCTCGTGCCACGCCTTCGGCTGGGGGGCGGACCGGTGGACCGCCCGCGCCTCCGCCTCGGGCACGATCCGGTCGCGGCCGCCCCGCACGACCAGCACCGGCGCCTCCACCTCCGCGAGTCGCGACTCCGCGTCGAACCGATGCGCCGTCCAGTCGAGGAGCCGGGCGGGCAGAAAGCGGTATGCGTGCCGGCCGACCGCCACGGTGCTGGTGAACGGGCTGACCAGGACGAGCGCGCCGATCGGCCGGCTGGCCGCCAAGGCCACGGCCACCCCCGCGCCGAGTGAGTTCCCCATCACGAGGAGCCGCGAGGGAGCGAGCCCGGAGCGCGCGAGCGCGACCTCGTACGCCGCCTCCGCATCCCGGTAGAGCCCCTGCTCGTCCGGCGTCCCCTCGCTCAGGCCGTATCCGCGGTAGTCGGGCAGGAGCACGTCGAAGCCCAGGTGGGCCAGGCTCTCGGCGATCGGACCGCGGTGCGCCAGGTGTCCGGCGTTTCCGTGCAGGAAGAGCGCCACCCCACAGCGCCGGTCGCGCGCCGGAAACCACCAGGCGTGCAGCCGCGTGCCATCCGCCGCCCTCAACCGGAGCGCCGACGCGCCCTCGTGTCCCCACCGGGCCGGATCCCCTTCCGAGGGCGCCAGGGAGGCCGGCTGGTACACGAACCGGGGCACCAGCCACGGAAGCGCCAGGCGGAAGGCGACGAGCCCGAGCGCCAGGATCGCCGCGGCGAGCAGAACGCTCCGCACCGTGCGTCCCTCCCGTCGCGCGGCGGGCGGCGCTCAACCCGCCACAGGGGCGGCGAGCCGGGCGAGCGCGGCGCCGGGCGGCGTGGGCGAGACGGGGCGGACGGATGCGGTCGGCACGGGCGGCGCCTCCGGGCGGGCGGGAGCGGAACTCGGGCATCGGAAGGATCTTCGGATGCCGCTCCACGCGCCGCAACCGTGCGCGAGGACCGCTCGGCCCCCTCTCCGCAGCGGGTGACGGTCGCCGGAGGAAACGCGTATCGTTGCGCCGGCCACCAGCGCGCCTGACCATCCGTCCCATGTGCGGTCGCTTCACGCTCGCCACCCCGCTCGACGAGGTCGCCCGGCTGTTCGGCGCCGAGCTCGACCCGACCGAGGGCTTCCCGGCCCGGTACAACATCGCGCCCACCGAGCCGATCCCGGTCGTCCGCCACCGCCCCGACGGCCGTCGCGAGGTGCGGCTCCTCCGGTGGGGGCTGCTCCCGTCCTGGGTCTCCGACCCGGACGACTTCCCGACCCTGCTCAACGCGCGGGCCGAGTCCCTGGAGCGGAAACCGGCCTTTCAGGACGCGCTGCGGGAGCGGCGATGCGTGATGCCCGCCGACGGCTTCTACGAGTGGCGGGAGGAGAACGGCCGCCAGCCGTACTACGTGCGGAGCCGGCAGCGCGCTCCCTTCGCCTTCGCCGGACTGTGGGAGCGGTGGCTCGGACCGGACGGCCGGCCGGTCGAATCGTGCACGATCATCACCACCGAGGCGAACGACCTGCTCCGTCCGCTGCACGACCGGATGCCGGCGATCCTCTCCCCGGAGGCGCGGGAGCGCTGGCTGGACGCCGCCCTCCCCCCGGACGCGGTGAGGACGTGCCTGCGACCGGCGGACGCCGGAGAGCTGGAGGTGTTCGCGGTGAGCCGCCGGGTGAACCGGGTCGAGGAGGACGACCCGGGGCTCATCGAGCCGCAGGAGGGGGACGCCGGCGGGCGGGACGAACCGCCGTCCGACGGCCCGGACCCGGAGCGACCCGGCGGGGCGCAGCTGGAGCTCCTCTGACGCCGACTCCCGGACCGGTCCCGGACGGCCGTTCCGGGCGCGGTCCGGCCCGGAAGGCGCGCCGGGGAGCGCCCCTCCGGCCGCGTTCTCAGGGCCGCCAGGCGTAGCCGAGCTTCAGGAAGAAGCTCCGGTCCGTCTGCGTGAGGTCCACCTCGGTCAGGCCGAGGCGGTTGTCCGAGTACCCGGCGAAGAACACCGTCCGGGGGTTCACCTTGTAGGAGAAGAGCATCTGGGTGAACAACCCCTCCGTCACCGCCTCCACCGGCTCGTCGTACAAGTCGGGATCCCGGCGCAGGTGCCGGTACTGGAGGATCGCCCGGACGAAGGCGCGACGGCTGAAGTGCCACACGGCCCGGCCCTCCGAGAGGTGGGCGAGAAAGATCTCGCGCCCCGAGGCGCTGAGGCGCTCCACCCGGTGCTCCACCTCGGTCTCGAGGTGCGCGCCCAGCCGGAGCTCGATCTCCGGCTCGATCACCAGGATATCCGCCTTCCGCACGTTCGCGAAGTCGATCGCGTCCCCCCACTCCACGTACGTCTCGAGCTCCAGGGCGCCGGACGGGCGGAGCTCCGCGCGAAGGTCGTGGTTCACCAGGGAGAACTCCTCGCCCCCGAAGCCCTCACGACTGACGACCACGTCGTAGTCGATCACCGATTGGAGCGGCCCTTCGTAGAAGCCGCCCACCTCGACGTTCTCCCGCAGGAGCGTGCCTTCGTAATCTTCGCGTCGGGCCCCGGAGGCCGAGAGTCGGATGCGGTTGAACCAGCGGTCGGCGTCCCCCCAGAAGGTGTAGCCGACGCCGGCCTGCGGCCCACGGAAGCCGGTCTGCGGCAGGAATCCGGCGTCGGCGCGCACGGTCGGGTCGACCGCGTTCCACTCGACCCTGCCGTCCCACTCGCGTCCAGAGTAGGAGAAGGCGAGGGCGTAGCCCTGCCCCGTGAACGAGCCGCTCGGCTGGCCGAACGCCTCGGCCACGGCGTCCGGATACTCCGTGTCGGTGTGGGCGAGGAGGCCGACGAAGCGGGCGCTCCGGGAGAGCCGGATCTGCCCGTCCACGCCCGCCAGCACGTTGTGGTAGCCGTCAGCCCCCCGCGTGGTGACGAAGCCGCCCAGAGTGGAGGACTCGCCCACGTCGCGCCGGTAGCGGGCCACCCCGGCGGTCACCTCGTCCTCCAGCAGGGTGCGGGAGGACCCGCGCGGGCCCGGGAAGATGAGCCCGTTCACCTCGTCGTGCGTGAGGAAGGCGCCGAACGCGTTCCCGCCTTCCTTCCCGGTGATCTTCGCCCCGACGATCGGGTCGATCACCGAACGGGTGAAGATCAGGTTGGCCGGCACGGCGAACAGGTCCGCGCCCTCCAGGAAGAAGGGCCGCTTCTCGGAGAAGAAGAGCGCGAAGCGCCGGTTCGCCTCGAGCTGGGCCGCGTCCGCCTCCACCTGCGAGAAGTCCGGGTTCATGGTCGCATCGAGGCTCACGTTGGGCGTGATCCGCCACCGGGCGTTCAGCCCCGGCTCCACGTCCACTTCGCCCGTCTCCAGCCGCGCCGCCTCCAGCGAGGTCCGCTCGTCGGTCCGGCCGGCGGTCAGGGTCGGGTTCAGCTCGACCGGCGTCCCCGGCTGGACGCCCTGGATGCCGGCGAGCGTCTCGGCCTGGCAGAGCAGGCACGGGTCGGCCCGGTCCGTCCGGATGGAGCGCAGGCGGTGCCGGGACCCGCGGGGCCACGAGCGCTCCACGATGATCCCCCACCGCTGGGCG
>CAZTGV010000123.1:3652-6224 GCA_964613475.1 uncultured Gemmatimonadota bacterium
GCGAGGTGCGCCCGGATCCGGGAGGGCTCCGGATCGAGGGCGCGGCAGGCCCAGTAGAGCCGGTCGTCGTCGTAGGTGAGCCGGCACTCCGTCCGGACGGGCGCCGGGAGGTTGTCCCCCGGCGAGGATTCCCACGGAAGCTCGATCGTCACCGCTTCCGCCCAGGCCGGCTCCTCCAACCGGCCGTCCACGGTGATCTCGGACGTCGCCCGGGGGATCCGGTGGACGGGACGCTCGCCCGTCGGCTCGGATTCGGATGCACCCTGCGACTGCGCGGCGACCGGCCCCGGCGCGGGCGGGGCGAGGGCGAGCGCCAAGCTCGCGAGCCAGACGATGGCCCGGCCGGGGCCGCGGGCTGTCGGTAGGCTCGGGGACATGCACATCTCCGCTGCGGCGTTCCGATCGTCGAACGGGCGTCGCGCCGAGGGCGCGGCCCGGTCACGCTCGCCGAGCGGACCGCGGAGGCCGGCCCGGAGTTCGTTTACGGGGAAGCCCCACCTCGAGTTTCGTGCGACCCGCCCCCGCGGCCCGCCGCTCGCCGGGCCGCCGCGCGGGCGATCGGGTGCTCCGGCCCCAGGTGGCGCTCGTAGAGGGCGGCCACCCGGCGCCACAGCGGCACGGCGGCCTGCGGCTCGCCGAGCTCCTCGAGCACCAGGGCCAGCGTCTCCGCCGCGTCCGCGGTGCCCCGGTGCATGGGCCCGAGCGCCCGCTCGGACTCGCGGAGCGCGCGCTCGGCGAACGTCCGCGCTTCGGCGGGCCGCCCCTGGGCCCGGAGGACGTCGCACAGGTTGAGCCGGATCGCCCCGAGGAGCGGAGCGGCGGCCTCGCCGGCCGCCCCGGCGCCGTCGAGCGCGCGCCGGAAATGCACTTCCGCTGTGGGCCAGTCGCCCTGCCGCTTGTAGATCGTGCCCACGTTCACCTGCAGGGCGGCCAGCCGCGGATCGCCCGGCGCGCAGGCGGCCCGCGCCGCCGCCTCCGCCCGGCGCGCCGCCTCCCGGGCCTCCGCCTCGCGCCCGAGGTCCTGGAGCGCCGTGGCGAGCTGCTCGGCCAGCAGCGCCGCCAGGAACGGCTCCTCCGGCGCGCCGCCCGCCCGCGCGGGCGCGCCCCTAGCTCGTCGTGCTCCGCCCCCGCCCGCCCGCGGGACGGCGCCGCCTCCCGCCCTCTCCAGCGCGCCGCCGAACAGCTCCGCCGCCGCCTCCGGATCGCCCTCGGCGAGGGCCTGCGCCCCGATCCGCGCCACCCCGAACAGCGCGGGATCGAGGGGCAGCCCCGCCGCGCGCGCCGCCTCGAGGGCCGGCAGCGCGTGGGGCCGCAGCGCCCGGAAGACCGCCGCGGCGGCCGGGTCCTCGGGGTCGGCCGGGACGGCCGTCTCGAGGAGCCGTCCGGCGGCGGCCGCCGCCGCCCGATCGGGGGCGCGGAACCGGGCCGGCAGCCCCGCGGCGCGGCGCACGCCACCCCCGGCGCGTCGGGCCCAGCTCCGCCGGACGGCTTCTTCTATCGCCGGGTCGGCCGCCGCCCCGAGGGCGGCGCGCAGCGCGTCCGTCGGAACTGGCGCGTCGCCCAGGTGGGCGAGCAGGCGCGCCAGGCCCTCGGCGGGGGCCGCCGGGTCCCTCCGGGCGGCACCCTCTCCCGCCCCGGGGCCTCCCTCCACCCCTCCCGCAGGCGTCGTTCCGTCGCCCTCCTCCACCACGCGGCGCTCCTCCTCGTCGATTCCCGACCGCGCCCTGTCCGGGCGTGCTCGTCACCGCTTCGAACCCCCGCGCGAGGGGCCACGAAGGGCATGCATCCTGCGCACTTCGCGCCCGGAAGCCAAGCCGTTCCGCCGCAGCGATGGAGGCGAAGGACATGCCGCATCACGAGCACATCCCCGAGGAGGAGTTCCGCTTCGAGACCTTCGAGGGCGGCCGGTCCCGCTTCGTCTCGGGCGTATTCGACGAGATCCAGGCCGCGGAGCGCGCCGCCCAGGAGATGGAGGACCGGGGCTTCCGCCGCGACGAGATCGTGGTCTTCCTCTCCAAGGAGGCCCGGGACGACTACCTCTCGGCCCATCAGGTCTACGAGGACCACGCCGGGCACACGTACGTCTCGAAGCGCAAGGTGGAGCTCGAGGAAGGCAACCGGGCGCTCGAGGGGACCGGCGCGGGGGCGATCGTCGGCGGCACCGTCGGCGCGGTGGCCGCGGCGATCACCGCCGTCGGCACGACGCTGACCATCCCGCCCCTGGGCATCATCGTCGCCGGACCGGTGGCGGCCGCCCTGGCCGGTCTCGGGGCCGGCGGCGCGGCGGGCGGGCTCGTCGGCGCCCTGGTGGGGGCCGGCATGTCCGAGGTGCGGGCCAAGCGGCTCGACCAGCGCCTCCGGAAGGGCGGCGTGGTGGTGGGGGTGCGGACGCGCGACGAGGGGGAGGCCGAGCAGGTCGAGGCGGACCTGGCCCGGCACGGCGCCGAGGTCGTGCGGGAGAGCGCCCAGGAGGCCTGAGCCGGCACGCCTCCGGCTCGCGGTGCCTCGCGGCGAACGCTCGCGAGCGCGCGTCGTGGCGACCGTTCACGAGGGCGCGCGTCGTGGCGGGCGC
>CAZTGV010000124.1:0-6132 GCA_964613475.1 uncultured Gemmatimonadota bacterium
AGCCGGTCCGACTCACGTACCAGCGGAGCGCGGGCGGGATCCGCCGCGTCAGGGCCCGGCGGAGCTCCGAGGCCTCCGGGGCGCGAGCCTCGGGAGCCCCTGGCTCGTCCGCCTCCTCCGGGTCGTCGCGGGTCTCCCGTTCGGAAGCGCCGGCCTCGGCGCCGCCGGGCAGCCACCTTACCTCGTCCCCCTCGGCGACCGCCACCGGCACCCCGTCCCGCCACAGCACGCGGTTGGTGGCGATCGAGGGAATCCGCTCGCCGGGCGTGAGGATCCCGACCAGGTTCAGGGGGTCGGCGGCGCTCACCGCCACCAGCGCCCCGGAGGGCTCGGAGCGGCGCACGGCGCGCAATTGGCCGACCGCCTGTGGCAACGCGAACTGCTCGCCCGAGAACCCGGCCACGAAGCGGCCGCCGCGCAGCTCGCCCCGCGCCTCCAGCCGGCGGTACAGCCGCACGAGCTCCCGCCACGGGGGGGCGAGCGGCTCGCGCTCGATCAGACGGCGGAAGACGACCCCGTAGCGGCGGAGCAGCGTGCGGGCGAACGCCTCCACGGCGTCGGCCCGCGCCCCCGCCGCCGAGGGCGCGCCCTCGGCGTTCGAGGCACCGTCCTCCCCGGTCGGACGGGCGAGCAGGGTCCAGCGACCGGCGGTGGCCACCCCGTAGGGCGCCATGCGTCCGCGCCGCCGGCCGCGCGCCCCGCCGAGCGGCGGCCGCCGGTCCGACGGCGTGAGCAGCGCGCGCAGGCCCGAGAAGCCGTCCGAGGTGACGAGCCCGTGCGCCGCGAGCTCGCCCAGCGCCCGCTCCACCCGGGTGGGGAGGAGCCCGCTGGCGGCGACCAGCTCGTCGAAGAAGGAGGCGCCGCGGGCGGCCAGGGCCTCCATCACCCGCCGGGCGGGGGTGGAGAGCCCGGCGCGGTCCGCCAGCGGGGCGAGGGCGAGCCACTCGCCGGCGCGATCGCGCCGCATCAGCGCGATCGGAGAGCTTCGGAGCGGGCCGCCGGCGAAGCCGCCGTTCCCGCCGTTCGCCGGCGGGGAGAGGCGGCCCCACACCACCCGCCCCGACAGGCAGAGGGCGTCCAGCGCCTCGGGGTCGTACGCCTCGCAGCGGTCCGCCAGCAGGTCGGGCTCCCAGGCCGCCGCCGCCGCTTCGAAGCCGTCCAGCTGCTCGACGACGGCCGCGAGCCCCTCCGGTCCATCAGCCCGCTGACCGGGCGCGACGCGCTGCCACTCGAACAGAAATCGCATGAAGTCGGCGGCGGTAACCGCCGATATCTCAGCACGAAGGCGGTTCAGCGTGTAGCGGTGAATGCGGGCGAGGAGCCGGCGGTCGCACCACTCCCGCGACCCCTCGCCGTTCTCGGAGGCCGCGGAGGCGGATGGCGAGAAGGCGCCGCGCAGCACCGCGCCCTCGGCCTCCAGGGCGAGCAGGGCGCCCAGCGCGCGGCCGGCCTCCACACCGAGCGGCGCGCCCAGCTCGGCGGCGGTCACCGGACCCAGCACTTCCGTGCGGCCGCGCAGCAGCTCGCGCAGCGCGGCCTCGGCGTCCAGCGCCTCGGCCTCCGCGGCGGCCGCGGCGGGCGGGGCGACGTCCGAGGGCCGAAGCGCCGAGTCCGGTCGAACGAGCCGGAGCTCGGCGAGTCGCTCCGCCGCCACCCAGAGCTCCGCGCCCGCGGGGAGGGTCGCCCGCGCGGCCCGCCCCTCCGCCGCCAGCCCCTCCATCCACGGCTCCCAGGAGGTCCCGGCGCGGCCGCGGCGGACCTCTTCGGCCGTGAGGAAGCCGGCGGTGAGCAGGGCGTCGTGGGCCTCCTCCGCATCCCGCGGCTCCGGCCAGGCCTGGTCGCGCACCCGGGCGATCGCGTCGGCGTCCAGCGCGCCCAGCTCCGCGGCCGCCGAGGGCTCGAGGGCCCGGCGGGCGTATACGGCGCGTGCCCGGCGCTCCTCGGCCGGCGCGTCGTCCAGGAAGGCGTACGGGTTGGCGGCGAGCAGCTCGTGGCTGAGCGGGGAGGGCTCGGGGGTGTCCCGCGCCACCAGCGTCAGCGCGCCCGCGCGGATCCGCCGCAGGACGGCCTCCAGCCCGGGCAGGTCCATCGCCTCGCCGAGGCAGTCCCGGATCGTCTGGTCCGAGAGCGGGTGCCGCGGGATCTCGCGCTTGCCCCCCTCGATGTTCTCGAAGCAGGCGGCGGCGTCGGGGAAGACGGCCGCCAGCAGGTCCTCCGCCTCCATGCGCTGGATCTGCGGCGGCGTCCGGCTCCCGCCCCGCCAGCGCCGGACGGCGAGCGAGATCGTGGCCGCCCACCGCCAGCGGGTCTGGAAGACGGGCGCGTCGAGCAGCGCCTGGACGAGCACGTCCCCCGCCGTCTCGGGGCTCAGGTAGCGGAAGACGTCCTCGAGCGGGAAGGAGTGCTGCGGGCCGAGCGAGAGGAGGATCCCGTCCTCGGTCGCGGCCGCCTGGAGCTCGAAGTTGAAGGTCTTGCAGAACCGCTTCCGGAGCGCCAGGCCCCAGGCGCGGTTGATCCGGCTGCCGAAGGGAGCGTGCAGCACGAGCTGCATGCCGCCCGACTCGTCGAAGAACCGCTCGAGGACGAGCGTCTCCTGCGTCGGGACGGCGCCGAGGAGCCGCTTCGTCTCGGCCAGGTGGTGGATGATCTGGAAGGCGGCGGCGGGCGGGATGCCGGCTTCCGCGGCCAGCCAGGCGCTCGCCTCGTCCCGGTGGAGCCCGTCCGCCGGCGTTTCCGCGGCGCCGGCGCCGGCGCCGGCCTCCGCCGGCGTCTCCGCGGAGCTGTCCGCGCCGTCGTCCGACCGGACCGGGCCAAGCCGCTCGGACACGTGCGCGCGCAGCCGGGAGACGGCGGCCGAAAGCTCGTCGCTCCGTGCCGGCGCCTCCCCGAGCCAGAACGGGATGGTGGGCGGCTGCCCCTGCGCGTCGGAGACCCGCACCAGGCCGGTCTCGACCTTCTCGATCCGCCACGAGGCGTTCCCGAGCTGGAAGATGTCGCCGGCCGAGGACTCGATCGCGAAGTCCTCGTTCAGCGTCCCCAGGAAGGTGCCGGCCGGCTCGAGGACGACGCGGAAGTCCGCGTTGTCGGGGATCGCGCCGCCCGAGGTGATGGCGGTCAGGCGGGCGGAGCGCCGCGGCCGGAGGCGCCCGTTCACCTCGTCCAGGTGGAGGTAGGCGCCGCGCCGACCGCGGCGGGTCCGGAGCCCGCGCGACACCATCCGAACCACCTCGTCGAACGCCTCGCGCGACAGGTCGCGGTACGGCCAGGCGCGGCGGAACCGCGCGAACAGCGCCTCCACCTCCCACGGCTCGGCCGCCACCTCCGCGACCACCTGCTGCGCCAGCACGTCGAGCGGCGACTCCAGGGGGACGATCCGGTCCAGCTCGCCCGCCCGAGCGGCGCGGAGGAGCGCCGCGCACTCGACGAGATCGTCCCGGGTGAGAGGGAAGAGCCGCCCCTTGGGCGTCCCGGCCACGGTGTGCCCCGCCCGCCCGATCCGCTGCAGGAAGGTGGAGATCCGGTGCGGGGAGCCGAGCTGGCACACCAGGTCCACGTGGCCGATGTCGATGCCCAGCTCGAGCGAGGCGGTCGCGACCAGGGCGCGGAGACGGCCGGCCTTCAGCCGCTCCTCGGCGTCGAGCCGCGACTCCTTGGAGAGGCTGCCGTGGTGCGCGGCGACCGCTTCCTCCCCGAGGCGCTCGGCGAGCCGACGGGCCACCCGCTCCGCGAGCCGGCGGGTGTTCACGAACACCAGCGTGGTCCGGTGCTCGCGAATGCGCTCGGCCAGGCGGTCGTAGACCTCGGCCCACGCCTCGTGCGACATTACGGATTCGAGAGGCGAGCCGGTCACCTCGAGACCGAGGTCCAGCGCCCGCAGGTGCCCGGCGTCCACCACCGCGCAGTCCGCCCGTCCGTCCGGCCCCACCGCCCCCGCGCCGACCAGGAAGCGCGCGACCTCCTCGATCGGGCGCTGGGTGGCCGAGAGCCCGACCCGCTGCAGCGGCCGTCTCCCCGGGGCGTCGCCGGCCAGCGCCTCCAGCCGCTCCAGGCTGAGCGCCAGGTGCGCGCCCCGGCGCGACTCGATGACCGCGTGGATCTCGTCCACGATCACCGTCCGGACCGACCGGAGCATGGCGCGGCTCCGCTCGGCGGTGAGGAGCAGGTAGAGCGACTCCGGCGTGGTGACCAGGATGTGGGGCGGCGTGCGCACCATGGCCCGCCGCGCGGAGGAGGGGGTGTCCCCCGAGCGCACGGCTGCGGTGATCCGCACCTCCGGCAGGTTGAGGGCGCGCGCCGCCCGCCGGATCCCGCGCCGGGGCTCGACCAGGTTGCGGTGGATGTCGGCCGAGAGCGCCTTCAGGGGCGAGACGTAGACGACCCGCGTCTCGTCCGGCAGGGCGCCGCCCGCCTCCACCCCCTCGCGCAGGAGGGCGTCGAGCGCTCCGAGGAAGCCGGCCAGCGTCTTGCCCGAGCCGGTCGGGGCGGCCACCAGCGTGTGCCGACCGGCCCGGAGCGCGCGCCACGCCTCCGCCTGGGCCGCGGTGGGCGCTTCGAAGCGCTCCTCGAACCAGCGGGCGACGGCGGGATGGAAGTCAGCGAGCGGCATGGACGGCGATACCCCCGAGCGTCAGAAGAGGATCAGCCCCGCCTTCACGGAGAGCTGGCGCTCCGCGTACGGTCCGGGCCCGAGGCCCTCGTCCAGGTCGTGGAAGGACCAGCTCGCGATCCCGATGAACGGCCCGACGGTCGCGCCGACCCCGACCTCGAGCGAGGGGGAGTCGTCGCGCTCGTCCACCGGGACCTGGAGGAGCTCGCCCTCCAGCCGCGAGAAGAGCCACCGCAGGGCGGCGAAGGGCGCCACCGCGGCCCCCCGCTCGCCGACGCGGATCGGGAACCCCGCGGCGAGGCCGACCGGGAACGTCCAGTTCGTGAAGTCGTTCCCCGCCGCCCCGTCGGAGACGGTGGAGAGCGCCGCCCCGGCCACCGGGCAGAGGTCGAGCCCGAAGCTCGGGAGGAGGGGGATCCCCGGGAGGCTCCAGGCGGCCTCGCCCCGCACGACGGTCGGATCCGGTCCATCGTCCAGGTTGCGGCGCCACACCCCGGCCGACGCGTAGATCCGGAAGGGAAAGGCCACCCGGCCCTCGACCCCGTACTCGGCGCCGGACACGCCGTCGGCGAAGTCGTGCGAGGCCGACGCGACCCCCGCCAGGCCGGCGAGCGAGGGGGCTTCCAGGGGCGCGCCCAAGCAGGCCTGGGCGGCGAGCGGCGCCGGGACCGCGAAGGCGGCGAGCCACGCGGCCGGGGCGAGCGCCGCCGCGGCGGGGAGCGCGTGCCTCATCGGAGCCGGAGCAGGGAATAGCGGATCTGCACCGGGGGCGGTCCGTCCCCCTCGGTGGGGCCGAGCTCCACCAGCCCGCGCGCTCCCGCGGCGAGGCCGAAACGGACGTAGCCCGCGCTGCCGCCCCGGATCGTCAGCCGCGACGGCGTGTCCGGCCGCAGGTTGGCCACCGGGAGCGCGAAGCCGCTGGCCGCGATCGCGTCCAGCACCGCCCGGTAGTCCCAGCTCGGGTTCGTGAAGCGGGGGTCCAGCTCCGGGATCAGGTCGTCGGCGTACGCGGCCACCGTCCAGTCCTGCATGGGGCCGAGCGGGTCCTCGCCCAGCGCGTCCTCCAGGTTGTCCAGCCCGGTGAGCGGCCCCTCCGCCAGGTCGCGGAAGAAGGCGGGCTGCGGCCGCGCCTGATGGTCCGCCAGGTAGCGCAGGAAGGACCAGGCGGCGCCGCGGGTCGGCAGCCGGTCCAGGCCGAGCGGCGACTCCTGGGTGACGTTGTTCAGGTAGGAGGAGTAGTTCACCAGGTTGAGGGCCGCGAACGAGGCGAAGCGGCTCGCGATCGCCTGGTCGGTGAACAGGTCGGCCGGGCCGAGGTTCTGCCCCGGCGAGTAGGGGGTGGTGGCGTAGAACAGCAGCTCCTCCGCCGTGTGGCTGAGGGCCTCGTTCAGCCAGGTGTCCTCGAACTCGCTCGCCTCGCTGATGTAGATCCGGCGCGCCGCGTTGATCAGGTGCTGGTCCTCGTGCCCGACCACCCCGACCGCGACCCGTCGGACGAAGTCCGTCTGGTGGCGGAGGCCCGCCTC
>CAZTGV010000125.1:0-6127 GCA_964613475.1 uncultured Gemmatimonadota bacterium
CGTGCTCCGCCGGCACGTGGTAGCCGGCGGCGTGCAGCAGGCGGGTGGTGACCGCCGCCGCCCCGCTGGCGAGCCGCGGATGCCCCGGCGGATCCAGCTTCAGCAGCCAGCGCCCGCCCCGCGCGTCCTCGACCCAGAAGCCGGGCATGATCCCGCCCCCCTTCGGGGCGACGATCCGCAGCGGCCCTTCCGGATCCGGACCCGGGGGTCCCGGTCCACGGGCGATCTCCTCCGGCGTCATCGGCCGCGCGCCGATCCGCGGCTCGAACCAGGACGAGGCGACGACCTCGTCCATGCGGGTGACGTTCAGCGCCTCCCGAACTCGCCCGGCCCATCGCCGGGGCTCGAGCGCGCGCCCGACCGGCGCCACGATCCCGTTCCGGAAGAGCTCCGCGGGCTCCGAGTAGGCGCGCGCCGGAGGCTCGGGAATCGGGCGAGTGTCCGCGTGCGGGATGGGCTCGGGCCGCAGGGGCGGCGGGGGGAGGCCGCCGCAGCCGGTAGCGAGGCCGAGGGCGAGGCCCAGGGCCGTCGCGGCCCGCGGGAGGGCCGGCATCCGCCGGCGCCGGTGACCGCGCGCTCGCTGCCCATGCACCCGGCGCCCGCGCACGCGGCGCCCGCCTAGAACGGCCACGCGAACCGGAGATCCACGCGGGTCGCCTCCCCGAACGCGAGGAAGCCGTGCGCGCGGAGCGCCCCCGTCTCCACCAGCCGCAGCCCCGTTCCCCACGAGGCGTGCAGCCTCCCCACCGAGAGGCCGGCCGGTCGGTCGGCCACCGTCCCGGCATCTCCGAACAGGAAGGCCTCGATCCGAAGATCCTCGTGGATCGTCCGCCAGAGCTCCCAGCGCCATTCGACCGCCCCGGCCATCAGGGCGTGGTCCCGGAAGCGGCCGCCGTCGAAGCCCCGGCCGCCGACCCCGCTTCCCAGCGCCGGGAGGTGCGTGAACGGGACTCCCTCGCCACCCAGCCGGTGCGCCGCCTCGGCGCGCAGGTGGGCGGCGAGGCCGTGGACGGGACCGATGGGGAGCTCGCCGGTGAGCGCGGCCCGGCCGAGCGCGAAGTCGGACCGGGTCTCGCCCAGCCCGCCGAACAGGCGCCCGCCCAGCTCGGCCCGGACGCCGCGCGGTGCAAGCCCGTCCCACCGGGCCGCGTCCAGCACGACCTCCCCGCCGGCGGTCGCGTGCCAGGTGCGGATCCCCAGGCCGTACAGCGTCGCCGGATCGCGGACGTCCAGCAGGTCGCGCGCGTCTCCGTCCGATCCGCGGCCGGTCCGGTTCGTCTCCGCGCCGAGGCTCCCGCGCAGCCGCCACGGCGAGGCATCTCCCGCGACGGTCTCGACCCTCATGCTGCCGCGGCGCCACCCGAAGTCCGTCCGGTCCTCGGGGACGGTGGAGGGGCCGAAGCCCCAGAAGTGGGGCTCGGCGTGGCGTTCGAGCTCGGCGATCCCTTCGATCGGGGCCCCGCCGATCGGTCGCCAACGACCCGCCACCCGCCACGAGCCGCGCCAGGAGACCATCGCCTCCACGGAGAGCGCCTCCAACCGCGTGAAGCGGGCGCCGGCCGCCGGCCCGCTCCGGGGGCCTACGGAGCCGGCGAGCGGCACCACGCCCCACTCGCGCGCGTCCTCCAGGCGGCCCGCGACGCCCCGCCCGTCCCCCGCATCCGGCGGGAAGGCGAGACGGAGTCCCTCGCGAATCAGCACGCCGGCCGCGGCCAGCGGGAGGGCGAGCGCGCGCAGCGGGAGGGCCGCGGCGTCCCAGGCGTCGAAGGGATGGTCGCCCGGCGGCCGGGTCGAATCCGGGGGCGCGACCGCGCCGGCCGGGACGGAATCCGCGGCCGCGGCGGGAAGGGTGTCGGCAATGGACGGCGGTATCGGCAGCGGGGCGGCGGCGGGGCGAGACGAGATCGCGTAGCCCGCCGCCGCTCCGAAGGCCGCCGCTCCGGACACCATCACCGCACCGGCGGCAAGCAGCGTCGAAAGAAGACACGCCCGGACCCCGAGGCCGCGGCGCGCCGGACGTTTCCGCGGAAACGCCTTGATCAGCCGATGACGTCTGCCATGACCGAAGGGCGGACGTTTCATATGAAACGCCTTGATCGATCGATGATGGCCGACGGCGGCACCCCGCCGGTTCGAGCCGGCCCGAGCCCGCGGGGGTATGCCTCGTTGGCGGTGGAAGGCACGGCGCGGCAGGGTTCTGGTGCCAGAAAGGCCGGTCCCGGGCCCGTTCCCGGGGCCGTCACCCGGCGCGGAACCTGCACCACTTACGTCGACCTCGCCAGACCCGTCGGCCGTCGCGCGGCACGCCTGGCGCCCCCCGCGGCGGCCCACTCGAACGACAGCGGATGTGCGGATGAGCTCCAACGATAGAAGCGATCGGAAGGACCGAAACGAAGAACGGCGACAGGATCCCGCCACGATCGAGGCGGCGAGCCGGGACGGGACGACCGAGGTCTCCGGCGACGAGAGCCGGGACGGGACGATCGAGGTCGCCCCCGACGAGAGCCCGGAGCCGTCCGGGGAGACACGCGTGCGGCTCCCCGTCATCCCGCTCCGCGGCACGGTCGTCTTCCCGGCGGTGGCGGCCCCGATCGCCGCCGGACGGGAAGGCACGCTCCGGGCCATCGACGCCGCCCTGAACGGCGACCGGCGGGTCTTCGCGGTCGCGCAGATCGATGCGGAGACCGAGGAGCCGGCCCCCGACACGCTGCACCGGGTCGGCACGATCTGCCGCATCGCCCAGATGCAGAAGGTGCCGGGCGGCATCCAGATGGTCGTCCAGGGCGTGGTCCGGGCCGCGGCGCTCGAGTACCAGCCCCAGGACGACCACCTGGCCGTCGTGTGCCGCCGCATGGAGGACATGGCGCCCCTGGACGATGAGGACCCCGCGTTCGCGGCCCTCTACAAGGAGGTCCGCGAGCGAGCGGCCGAGGTGAGCCGCCTGCGCGGCGTCCCGAAGGAGATCGTCGACCACCTGCTCGGCGGCGTATCCACGCCGGGGGAGCTGGCGGACCTGGTCACCTTCTACACCGAGCTCGACACGGACGAGAAGCAGGAGCTCCTGGAGACGCTCTCGGTCGAGGACCGGCTCCGGAAGCTCCTTCTGCACCTTCAGCGGCAGATCGGCCTGCTCGAGGCGCAGGAGCAGATCCGCAGCCAGGTCCAGGAGGAGCTGGGCGAGCGGCAGCGCGAGGTTTACCTGCGCGAGCAGATGAAGGCGATCCAGAAGGAGCTCGGCGAGGACGGCGACTCGCGCGGGGTCGAGGACCTCCGGAAGCGGCTCGCCGGGCTGGACCTGCCGGCCGAGGCGCGCGACGAGGTCGACAACCAGCTCCAGCGCCTCGAGCGGATCCCGCGCGAGTCGGCCGAGGCGCAGGTCGTCCGCACCTACCTCGAGACGATCGCCGACCTGCCCTGGGGCGACACGACCTCCGACCGGCTGGACCTGGAGCGGGCCGCCGAGATCCTTGACCGCGACCACTACGGCCTGCGGGACGTAAAGGACCGGGTGCTCGACTTCCTCGCCGTCCGGAAGCTGCAGGAGGAGAGCCGCGCCCGGGAGGAAGCCGCGGAAGCGGCGACCTCGGACGGTGATGGAGAGACCGGGGCGGGGACCGTGCCCGAAGCCGAAGCCGGGGAAGAGGATGAAGCCGAGGGCGAGACCCCGACGGACACGGACGAGGAGGAGGAGCCGCGCACGGCCCGCTCCGTGACGGCGGCCGAGCGCGAGGTCCGCGGCGGCCAGGAGGACGACCGCTCCGGCTCCACGCTCCTCTTCGTCGGACCACCGGGCGTCGGGAAGACGTCGATCGCCAAGTCGATCGCGGAGGCGATGGACCGGGAGTACGTCCGTGTCTCGCTCGGCGGCGCCCGGGACGAGGCGGACATCCGGGGGCACCGCCGGACCTACGTGGGCGCGCTTCCCGGCCGCATCATAGAGGGCCTGAAGCGGGCCGGCACCCGCAACCCCGTCTTTCTGCTGGACGAGGTGGACAAGCTGGGCATCTCCTTCCAGGGGGATCCGTCGGCCGCGCTGATGGAGGTGCTCGACCCGGCACAGAACGACTCCTTCGTCGACCATTACCTGGGCGTGCCCTTCGACCTCTCCGAGGTGCTCTTCATCGCGACGGCCAACGTGATGGAGCAGATCCCGGGCCCCCTGCGGGACCGGATGGAGGCGATCGAGTTCCGCGGCTACACGGAGGACGAGAAGCTCCACATCGCCCGCCGCTACCTGCTGCCGCGGCAGATCCGGCAGAACGGGCTGACCCCGGAGCAGATCCAGGTCTCGGACGACGCGATCCGCGAGGTGATCGCGAGCTACACTCGGGAGGCCGGGGTCCGAAACCTGGAGCGGGAGCTGGCGTCGATCGCACGCCGCGTGGCGCGCCGCATCGCCTCGGGCGAGGCCCCGAGCGTCGCGGTCGGGCCGGACGACCTCCGCGAGCTGCTCGGCCGGCCGAAGGTCCACCCCGAGAAGAAGCTCGAGCACGACACGGTGGGCGTCGCGACGGGCATGTTCTACACGCCGGTCGGCGGGGACATCCTGCTCGTCGAGGCGAACGTGATGCCCGGCAAGGAGGAGCTCACGCTGACCGGTCAGCTCGGGGAGGTGATGAAGGAGAGCGCCCAGGCGGCGCTCACCTGGGCCCGGAGCCACGCCGAGGAGGTGGGGATCCCGCCGGAGCGGGTCCGCGACCACGCGATCCACCTCCACGTGCCGGCCGGCAGCATCCCGAAGGAGGGTCCGTCGGCGGGGATCGCCATGGCAATCGCGCTGGTCAGCGCGCTGGGCGGCAAGCCGGTGCGGCACGACGTGGGCATGACCGGCGAGGTGACGCTGACCGGCCGCGTGCTCCCGATCGGCGGGGTGAAGGAGAAGGTGCTGGGCGGCTGCCGGGCCGGGCTGCGGCACATCATCCTCCCCCGGGAGAACGAGGGCGACCTGGAGGAGCTCCCCGAGCAGGTGCGCGAGCAGGTCGAGTTCCACCTGGTCGAGGACCTGTCCGAGGCAATGGCGATCGCCTTGCGCGGGGTGGAGATGACCGACGGTCGGCTCCACTGCGTGGAGGCCGAGGAGCGCGCGCGCGAGCCCGCGGCGGCCGCCACGGGCCGCTAAAAGGGCGGGCGGCCCGCGTCCGCGGTTCGTCCGGCCCTACGCGGCGCCGACGGGCTCCAGCAGCCGCCGCACGTCCTCGATCCGCTCCAGGAAGTGGTCCGGCTCCTCGGCGGCCAGGCGGTCGCGCGGGAACGGGCCCCACAGCGCCGCGGCCGTGACCGTCCCGGCCGCCCGCCCGGCGCGCAGGTCCCAGACGCTGTCGCCCACGAAGAGCGCCCGCGAGGGATCCGGCTCGCCCACCCGCTCCAGCGCCAGCCGCACGGGGGCCGGGTCCGGCTTGTGGGGGACCGGATCGGACGCGGTGACGATCCCCTCGAACCACTCCCGCAGGATGCCGCAGCTCCGCATCCCGCGGAGCGCCCCCTCGGAGAGCTTGCTCGTGACGACGCCGAGGGCGTAGCCGCGCTCGCGGAGCCAGGCGAGGGTCTCGGCGACGCCGGGGAAGCCGCGGATCAGCTCGTCGTGCACCCGGCGATTGTGGGCCAGGTAGGTGGCCAGCATGGCGTGGGCCTCGGCCTCGTCCGGCGCGAAGTCGCGGAGCTGCGCGACCAGCGGGGTGCCCATGGTGGCGAGCCAGGCCTCGTCCGGCGGCGCCTCGCCCAGGTGCTCCCGCATCGTGTGCCGGTAGGAGGCGAGGATGAGGCGCTCCGAGTCGACCAGGGTGCCGTCCAGGTCGAACAGGACCGACCGGATCCGGTCGGAGAGGGCGCCGCGCTCCACCCGTCAGCTCCCCGCCGCGTCCGCGGGCTCGCCCTCCAGGTACGACGCGATCCGCTCCGCCTCCTCCTCCACCGCCGCCGCGGCCGGCTCGAGCTCCGCGTCCTCGTCCAGGACCGCCACCCGGAGCAGCTCGTAGTGGAGCGCCTCGAGCCGCTCGAGCGCCGTCCCGAGCGCCGCCTCGACCTGTCCGGCGTCGACGCCCGGGGCGAGGCGGGCCGCGGGGCCGGCCTGCTCGCCGCCGCTCAGCGCCGCGGCGGCGCGCCGGGCCCCGGCCCGCAGCCGGTCGGC
>CAZTGV010000126.1:0-6036 GCA_964613475.1 uncultured Gemmatimonadota bacterium
AGGTCTACTTCCGGGCCACGGACGCGTTCTGAGGCCGTCTGCTTCCGGGCCAGCGGCGTGTTTCGAGGGCATGTGTTTCCCTCACGGACGCGAACCGAGGGCGCCGGGTTCCTGCGGAGAACAACCTCCTGCGAAGGAGGTCAGGCCGCCGACACTCCCAGGCCCGGTGCCTCCCCGACCCGCAGCCGACCCTCCTCCAGGCGCGGCCCCTGGAAGGGGTCCTCCTGCAGCAGGGCCGCGCCGTCGAGGTCCAGCCAATCCACCAGCGAGGCCAGGTGCGCAGCCGGCGCGATGCCGAGCGACGTCTCCAGCATGCACCCCAACATGACGCGGAGGCCGCAGGCCCGCGCGACGTGGACCATCCGCATCGCTTCCCTCGGTCCGCCGCACTTGGCCAGCTTGATGACGATCCCGTCGGCGAGACCCACCAGGCCAGGGATGTCGGCGGCCACCCGGCACGACTCGTCCACCACCACGGGCAGGGGCGAGCGGCCGCGCAGCCAGCGGTAGCCCTCCCGGTCCTCGGGCGGGAGCGGCTGCTCCACGAACTCCACTCCGTAGTAGGCGAGCCGCTCCATCTCGCGCAGCGCGCGGCGCGGCGTCCAGGCGGCGTTCGCGTCCACCCGAAGGACGGCGTCCGGCGCCGCCGAGCGGATCGCCTCGAGCGCCGCCTCGTCCCGGTCCGTCCCGACCTTCACCTTCAGGATGCCGAAGCCGGCCGCCCGCGCGTCGCGCGCCGCCTCGGCCATCGCCTCGGGCTCGTCGATCCCGATCGTGAAGGAGCTGGGGGGCGCGGCGGACGGGTCGAGCCCCCACAGGCGCCAGAGCGGCTGGCCGACCGCCTTCCCGATCCGGTCGTGCGCGGCCGCCGACAGGGCGGCGTGAACCGAAGGATTGGGCGCGAGGGCTGCGCGCAGCCGGGCCTCCATGCCTTCCAGGTCCCAGGGGTCCGCCTCGGCCTCGACGACCGGGCGCAGCCTGCCGAGCGCCGCCTCCACCGTGTCGGCCGTCTCCCCGTAGTAGGCGGAGGGATCCGCCTCGCCCCAACCCTCGATCCCGTCGGATTCCAGGCGGACCCAAACGACCTCGACCTCCCGGCGCTCGCCCCGGCTGATCCGGAACGGCCGGGCGGTCTCCACCCGGAGGCGCTCCCAGGAGAGCTTCAATCGACTCCGCGGGCGGCGGTCCAGGGGCTCGCCTGTCGGCGCGCCGGCGTGACCTCGGGCCCCTCGTCCGTGAGGTGCACGTTCACCTCGCTCCGGAGGCCGAACCGGCCCTCGAGGTAGACCCCGGGCTCGACCGAGAAGCCGATCCCCGGGACCAGCCGCCGCTCGTCGCGCGTCTCGAAGGCGTCCAGGTTCGGGCCGAAGCCGTGGTTCACCCGGTCCATCGCGTGGCCCGTGCGGTGCTGCACCGCGTCGCCGTAGCCGCGGGCCTCCAGCACGCCCCGGGCGGCCCGGTCCACCTCCGCGCCGGTCGGGTAGGCGCCGTCGGCGTCGCGGCGAAGGCGGGCGATCGCCGCCTCCCGCGCCTCCCGCACCGCCTCCCAGGCGTCCGCCACCTCGTCGGGGAGCGCCGGGCCGAGCCAGCCCATCCAGGTCTGGTCGGCGAACACGGCGTCCGGTTCGCCGTCCACCCGGCCCCACAGGTCGATGAGCAGGACCCGGTCGGCGGCGAGCGGGGCCGCCTCCTCCGCGCTCGGGAAGTAGTGCGGCTTGGCGGTGTTCGCCCCCACCCCCACGATCGTGTCGCCGCCGACCAGGCCGGCGCGGGCGATCGCGGCGCGGATCCACTCGGCCAGGTCGTGCTCGGTCTCGAGCGTCAGCGGCGCCCCGCCCGCGCCCAGCGTCGCGTCCTCGCCCGGCGTCGCGTCTTCGCCCGGCGCCGCACCCCCGCCGGGCGCCCCGGCGTCCCGCGCCCCCACCCCCGGCGCATCGGCCGCGGCCACCTGCTCCTCGGCGGGGTCCGCCTCCGGCGCCGCGCCGGCGTGGCCCACCGCCCGGCAGGCGCGGGCGAACGCCTCGCGGGCGATCCCGGCCAGCGCCTCCGCCGCCTGGCGGTGCAGCCGGCGGCCCTCCTCGCCCCACTGGGCGTAGGTCCGGGAGACGAGCGGCGCCGAGGTCACCACCTCCGCCCCGGCCTCTCGCACCAGCTCCACCACCCCGGCCGGCACGCTGTCCAGGAAGGGGACCGCGTCGCGGGGAGAGACCTCCATGGCCACCGTCCCACAGCCCTCGAGCAGCCGGGCGAGCGCCGCCTCCATCTCCTCCCAGCCGGTGTACGTCTCCAGCTCGTGCTCCCAGGCGTCCCAGTGCGACGCCTCGATGGAATGGGCGAGCGCCCGGGGCGGCCGGTCGGGCCGGAGGAGGACGAACCAGCGCCGGCTCAGCCCCTCCGGCAGGCCGACCAGGCCGGCGGACACCTTGTTCCGCGCCTCCAGGTCGTACAGGAGCCAGCCGTCCACTCCCGCGCGCCGGATCTCTTCGCCCGCGGCGCGGGCCAGGGCCGGGTCCATCCGCGCCTTCACGGGGCGCCTCTCTCGTCCGTGCCGGCCGTGGCGGCCGCCCCAAGCTCCGCGGCGGCATCCCGCAGCCCCCCGAGGTGCGCGACGCAGTTCCGCCCCAGCCGCTCCGGATCGTAGCCCCCCTCCAGGAGCGAGACGACGCGGCCGGCCGCAGCGGTCCCGGCGGCGCGCCGGGAGAGCTCGACGGTCAGTCGGTGGAAGTGCTCCGGCTCCAGCGTGAAGCCGCCGAGCGGGTCGCCGCGCGCCGCGTCGAATCCGGCCGACACGAGCACCAGCTCGGGGTCGAAGCCCTCGAGCGCCTCGTCGAGCGCCGTCAGCAGCTCGTCCACGTAGCGCTCGGGCGGCAGGCCCGGCGGCAGCGGGACGTTGCGCGTCGTCCCCCGGCCGGGCCCCGCGCCCCGCTCGTCGGCCGCGCCCGTCCCCGGGTAGTGCGGGCTCTGGTGCATGGAGAGGAAGAAGACGTCGGGGTCCTCCCAGAAGATGTCCTGGGTCCCGTTCCCGTGGTGGACGTCCCAGTCCACGATCAGCACCCGGCCGGCGAGCCCCGCTTCGATCGCGTGCCGCGCGGCGATCGCCACGCTGTTGAAGAGGCAGAAGCCCATGGCGCGGTTCGGGGTGGCGTGATGCCCGGGCGGGCGCACCGGGCAGAAGGCCGCGGCGTGGCGGCCCGCGCACACGGCCTCCACCGCGGCGACCGCGCAGCCCGCCGCCGCCAGCGCGGCGTCCCACGAGGCGCCGGAGACGACCGTGTCCACCTCCAGCGCCACGGACTCTCCCGTCTCGGCGGCCTCGGCCACCGCGGCGCGGACCCGCTCCACGTGCGCCGGTTCGTGCACGGACGAGAGCCGCGCCTCGTCCAACGGCGCCGCCTCGACCGGCTCCACCTGGTCGGCGAGCTCGGGAAGGGCGGCCTCCAGCGCGCCCATGACGGCGCGGAGACGGCCCTGGTGCTCGGGGTGTCCCCAGCCGGTGTCATGGCGTCCACAGTCCCCGTGGTAATAGAGGCCGATGGCGGCCATGCGCTCCTCCGCGCTTCGCGTCGTCCCGCGCGCCCGGCGGGCGCGCCGGGCGGTTTGCCCGCTCGGGACCCGCATCCTAGCTTCCGCCTCCTCGCGGGCAAAGGGCGACGCGGGGCGCTTTCGCGGGGGCGGCGGCGCCCCCGTCCGGACCGGAGGTGGCGGGTGCGCGGCGGGGCCGAGCAGGCGGACAGGATGGGGCATCGGTCACGGGCGCGCTCGGCGCGTTCGGCGGGGGCGCCGGGGGGCGATCGTCGCCGGCCGCCGCACCGCGATTGCCACGGGCCGCCGCCCCGGCGCCCCCGCGGCCTCCTGCGGCCGCTCCGCTTCTTGGGCACGCTCTGCCTCCTGCCGGCGCTTCCGCTCTCGACCGCCTGCGACGTGTCGTGGGACGGCGGGCGGGTGGCGCTCGAGGATCCGGCGCCGGAGCCCGAGACCCCCGAGCCGGAGGCCGTCGCCGAGCCGGCCGAGGCGCCCCTCCCGCGGGGGCCGCTCCTGTTCGCGGTGCGCGCGGAAGGCACGCGCGCGCTCGCGGTGCCGGTGGCGCGGATCGGGGAGGGGCTGGAGCCGCTCGAGGTGCCCGGCGCGGTCTCGGACCGGTGGCGGGCGCGCTTCGATTCCGTCTTCCTCGCCCCCGGCATCGAGCTCCGCCTCCAGACCGCCGGCACGCGGGTGGGGACGCTGGTGGTGGAGGGCGCCCGGGTACCCGACCCAGCCTGCCCGTCGGTCGCCGACGGCACCCTCTTCCTGGTCCCCGGTCAGCGGCTGCCGCCGCTCGTCTTCGCGACCCCGGCCGAGGTCCCGGCGCCGCGCGCGGGCGCCGTTCCGCCTCCCGAACCGGACCGCCGCATGGCCGTGGCGGGCCCGGTCATCGCCGAGCGGCTGATCGGCGGGCCGCGGGCCTTCCTGGCGCGGCGGGCGGCGCTCGCCGCCGTGCCGGTCCCCGGCGACGTGGCCCCCGGCCTCGGCGGCACCTGGGTGGTGAGCGACTCGCTCGCCCCCGGCCCACCCGGAGATGACGCGGTCTCCCTCCTCTTCTTCTCGCGATGGGAGCCGACCCGCGGTTACCGGACGCAGTGGTCGCTGATCCGGCGGTACGACTCGGCGGAGGACAAAGAGGTGTTCGAGTACGTGGACTGGATCCGGCTTCCGACTGGGGGCGCGCACCTGCTCCGGCGCGTGGACGGGACCTCCGTCGGCCTCGCCGCGGTCACCGACGTCGGCGTCCCCGAGCCAGCGACGGAGGCGGTGGAGGCGGCGCCCGAGGAGGCGCCGGCCGAGGACGCCGGCGGGGCGCAGCCGGCCGCCGAGGCGGAGCCGGAGTCGGACGCCCGCGCCGAGGTCGGGTGGGCGGAGGAGGGCGCCTGCCGGGCGGAAGCGCTGCTGCGCGCGGCGGCCGGAGCCGGAGACTGATCGGGGCCGTCCCGACCGACGAGGCCGTCCCGCGGGACGGCCGCCCGTCAGGCGGCGAAGCTCCGCAGCAGCTTCCCCGACTCGCCGCTCCGCAGGTCGCGCAGGGCGCGGTCCCGGAGCTGCCGCACCCGCTCGCGGGTGACGCCGAGAAGCTGTCCGATCTCCTCCAGCGTGTGCTCCTGCTCCCCCTGCAGGCCGTAGTAGAGCCGCACCACCCGGGCGTCTCGCGGCCGGAGCGTCCGGAGCGCCGCCGCGATCTGCTCCTTGAGCAGCTTCGCCTCGACGTCCTCCTCCATGCGGCCGTCGTCCACCAGGAAGCGCTCGCGGAGCTGGTTGTCCTCGGACGTGCCGACCGGCGCGTCCAGCCGGACCTCGGCGACGTTCAGCGTCTGCAGCATGTCGACCGTGCCGACCTCGAGCTCCGCGCCGCGGGCGATCTCCCGCACGCTCGGATCGCGCCCCAGGCTCTGCCGAAGCTCCTCCCGCACGCGGACGATCCTGGCCAGCTCGGTCGCCCGGTTGAGCGGCAGGCGGACGGAGCGGCCGTGCTTGGCGAGCGCGGCGAGGATCGCCTGCCGGATCCACCACACGGCGTAGCTGATGAACTTCACCCCCTGGTCCGGATCGAACTTCCGGGCCGCCGTCACCAGTCCCACGTTCCCCTCCTGGATCAGGTCGAGGAAGGAGATCCCGCGGTTCTGGTACTTCTTGGCGACGGAGATCACGAAGCGGAGGTTGGAGCGCACCAGGACGTCGAGCGCCTCCCGATCACCGGTGCGGGCGCGCCGGGCTACCCGGTCCTCCTCGTCCGCGGCAAGGAGGGGGTAGCGGCTGATCTCTTCCAGGTAGAGGTCGAGGGCGCCACTCGCCACGTGGGCGGCGCTGACTCCCTCGGACCGTCGACCGTTTCGCGACATCGTCGATCCGCGGACGGAGGGGGCCCGGAGGCCGCGGGGGGCGGGCGTTTCCGGGCCGGGTACCGGCTGCTGGCGGCTCAAGCTAGGCGGGGCGTCGGCGCGCGTCAACGCGGGGTGTCGGCACACGTCGACGCGGGATGTCGACACACGTCGACGCGGGATGTCG
>CAZTGV010000127.1:0-6011 GCA_964613475.1 uncultured Gemmatimonadota bacterium
ACTGCTGTCCCACCTTCACGGCCGGGAAGAGGAGCGGGATCGCCGCCGAGGCCATGATGTGGTCGATCGAGAGCCGCGCTCGCACGACCCGGTGATGCACCCCCGAGCCGCGCCGGGAGACCGGATGAGCCGCCTGGACGAAGGTGACCGTCCGCCCGGTCTGATACGAGAGGGCGGCGAGGGCGATCGCCTCCAGCCGCCCGGAGCGGACGTTGTCCGCGATGGCCTCGGACTGGATCGAGCGCGCCAGGAACTCGCGCAGCGGCCCCGTGTCCACCAGCCCCCGGGCGCCGGGCGCGATCCGGGTCCCGCCGGACAGGAGGGCGGCCGCCCAGCGGGCGACGATCCAGAGCATGGAGAGCGGATCGGAGCGGAAGACCTCCTCGGTGGTGAGCGAGCGCCACTTGCGCGCCAGGCCCTCGGCCGTCTCCCCGAACGGTCCGGGATGAGCGGCGAGATAGCCGAGGTTGATCGCGCCCGCCGAGACGCCCGTGAGGACGGGGATCCGGAGGTCCGGCCGACGGCGCGCGATGCCGGAGAGGACGCCCGCCTGGTAGGCGGCGCGCGCCCCACCGCCGGCCAGCATCAGGGCCAATCGCCCGGCCCCGCCGCCCGGCTCCGGAGGCGCGGGCTCGAACGGCTGGCGCGCGCGGCCGGCCGGCTCGGCGGCGCCCGGGGCGTCCGACAACGCCGGCTCCCGGCTCAGCCCGGAGGCGAGGCGGCGTGCCCGCGCCCGGCCTCGCCGAGCAGCCGGGCGTGCCAGGACCGGCCCGCGGCGACCTCCAGCCGCCCGGCCCGGAGCGCCTCCAGCCGCTCCAGGGTGAGGTCGAACACCGGCGTCTCCGCGGAGACGTCGCCCGTCTCCGCCAGCCGGCGGAACTCCCCCCGGGACACGCAGCAGATCTCTCCGTCCGCCGCCCGGTACCAGACCGGCGCCGCGTCCGCCAGGCGCACCCCGAGCGCCTCCTCCATCGCCCGTATCCGGTGGAGGAGCGCGTCGATCGAGCAGCCGGACGCGGGTACGCGCGTCTCGTCCAGGGCGACGACCACGAAACGGCCCTCGCGGACGTCCGCCGCCGCGGCGAGCTCCCGACGGTGCGCGGTCCACCCCTCCAGGAATGCGTCCAAGCCGGCCCGCAGGCGCGCTTCCGCGTCCGTGTCCAGGGGGCGGTCCGCCCCGAAGACCCACACGCGGGCGGCGTCCGGCAGCGATGCGATGGAGGCGACGCTCATGGCCTCATTCGTAACGAAGCGCGACGATCGGGTCCAGCCGGGCGGCGCGGCGCGCGGGCCAGATGCCGAAGAAGAGCCCGACCGCGGCCGAGAAGAGGACGGCCAGCAGCACGGCGTCCGGGGAGACCGCCGTGTTCCAGCCGGCGAGCGACGAGAGGGCGGCGGAGGTCCCGAAGCCGAAGGCGATCCCCAGCCCGCCGCCCACCATGCAGAGCACGGTCGCCTCGAGCAGGAACTGGAGCAGCACCTCCCGGCGGGTCGCCCCGAGCGCCTTGCGGATGCCGATCTCCCGGGTCCGCTCGGTGACGGAGACCAGCATGATGTTCATGATGCCGATCCCGCCGACCAGCAGGCTCACGCCGGCGATGCTGGCCAGCAGGATGGTGAAGGTCCGGGTCGTCTCCTGCTGGGTGCCGAGAAGCTCCGCGCGGTCCTGGATCCAGAAATCGTTCTCCTTCCCGACGGGCAGCCGGTGCTCGCGGCGCAGCGCCGTCTCGATCTGCATCATGGCGAGCGGCATCGACGCGCGGTCCGCGACCAGCGCGTTGATCGAGCGGAGGCGGTCCTGGCCCAGGAGCCGGAAGCGGGCCGACTCCAGCGGGACGAAGATCTGCTCGTCCTCGTTGAACCAGGAGGCGCCGCCCTTCTCCTCCAGGACGCCGACCACCTCGAAGGCGATGTTGCGGATCGAGATCCGCTGCCCCACCAGCTCCGCCGCGGACGCCCCGAGCACGGCCGGCACGGCCCCGCCCAGCACCGCCACCCTGCGCCGTCCGGCGTTCTCCTGCTCGTCGAAGAAGCGGCCGAGGGCGAGGCGGTAGTTGTTCACCCGCGGGAAGTTGGGGGTCGTGCCGAGGATCCTCAGGTTCGCGTTCGCGTTCCCGTGCTTCACCTGCAGGCTGCCCTGCATCTCGGGCGCCACCTCAAACACCGCGGGCGCGCCGCGCGCGATCGCCCGGACGTCGTCGACCGTGAGCCGGGCGTCCCCCGATCGCACGCCGCGGAAGAAGCCCTGTCCGGGGCGCACGGTGAGCACGTTGGTGCCGAGCGAGGCGATCTGCTCCTGGACCGCCCGCTGCGCGCCTTCGCCGAGGGCGACCATGGCGATCACGGCGCCGACGCCGATGACGATCCCGAGCATGGTGAGGAGCGAGCGGAGCTTGTTCGCGCGGATCGCGTCGAGCGCGACGCGCACGATCTCCAGGAACAGCATCAGTTCCGCTGGACGCCGGGGACGCCGGAGCGGCTGCGGATGCGCTGCAGCAGCTCCTGCTGCTGGATGAGCGCCAGGGGGACCTCGATCACCGGGTCGCCCTCCTCGAGCCCCTCCAGCACCTGCGTGTACTCCCAGCTGCTCAGCCCGAGCGTGACCGGGCGCAGGGAGAGCCCGCCGCGGCCGTCCGAGACGAAGACGTAGCCGGGCCGGGGGCGCGCGGGATCGGCGCGTGCGGCGCGCTCCTCGTCTTCCCGCGCCTGGCGGAAGGCGGCGAACAGGCGCTGCCGTTCGGCGGGGGAGAGGGATTCCATGGTGCGCCGGCGCTCCTCGGGAGACATGGCGGCGAGCCGCTGTGGGCTGAGCTCGCCGTCTCCGGAGTCTCCGGAGCCCGCCTCGGCTGCGCCGCCGCCCGCCCGCCCGTTCGGTGCGCCCGCGCCCGCCTCGGCTCCGCCGCCGCCCGCCTCGCCCGCTTCGGCACCCCGGCGGGAGCCCGCGCCGTCGGGAGCGCCGTCCCCGCCGCCCCCGTCCGATCCCCCGCGCACGATTCGCCGCCCGCCCGACGCCGGATCGCCGGAGCCCCCGGGACCCGCGGCGCCGCCGGCCGCTCCGTCCGCCGCGGGGGGCTCGATCCCGAGCGCCCGCGCCAGCTGGCGCGCCTCGTCCGGCGTCTTCACGGCCGCGTTGGGAAGGGCCAGCGCCTCCTCCTCCCGTCCGACGACGATCTCCACGTCCGCGTTCATGCCCGGCTTGAGCAACCCCTCCCGGTTCGGAATGCGCGTGAGCACCGCGAACATGGTGACGTTCTGCTCGACGATCGCCTGGGGCTCGATCTTCAGCACCTCGCCCTGGAAGGTGCGGTCGGGGAAGGCCTCCACCCGGATGCGGGCGGACTGGCCCGCCACCACGCGTCCGATGTCGGTCTCGTCGACCAGGGTCCGGACCTGGACCTCGGCCAGGTCGGCCATGCGCATGATCGTGGTGCCGCCGGTCACCTCGCGGGTGGAGGTCACGATCTGCCCCTCCTCCACGTTCCGCTCCACGATCGTGCCGTCGATCGGCGCCCGCAGGGTGACGTCGTTCAGTCGATCCGCGGCGAGCGTCAGGTTCGTCCGCGCCTTGACCAGCGCGGCGCGAGCGTTCGCGAACTCCAGCAGGGCCGTCTCGAGCTCCTCTTCCGTGACCACCGCCGAATCCCGCAGCGCGCGGGTCCGCTCGAGCTGCCGCTCGCTCACCTCGAAGCGGGCCTGGGCCACCTCGAGGTCCGCCTCCGCCTGTTCGTGC
The DNA here is from genome assembly GCA_964613475.1 of uncultured Gemmatimonadota bacterium. Lineage (GTDB taxonomy): Bacteria > Gemmatimonadota > Gemmatimonadetes > Palauibacterales > Palauibacteraceae > CAZTGV01. The sequence continues at coordinate 3,731 of CAZTGV010000127.1, forward strand.
GCGTTCCGCACGTCGCGGGGGTCGATCCGGACGAGCAGGGTGCCCCGCGCCACCTGGTCGCCGAGCTCGACCGGCAGCTCGAGGATCTCGCCCGAGGCCTGGGACTTCACGTCGATCACGCGGATCGGCTCGATGGTGCCGGTGGCGTCCACGCTGGCGACGATGGTCCGGCGCTCCGCCGTGGCCGTGCCGAGCGCGGACGCGGCCTCGTTGGCGGCGCCCCGGCCGCAGGCGACGAGCGCCGCCAGGCCGAGGGCCGCCGCGAGGAGGCGGAGGTCCGCGCGTGGGAAGGTGCGAGAGGTACCGCTCATGTCGATCCCATGGATGTCGATGTCGGTCGAGCTACGGCGCCGGCTCGCCCCAAAGCGGGCGCCCGATCAGCGATTCGAGCTGCGCGATGCCGAGTTGGTGGTCGAACTGGCGGTTCACCAGGTCCACCTCGGCCTGCCGCAGGGCGATCTGCGCCTGCTGGAGGTCCAGGATGGTGGCCAGCCCGAGGCGGTACCGCTCCTGGACGACCCGCAGGCTCTCCCGGCTGAGCTCCACGCTCTGCTCGGCGAGCGCCACCCCGGCGCGGGCGGACTGCACCCGGCCGTACGCCGCGTCCACGTCCGCGCGGATGGCCAGGCGGGTGGCGCGCTCCTGCGCCTGGGCCGCGTCGGCCTGCGCCTGGGCCCGCATCACCGCGCTCTCCCGCTGGAAGCCGTTGAATAGCGGATAGTTGCCGCTCACCTGCACGGCCCAGCTCCGGTCGGCCGGCGGGAACTCCGGCGCCTGCCACGCCCACCCGCCGGAGAGGGTCAGGTTCGGCAGGTAGGTGGAGCGGGAGGAGGCGACCGAGGCTTCGGCCGCCTCCGTGACCGCCCGGGCCGTCTGCACCGAGGGCGCGGCCGCCTCCGCCGCCGCGAGGAGCTGATCCCGGGTCCACGCCAGCGGCGGCGACTCCAGCGTCGCCTCGCGGGTCGGCGCCAGCGGCTCGTCCACGCCCACCGCCTCGGCGAGCTGGAAGGTGGCCGTCCGCGCCTCGTTCTCCGCGTTCAACAGCGCGAGCCGCGCGTTGTTGAGGTCCACCTGCGAGCGCAGCAGGTCGGCCCGGGTGGCCTGGCCCAGCCGCACCCGCTGCTCCACGAAGTCGAGCTGGTCCGTCTGCCGTCGGACCCGGTCCTCCTCGACGCGGACGAGCTCGTTGGCCGCCACCGAGGCGAAGAACGCCTGCTTCACCAGGAAGAGCGTTTCGTACCGCCGCTGGTGGTACCGCGCGTCCTCCGCGTCCACGCCGAGGCGGGCGGACCGCAGGTCCGACATCCGCCGGAAACCGGTGAACAGGTCGTAGCTCGCGCCGAGCTGCATCGTCCAGCTCGTCCGGGTGATCGACTGGCCGGTCGGATCGAGCCGCCCCGTGCTCGCGTTCGAGTAGTTGTAGCCGAGGTTCAGCCGAGGCAGGAAGCTCCCGTAGGCGCCGAGCCGGTCGAACTCGGCGACCTCGACGCTCGCGCGGGCCTGCTCCAGGGCCGGGCTACGGCGGAGCGCCATCTCGGTCGCCTCCTCGAGCGTGACCGCGCGGGCCTGCACGGCCTCGGGGGCCGCGGCCCGCAGCGCCTCCCACGGATCCTCCGCCTCCTGCTCCTGCTCCTGCTCCTGCGCCGCGGCCGCGGCCGGCAGGCCCAGCAGCGCCGTGAGGCCCAGGAGCGTCGCGCCCAGCAGCGCCGTGAGGCCCGGGAGCGTCGCGCCCAGAGGCGTTCGGACCACCCCACCCCGCATCACGTCCGCGTCTCCCATGCGTCCTCTCCTCACCTTCCGCTCTCCTCGCGTTCACCGGACGCCGCCCCGGCATCGTCGGTGGCGTCGCGCTCGCCCCCCCGATCCCGGTCGCGCTTCGCTTCCAGGAGGGCCCGGTACTCGCGCACCTGCTCGGGCGTCAGTACCGCTTCGATCTCCGCGCGCACGGAGTCGACGAGGGCCCGATAGCGGGGGCGCACCTCCCGCCACATCTCGCGCATGGACGCGTGATGGCGTTCGAGGATCGTCTCGATCTCGGCGCGCTGCTCCCCGGTCAGACCGAGCTCGTCGGCGAAGCGTTCGATCGTGGTCCGTCCGGGCCCGTGTCCGTGGCGGTCGGGGCCCTCCCGCACCTCCCCGGCCCGCGCCGCCCCGGGAAGGACGCCGAGGCGGTCGGCCGCGGCCCCCGCGGCCGCGCCGGCGGCAAACGTGAGCGCCAGGAGGAGCGCCACCCGGCCTCGCGAATCGGCCATCTCAGTGGCCTCCCGCCGAGGCCGGCCCG
>CAZTGV010000128.1:0-5920 GCA_964613475.1 uncultured Gemmatimonadota bacterium
GTCGCTCGTAGCCGAGCGCGCGCAGCCGCGCCACGAAGGCCCGCCGGACCCGCTCGTCCTCCTCGGGCGGCCACACCTGCGTGGCCGTGAGGATGGGGAGGAAGCCGTGGTCCAGGAGCCGTCGGACGCCCTCCATCGCCCGTTCGAAGGTTCCCTCGCCGCGGATCGGGTCGTTGCTCTCCGGGTCGGGGCCGTCCACGCTGACCCGGATCTCGAGCGAGTAGGGGGAGGCGCGCTCCGCGCGGGCGAGCCGCCGGAGGACCCGGTCGCGGAGCAGCGTGCCGTTCGTCAGCACGGTGGCCGGGCCGAGGGCCAGCATCGCCTCGAGCATGGCCGGGAGGTCGGCGTGCATGAAGGGCTCGCCGCCGGTCACGTAGTACTCCTTCACGCCCCACGACGGCGCCCGCTCCAGCCAGCCCAGCACCTCCTCCAGCGGCAGGAACTCCAGCGTGTGGTTGTCCGGGGCGCAGCTGATGAAGCAGTGGGTGCAGCGGAGGTTGCACACCGTCCCGGCCACCTGGAACCAGAGGGCGTCCAGGTGCTCGAGCGCCACCTCGGGGGCGGACGCGGCCAGGTCGGGGTGGATGCCGTCGCGCAGGACGGGCAGTGCGGAGCCGGGCATGATCCTCCAAGGACTAACGTGCGCGTGGGCCGGACGCCACCGGTTCGGTCTTGTCCGCGACCTCCCCGGATCCGAAGAATGTCCGCGATGCCTCGTGAGTTCCCCCGGGCCGTGGAGCGGGCGTGAGCCTCCGCTGGACGTACGCCGGACGCAGCCACATCGGTCGCGTCCGCGACCTGAACGAGGATGCGTGGCTCGCCGAGCCCGCGTTCGGCGCCTTCGCGGTCACCGACGGGATGGGGGGGCACGCCGCGGGCGAGGTCGCCGCCCGCTTGGCGGTCGAGGCGCTCTCCACGCGGCTGGCCGCGCTGACGGCGGACGCGACCACCGCGGCGGCGTACGACGCCCTGGAGGAAGGGATCCTGGCCGCCAACCGGGCGATCCTCGAGGAGGCCGAGCGCGACCCGCGCAAGCGCGGCATGGGGACGACGGTGACCGCGCTCCTCCTCCTGTCGGCCGGGCAATGGGCGCTCGGGCACGTCGGGGACAGCCGCGCCTACCTGCTGCGGGACGGCGGGTGTCGGCGGCTCACCGAGGACCACACGGTCGTGCAGGAGCTCGTCCGCAAAGGCCACCTGACGAGCGAGCAGGCGCGCGTGCACCCCCGCGCCAGCGTGCTCACCCGCGCGCTCGGGGTGGAGCCGAAGGTTCCGGTCGACAAGCGGGGAGGACCGCTCCTGCCCGGCGACCGATTCCTCCTCTGCTCGGATGGGCTCACGGCCATGCTTTCCGAGGGCCGTCTGGCGGCGCTCGCCGGGACGAACGGGACGGCGGAGGCGGTCAGCGAGCGGCTGGTCGAGGCGGCGCTCGCCGCCGGGGGCGCGGACAACGTGACCGTCGTGGTGGTGGACGTCGAAGCCGAGGAGCCCGCGTAGCGCGCGCCGGCGACCCTCTGCGGCTCTACGGCTCGGCAGCGGCTCAGTAGAGGGCGCGCTCCTCCTCCAGCCGCGCCTCAACCTGCGCGGCCGGCGCCTCCAGGAGCGCCAGGAGCGGCCCGGGGTCGCGCGACGCGACGCGCTCCACCGCGAACACGCGGAATACGCGCGCGGCGTGGTGCAGCGAGCGGGAGATGCGCGGGAGGTCGATCAGCCCCTTCGCCCCGCGCTCGGTGAGCCGCCGGACCCCCCCGTCCCGCCGCACCAGCAGCAGGCCGAGCCTCAGCATGCCCGGGTAGGCCGGATAGTCCACGAACACGCCGCCCTCCGGGAGGCCCCACTCGGCGGCCAGGCGGTCCTCCAGCCGCCGCACGAGCTCCGGCCGCTGCGCCGTCCACGCCCCCGCCTCGTCCGGCAGCGCGTCGCCCGCCGCCTCCACCACCCGCTTCGGCAGCCGGCGCTCGGAGAGGCCGGTGAGGAGCGTCCGCAGGAGGGGCGGGGCCGGCTCCCGGCCGGCCCCACGGGCCGCCCGCTCCGCGAGCAGGCTCAGCAGCTCCTCGTCCGTCGGTCCCGGAAGCTCCTCGGCCGAGAGGAGGCCACCCGCCAGCGCCAGCTCCACGGTCCGCCGGAAGACGACGGTCGCCGCCCGCACGGCGTGGTGCCAGTAGACGTTCCGGAACATCTGGTACTTGGAGAAGAGCAGCGACTCGAGGGCGCTCAGGCCCTTCTCGGTGACCGCCACCTCCAGCCGCCCGTCGGTCCCCTCGCGCGCCAGCGTGAGCGCGTCGAGCAGCCGGTCCACGTCCACCGCGCCGTACGGGACGCCGCAGAAGAAGCCGTCCCGCCGCAGGTAGTCGATCTTGTCCAGGTCCAGCGCGCCGCTCACCAGACCCTGGAGCGGGTGGTCGTCCGCCCCGCGGATCAGGCGGGCCACCCGGGGGACGGCCTCGGCGCCGAGCCCCTCCAGCGTCTCCCGGATCCCGTCGGCTCCCAGGAAGCGGGCGGCCATCTCCTCGTGGTGCCCCGGGATCGCCTCCGGACCCAGCTCCTCCATGGCGTGCGAGAACGCGTAGTGTCCCACGTCGTGGAGGAGCGCGGCGAGGCGGACGAGCGGGAGCGCCTCGCGCGCCGCGCGGTCGAGCCGGGCCAGCTCGTCGCGCGCCTCCAGGGCGCCGATCGCCCGCGCGGTCAGGTGGTAGACGCCGAGCGCGTGCCCGAAGCGGGTGTGCACGGCGCCGGGATAGACGAGGTGGGCGAAGCCGAGCTGCTTCACCCGGCGGAGCCGCTGGAAGGCCGGCGCGTCGACGATCGCGGCCGCCTCCGGCTCGAGACGGACGTTCCGCCACACCGGATCGCGCACCGTGCGACCGCGCCGGGCCGCGCCGGCCGCGGCGGGCGGGTTGCCGCGACTCATCCGGAGGCCCGCCGCACCGAACGGACCCGCCCCGCGGGAGGCGCCACGGGGCCCGCTACGCCTCCGGCCCCGCCTCCCGGACCTCCGCGCCCGCCGCGTCGGCGTAGCCCTCGAAGTTCTCCCGGAAGAGACCGGCCAGCTTCCGCGCCGCGCGGTCGTACGCCTCCGGATCCTCCCAGCTCTCCCGCGGGTCCAGCACCTCGCGCGGGACGCCCGGCGCCTCGGTGACGATCCCGAAGCCGAAGACCGGGTCGCGCCGCGTCGGGGCGTCCGCCAGCCGACCCCGATGGATGGCGTCCACGATGGCGCGCGTGTGGCGGAGGTCGATCCGCTCGCCCGTTCCGTAGGGTCCCCCGGTGAGGCCGGTGCTCACCAGCCACACGTTCGTCCCGTGCCGCCGGATCTTCTCGGCCAGCAGCTCGGCGTACCTGGTCGGGTGCCAGGCCAGGAACGGCCCGCCGAAGCAGGGCGAGAAGGTCGCCTCGGGCTCGTCCACCCCGACTTCGGTCCCCGCCACCTTCGCCGTGTAGCCGCTGATGAAATGGTACATGGCCTGGGCGGGCGTCAGGCGGCTCACCGGCGGTAGGACCCCGAAGGCGTCGTAGGTGAGGAAGATCACGTCGGTGGGATGGCCGGCCACGCAGGGGATCTTCGCGTTCCGGATGTGCTCGATCGGATAGGAGCCGCGCACGTTCTGGGTGATGCTGTCGTCCGACCAGTCCACCCGCCGCTCCTCGTCCAGCACCATGTTCTCCAGCACGGCGCCGAAGCGGAGCGCCTGGAAGATGTCCGGCTCCTTCTCCGCGCTCAGGTCGATCGTCTTCGCGTAGCAGCCGCCCTCGATGTTGAAGATCCCCCCGTCGCTCCACCCGTGCTCATCGTCGCCGACCAGCAGCCGGTTCGGATCGGCGGAGAGGGTCGTCTTGCCGGTGCCGGAGAGGCCGAACAGCAGCGAGGAGCTCCCGCTCTCCGGGTCCGCCGTCGCCGAGCAGTGCATGGAGAGCACGCCCCGCTTCGGCAGCAGGTAGTTCATGACGGTGAAGATCCCCTTCTTCATCTCCCCGGCGTAGTCGGTGCCGAGGATGACGATCTCCTCGTCCTCGAAGCTCAGGCACACGCTGGTCGTCGAGTCGACCCCGGACAGGGACGGGTCGGCGGCGAACTTCCCGGCGTTGTAGATGACCCAGTCCGGCTCGCCGAAGGAGGCCAGCTCCTCCCGCGAGGGGCGGATCAGCATGTTGTGCATGAAGAGGGCGTGATAGGGCCGGCAGCAGATGACCCGCACCTTCAGGCGGTGGTCCGGGTCCCAACCCGCGTACCCGTCGAAGCAGAACAGGCGCTCGCAGCCGTTCAGGTGGCGGCGGGCGAGCGTCCGGTTGCGGGCGAAGGCGTCGGGGTCGAGCGGCACGTTCACCGGGCCCCACCAGATGTCCGACGCGGACTCGGGGTGCCGCACCAGGCGCTTGTCCTCGGGCGAGCGGCCCGTCTTCTTCCCGGAGTAGGCCACCAGGCAGCCGTTGGCCGCCAGCCGGGTCTCCGAGTCGATCTCGATCGCGTCCTCGTAGAGCACGGCGGGCGGCGGGTTGCGGCGCACGCCCTCCGCTGTAAGGCCGTGCGCGGAGAGGTCGAACGCCCCCCCGGTCTCGACCGCGTAGGTCTGGGTCGCCATGGTCGTCCTTTCGCTGCTCCGATCGGGGTGGGACCCGCAAAGCTAATGCCGACCGCCTCCCCTTCACCACTGCCCGGACGATTCATTCTTCCCGGAATTTTCGCGCTTCTTGACACGCCGCATCCACGCGGGAACCTTCAGGGGCGCGTCACGGCGGGCGGCGCTCTGACCCCCGCGGCACCGTCGCGGGAGCGGGCGCGCGCCCCCGGAATCCCCCACCCGCCGGAGGCGTCCGTGGAGATCAAGCGCGACCGGATGATCCACCTGGGCTACGGCAAGTACTGGCGCTCCGACGAGATCGCCGGCCTCGTCCCGATCGAGCAGGGGCGGGGCCCCGGACGCCGGACCGAGGTCTGGGTGACGACGCGCCAGGAGCCGGTCGTCGCCTCCCGCTCCGAGGCCTCCATCCTCCAGGACATGGCCTCCCTTCCGCACGAGGCGGCGCGCTCGGCGGAGCTCGCCGCCTTCGCGGACGACCTGCTGGAGGCGATGGAGGAGCTCTCGCCCGTCTTGCGCCGGATGCTCAAGAGCGAGGGCAAGTTCGACGTGGAGTACTGGGTCCGGCGCCTGCGCCGGCTGGCCCTCCCGAGCGAGGACGAGGACCAGGAGGACCTCTTCCGGGAGGCGTAGCGCTCGGCGGCGGGTCGCCCGGGAGCCCCCGTCGGGCATCGGCGGGGACGCGGCTCGCTCCCGGGCGCTCGGAACGCCGCGTCGGGCTCGACGGTACTTTCGCGGCGTGTGGAAACCCTTCTCGCGCCCCCCGGGAACGCGCCGGCCGGGCGTCCGCCGCGCCTTCCTCCTCGGTCCGCGACCGCTCGCGGTCGGCCTGACGACCCTCATCCTGCTGGCGGGCGCGCCCCGGGCGGCGGCCTCACAGGAGGCCGCGCGGGAGGCCGAGCGCGCCGCCGAATGGAACGACGACCGCGCCCTGGCCCTGGCGGACCGGGCGGTGCGGGCGCGCGGCCGGACCTTCGCGGACACGGCGCTCCGGAGCTTCCGGGCCACCGCGGAGGGGCACATCTACTTCCTCGCCGAGCTCGGGACGCGAAGCCGGGTCGTGCGGGCGGACCAGGTGGCGCTGGAGATCTTCTGGCAGGCGCCCGACCGCGCGCTGCAGACGATCGTCGGCCGACGGAGCGAGAAGCGCCTCCCCACCCGGATCCGCTACCACATCGACCACCTTTCGGCGGTGCTCGACAACTACGGGGACCGGATCCGGATCGGGGAGGGGGACGAGGTCCGCGACGTCCTCCATCCGGCCGCTCCGGGCGCCCTCGGCCACTACGACTACCGCCTGGTCGACTCGCTGCGGATCCGGACGGGGGAGCGGACCACCGACC
>CAZTGV010000129.1:0-5884 GCA_964613475.1 uncultured Gemmatimonadota bacterium
TTCCTCACCGTGGGCGCCCCCGCCCCGCTCCAGGAGGCGGTGGCCGAGGGGCTGGAGCGGCTCGGCCCCGACTACTACCGGGCCCTGGCGGACGATTACCGCGCCCGGCGGGACGTGCTGTACGAGGCCCTCCTCGAGGCCGGCTTCCGCTGCCGCCGCCCGGAGGGCGCCTACTACCTGCTGGCGGACTTTTCGGGGCTGAGCGACCTGCCGGACGACGCGTTCGCCCGCTGGCTCACCGCGGAGATCGGAGTGGCCCCCGTGCCCGGCTCCAGCTTCTTCCATCGACCGGAACGGGGACGGCACCTGGTGCGCTTCGCCTTCTGCAAGTCGGAGCCGCTGCTGCGCGAGGCGGGAAGGCGGTTGGCCGCCCTGTGAAACTCCTTGGCGGCGACACTCGTCGTGTCCATCGGCCGATCGATCGAACGCCGTACCATGGGGAGGCGCACGTGCGAACTTGGATGGGCCTGTTCACTCTCGCGCTCGGCGCGTGGCTCGCCGCTACGGTGGGGTGGGCGGCGATGGCCGATCGCACGCCGTTGCCCGGTCCGGCCGAGACCGCCGAGCGCTCGGCGCGGCTGCTCGCGCGCGCGGTCACCGCGCCGCCCTGGCCCGGACCGCTGGCCCGTCCGCCGCAGGCGCTGGCGCGGGGGATCCGGCGCTCGGGCGAGGCCGTGGGCCGGCTGTACCGCGGGCCGGAGCGGGTGGCCGCGCGGCTGTTCGGCTGCGACGAAGCCGCCCCCGCGCCGGACGCCTGGAGCGCGCCGAACGCGCCGCGCCCTCTCGCGGCGCCGCGCGCGCCCGGGGCACCGCGGAGCCCTGCGGCCTCGAGCGGGCCGGCCCCGAGCCGCGCGTCCGCTCGGCCGGCCGTCGAGCCGGCGGCGGCGCCGGGCGCGGCCGTCGCCTGGTCCGGCTCCGCGGCGGACACCCGGATCCGCGCCGACGTGCGGATCGACGCCGACGCGGCGCGGGAGCGCCTGCGCGGGCTCGTGCGCCGCTGGACGGCGCGCGAGGTGAGGGGCGTGCTGGAGCGGCTGCAGGAGCTGGAAGTGGTCGTGGTGGTCAACTAGTCGACGAGTCGACCACTAGCTTTCCGTCGGTCGCTGCTCGAGCGGCGCGTAGGCTCAGCCTCCGCGCTGCAGCTCCTCCTGAAGCTCTTCCATGCGCTCGAGCAGCGCCTCCGTCTCGGAGTCGACGTCCCGCATCTCGCGCACGAGATCCTCGCGGAAGTCCTGGAGACGGGAGACGATCCGGCGGTCCTGCATCACCTTGGCCCGGGTCTCCTCGAGCGACGCCTGCACCTCTCGGAGCTCCGTCACCAGCGTCTGCACGCGGTCGGCCTCGCCGGCCTGCTGGGCCTCCTGCAGCTCGACCTGGAGCGATTCGAGCCGCTCCATCTTCGACTCCGCCTCCGGATCCTCGCGGCGGATCGCCTCGACGACCCGCTCCTGCAGCTCGTCCCGCTGCTGCTGGAGCTCCGGGTCCTGGAGCGCCTGCTGCTCGATCTGGTCGAGGCGCATCTGCACCTGCTGGAGCTCGGTGGCCAGCTCCTGCCGCTGGCGCTCCTCATCGGTGACCTGGGCCGCGGCCGGGACGGACGTCCCGAGAAGGCCGAGGCCGAGAGCGGTCAGGAGGGCGCCGCGCGCCAGCGCGGACGAAGCACGGACAGTCGCGTGGAACATGTCGTCTCCTCTTCTGTGCGCATCGGCCGGTCCGGCGGCCCGCGCGGGGCGGCCCCGCGAACCAGCCGCGAGGCCGCCCGCAATCGGGCCCCGGCCGGGTAAAGTCCCCTGCACTATCCGCGGGCCGGCGGCGTGTTCCGGGTCAACCTACGCGCACCCGCACGGATGAAGCCACGTTGTTCCCGTAGCCGAGCCGATTGTGGCGCGAGGTCATCGGCTGCCCTCCCCCGGTCGAATCGGTGGCGCGAGCCACCAGCTCGTGCTCGCCCGGGGTCGCGTCCCAGCGCCAGCGCCACGGGGTGGCCCCGTGCGGGCCCGCGGGCGGGTCCAGGTCCGCGTCCCGCCACTCGGCGCCCCCGTCCGCGCTCACCTGGACCCGGCGGATCGGGCCGGCCCCGGACCAGGCGCTCCCGACCACCTCCACCGCCCCGGGCGGCAGCGCCGCGCCGTCCGCCGGGCGGGCGATCAGCGCCCGCGGGCGCATGCGGCGCACCGGCGTGCCGTCCGGCACGCCCTCCTCGCCCAGGTAGACGTACCGGTCGCGCTGGAACCACCCCCGGAAAGGCTCCTCGGACACCCGGATGCGCGAGAGCCACTTGACGGAGGCCATCGCGTACCAGCCCGGCACGACCAGCCGGAGCGGAAACCCGTGCTCGGGCGGGAGCGGCCGGTCGTCCATCGCCCAGGCGAGCAGGACCTCGGGCCGCCGCGCCTCGGCCACCGGGAGGCTCCGCTCGAAGGCGACCGTCCGGCCGGAGGCCACCGGGCCCCGGTCCGCCCCCGAGAACACGACCTCCCGGGCGTCCTTGCCGACACCGGCGCGGTCCAGCACGTCGGCGAGCGGGACGCCCGTGAAGCGTGCCGTGCTCACCGCGCCGAGACCCCACGAGGTGCCGGGCGGCCGGGGGGTCACGAAGCGTCGGCCGTTCCCGGCGCACTCGAGCGTCACCGCCTCCGTGCGCGCGGGAAGCGCGCCCAACGCGTCCAGCGACAGCTCGAGCGGCCGCGCCACCGCGCCCTCCACCCGCAGCCGCCACCCGGCCGCGTCGACCTCCGGGACGTCGAAGTGGTTCCGGACGTAGAACAGGCCCGACGGCGTGAGCGGGCGGTCCAGCACCTCCAGCGGCGCCTCGGCGTTGAGCGGCGCGCGCTCCACCGTCCGCCGGGAGAGACCGCCCCCGTCCGCGCCGGGCCGGGCCGCCGCCGCGTCCTCGGGCGCGCCCGGCTCTCGGTGGATCCTCGTCAGGGCGCGTCCTCGGCAGCTTCGTAGGCGACGCGGCCCCCGACCACCGTGAAGAGCACACGCGCCTCGCGGATGCGGTCCGCCGGAACGGTGAGGATGTCCTCGGAGAGCACGACCAGGTCCGCCAGCTTGCCCGGCGCGAGGGTCCCCTTCTCCTCCTCCTCGAAGGCGGCCCAGGCGTTCGCCTCCGTGTAGGAGCGGAGCGCCTGCAGGCGGGTCATCGTCTGCCCGGGATAGAAGGCTCCCTCCGTCGTCTGGCGGGTGACGGAGCAGTGGAAGCTGGCGATCGGGTCCACGTCCTCCACCGGCACGTCGGTCCCGTTGGTGACGACGGCCCCGCTCGCCAGGAGCGACTGCCACACGTAGGCCCCCTCGGCCGCGCGCCGCTCCCCGATCCGCTGGACCACCCACGGGCCGTCGGAGCAAGCGTGGACGGCCTGCATGGACGCGACCACCCCGAGCTCGGCGAAGCGCGGGATGTCCGCGGGGTGGAGGTGCTGCGCGTGCTCGATCCGCCACCGCAGGTCCCGTCCGGCCCCCTGCTCGCCGAACGCCCGCTCGTAGAGGTCGAGCACCTCCCGGTTCGCCCGGTCCCCGATCGCGTGGGTGTTCACCTGGAAGCCGTGCCGGAGCGCGATCCGGGCGGTCTCCTCGATCTCCTCGACCGGCTCGAGGACCAGCCCCTCGCTGCGCGGGAGGTCCTCGTACGGCTCCAGGAGCCAGGCGCCGTGGGCGCCCAGCGCGCCGTCGATCTGGCGCTTGATGGCCCGCACGGTGAGGAAGCCGCCCCCGTAGCCGATCATGCGGTAGTCGGGGAGGCGCCGGTCCATCGCCGCGTTGGACTCGCGGCGGACCATCACGTACAGGCGGACCGGCAGCGCCCCCTCGTCCGCCAGCCGACGATAGAAGTCGATCGTCTCGAACGAGGAGCCCGCGTCGTGGAAGGTGGTGACCCCCTTGCGGAGCAGCTCCTCGGCGGCGAGCCGGGCCTGCTCGCGCCGCTCCGCCTCCACCCGCTCGGGGGGGCGCGCGGAGCGGTGGCGCTCCAGGGCCTGGCCGACCAGCCGCTGCGCCGTCTCGCGCAGCAGCCCGGTCGCCCGGCCGGTCTCGTCCCGCACGATCTCGCCCCCGGCTGGATCCGGCGTCTCCGGCCCGATCTCGGCCAGCTCCAGGGCGCGGGCGTTGGCGAAGGAGGCGTGGCCGCTGGCGTGGCCGAGCAGGACGGGGTTCTGCGGGCTCACGGCGCTGAGCGCGTCGTGGACGGGCACGCCCTCGACCGTCCGCTCGGGGGGCGGGTCCCACTTCTCCTGGTGCCAGCCCCGGCCCTCGATCCACTCGCCGGGGGCGGCCTGCGTCGCCGCCTCGGCGACCATGTCCACGATCTCCGCCCAGCTTCCCGCCCGGGTCAGGTCCAGGATCATCCGCGACCGCCCGAGCGACATGAAGTGGCCGTGCCCCTCGATGAAGCCCGGGATCGCCAGCCGCCCCTCGAGGTCGATGACCCGCGCGTCCGCGCCGGCGAGCGGCCGGACGTCCTCATCCGAGCCGACGGCCAGGATCCGGCCGTCCGCCGCGGCCAGCGCGGTGGCCTCCGGCAGGCTGGGATCCAGCGTCACGATCCGGCCGTTCAGCAGCACGAGCTCCGCCTCGCGCGGAGCGTCGCCGGCCGCCGGCGCCTGCTGCGCGGCCACCCCGTCCTCCGTCGCCGTGATGCACGCCAGGGCGGCGACCGCCGCCGCGAGCCTCCAGCTTCCTCCCCCGTGCCCGGGAGCGCCCCGGGGCCGTCGATTCCCGCGCCGCATCGCCTCTCCCGCTCTCGATCCATCCGCCCGGCGCTCGACCGGGAGCCCGCGCACGATATCTTGGGGTCGGCCGGTTCACCACATTGAGGCGGAGCGACGCGAGCGAGCGCGCCCCCGACCGACCGGCCGGTCGGACAAGCCGCGCGGGCTCGACACCGAAGCGTACGGAGGCGGCGTGACAGGATCGTCCGGAGCGAAGCGCGCGGGAGAGCGCGGCGGCATGCAGGGGTCGACCGTGGTGGCGGCGCTCGCCGGCCTCCTGGCGCTCGGCTGCGGAGAGGGTGCCGACCAGGGCGCCGAAGCGGCGGGAGGGGACGCCGAGGGCGGCGCGGCCGCGCGGGAGGAGGCCCCGCTCCCGTACGACTTCCCCGAGGGGCAGGCGCGCGCCGTGCGCCGGCTTCTCGGCCAGGGGGGGGAGGAGTGGCGGCTGGCGGTCCCCGACGACAACACGAGCCCGCTGCTCATCCGCATGCGGCGCGACCAGCCGGGCTACGAGCCGTATTACCTGCGCGCGGACCTGACGGGGAACGGCGAGGAGGACTTCGCCGTCGCCCTGACCGACGGGAGCCACTTCCGGGTGTTCTGGTCCCGGCACGCCGGCGGCGATTCCTACGCCCCGGCGCAGCCGGTCGTCACCCTGGACTGGCTCGACGAGGGCGGGCTCTTCCACCTGGACGGGGACCTGGTGGTGGGGGCCTTCTACTCGGACCGCCTGTCTCGGTATCGATGGGACCCCGAGAGCCGCCGGCTGGAGCGCGTGGACCTCCCGCCGCCGGGCGGCTGAGCGGACCGCCCCCGAGCCGCCCCGAGCCCCGACTCACGCCGTGCCCGCCTGGCTGCTCCTCCCGATCGCCGGGGCGGTCCTGCTCCTGGGACGCTTCGGCGCCGGCCGCATACCCTACGGCGAGTGGGCGCTCGGCGGCCTGGCCCTCCTCTTCCTCGCCTTCGCCGGCTGGCGACCGGAGGCCTCTTTGTCGGGGCTCTACCTCTCGCTCCTGGCGGCCGGGGCGATGTTCGGGGACGAGCGCGGCGCGTGGCTGTTCGGCGCGGCCATCGCGGGCGCCACGGTGGCGGGGCTGAGCGGAGAGCTGGCGCCCCTCACGGCGGCGGCGGCCGCGGCGCTCGCCACGTGGGCGCTGATCTCGCGCGCACGAGGC
>CAZTGV010000130.1:0-5836 GCA_964613475.1 uncultured Gemmatimonadota bacterium
AACCCCGTCCCGGCGCTCGCCGAGCGCCGGACCGTCGCGCCGCTGTCTGCCGCGCCGCTGTCGGCCGCGGCGAGCCCTACCTGGCCTTCTCGGTCCAGGGGGGCGACTCGCAGGACCAGAACCTCGTCCAGTTCTTCCTCAACGTGGTCGAGTTCGGCATGAACCCCCAGCAGGCCGCGGAGGCCGCCAACATCAACAGCTTCCAGATGCTGAGCTCCTTCGGCGAGCACGAGATCGAGCCGGGGCGGCTCCTGCTGCGGGACGACGTGCCGGGCTGGGTGCGGCGGGAGCTGCGGGAGAAGGGCTACGAGCTGGAGCTCCGCGACCGGACCTCGGGGCCGATCACGGCCATCTGGTTCGACCGTCAGCACGGCACGATGTGGGGCGCCGCCAGCGACTTCGGCGACGACTACGGGATCGCCTGGTGAGCGGCCGGGGATTGGCCGGGCCGACGGTCGGCCGGTCGTCGGCCGGCCCGCCGATCGGGAGGATCAGAAGCTGACGACCCCCTGGGTGGCCACATCGCCCCGGTCGGTCACCAGATTCGTCCCCCCGGCGAAGGTGCCGCCCCCGCGGACCAGGGCGTAGCGGCCGCTGCCGCCGGCGAACTGAAACGACCCCGCCAGCTCCAACCCGCCGATGCGGCCGTCCGGCGCCGCCGTGCCGGTCAGGGAGAGGCTCAGCGTATCCCCGCCCTCGTCGATGACCGCCAGCTCGCCCGTGACGGCGGCCGGCTCTTCACGGAAGTCCACCCGCAGGTCCCCCGCCACCTGGCCGGGCCCCAGGTGGGTCGCCTCGCCGGCCGCCTGGATCCGGAGATCGCCCTGACGGACCTCGCCCGAGGCCTCGTCGACCTCCCGCACCTGGAAGGTGAAGTCGCCGCCGAAGGCACCGTCGAAGGGCTCCTCCTGGACCTCGAAGGGCGTCGGGGCCCGGCAGGCGGCGACGGCCACGATCGCGAGCCCGACGATCCTGCTGGTGCTGGAAGTCACGGTCATGAGACGACTCGCCCGTTTCGGTCCCCACGATTCCGTCCCCGCCCGCGTGGAAGGGCCGGACCACGGGCCCACATCAGCAAGGAGCACGCCTCTCGTCACCCATTCCCGTACTCGCGTGCGAACGCTTGCAGTTGCGCGGGCTCGCCGATCATCACCAGCCGCGCCCCCTCCTCCAGGCGCTCTCCCGGCCCGGGGTTCGTGACGATCCGCTCCTCCGGCCCCTCGACCGCGAGCACGTTGAGGCCCGTGCGGGCCCCGATGCCGCTCTCGGCCAGCGTGCGGCCGGCGAGCGAGGCCGGCAGCGGCACCTGCAGGAGCTCCACCCCCTCCCCCAGGAAGACGAGGCTCCGGCCCAGCAGGATCGACAGCACGGTCTCCACCCCCAGGTCCGCGTAGCTCAGCGCCAGGTCGGCCCCCGCGCGCCGGATCGCCTGCACGTTCCGCTCGTGGGTGATGCGGCTCACGATCCGCAGGTCCGGGTTGAGCCGCCGGCAGTAGACGGCCAGGTAGATGTTCATCGCGTCGTCGTTCGTGGTGAGGAGCACGGAGGGCGCCTCCTCCAGCCCCGCCTCCATGAGCAGCGCCCGGTGCGCCGCGTCCCCGATGAACAGCCGGTCCGGCAGGTCCCCGATCCGGTCCCGCAGCTCCGGCTTCTTCTCGATCATGTGCACCGAGAGGCCGCGTGCCTTGAGCGCCCGCGTCGCGGCGCGGCCCACCTTGCCGCCGCCGATCACCAGCACCGGGTTGTAGTTCGTGTCGTAGATGACGAGGAGCTCGTCCAGCCGCTCGATCTGCGCCTCGGTGCCGGCGACCACGGGCACGCTGTGCTCGGTCAGGCGCAGCTCGGGGCGGGGCGGCAGGAGCCGCGCCCCCTCCCATACCCCGACCACGTTCAGCCCCGTGGCATCGCGGATCCGCGTCTCGCGGATCGTCTGGCCGACGAGCGGCGTCCCGTGCACCGAGAACTCGGCGATCTGGAGGTCGCGGTAGGAGCCGATCACGTGCGCCTCCGCGTGGCCCGCGTTCACCCGGTTCGCCAGGTGCTCCCCGAGCCGCTGCTTGAGGGGGAGCACGTGGGTGGCGCCGGCGAGCCCCAGGAGGTCCACCGAGTCCTCCAGGGCGGCGATCGCGGCCACCGGCGCGTCGGGCGCCGCCTCGCGCACGGTGAGGATCACGTTCGTGTTCGTCGTGTCCTCGGCGTTGGCCAGCACCAGTCGCGCCGCGACCGCCCGGAGGCGCTCGTACGTCTCGCGGTCGTCGGAGGCGCCGAGCACGACGGGGATGCCGTCCCCGTACATCTCGGCGGCCCGGGCCGGGTCCGGCTCGAGCACGAAGTGCGGGATCCCGTGGGCGGCGAGCTTCTCGATCAGCCCGGGAGCGATGTCGTCCCACGCGATGAGGAGGACGTGCCCCGCCGTCCCTTCGGGCACGGACCGAGGCGCGCGCGTGCGGATCCGCGCCTCCAGCCAGGGTGCGTAGAAGTACCGGATGAAGACGAAGGGGAGCAGGATCAGCAGCAGGATGACCCCGGAGACGAGCACCAGCACGCTGAAGGCGCGCCCCAGGTCGCTGGTGAAGGTGATGTCCCCGAAGCCCAGCGTGGTCATGGTGACCATCGTCCAGTAGAGCCCGGAGATCCAGGAATGCCGCTGCCCCTCCACGTTCCACATGATGAAGTGGAAGACGACCGTGTAGAGGAGGATGACCCCGATCAGGAAGGCGAGGTACTTGAGCAGCGCCCCCACGTTGCGGCGCATCTGCTCCTCGCGGAGGAGCGATCCGAGCAGGGTGCTGGGCAGGTACTTCATCCGCGCCGCCACAGGCCGGGGTGGAAGAGGAGGAGCACGGTGAAGATCTCGAGCCGTCCGACGATCATGAGCAGCATCAAGAGGCCGAGGGACCACGGGTCCATCCACCCGTAGTTCTCCACCGCCCCTACCGCGCCCAGGCCCGGCCCGATGTTGGCGATCGAGGCCACGCTGGCGCCGATCGCCGTCGTCAGGTCGTGCCCGAGGAGCGCGAGCGCCAGCACGCCCGCGGCGAAGAGGGCGAGGAAGAACAGGACGAAGCCGAAGATGTTCAGCAGCACCGAGTCCTCGACCGGCTCCGCCCCCAGGCGCGTCACGACCACGGCTCGGGGGTGGATGCTGCGCTGCAGCTCCGCGACGCCCTGCCGCAGCAGGAGGTAGATCCGCATCACCTTGATGCCGCCGGCCGTGGACCCGGCCATGCCTCCCACGAACATGAGCCCGACCAGGACGAGCTGGGCCCCGAGCGGCCACAGCCCGTAGTCCCGCGTCACGAACCCGGTCGTCGTGCCGAGCGAGACGACCTGGAAGAGCGCGTCGCGCGCCACCGCCTCGATCCCCCGGCCGGCGTCGGCGCCCGAGGCCCAGACGACCAGGAAGACCAGCACCCACCCGCCCAGAAGGAGGCCGGTGAAGAAGCGCCACTCGAAGCTCCTCGGATAGGCGGCGGGGTCGCCGGAGATCGCCCGGAAGTGGAGCGCGAAGTTCACGCCGGCCAGGTACATGAAGGCGATGAGCGTGTACTGGACGAAGGGCGAGTCGAAAGCCGCGACCGATTCGTTCCGGGGCGAGAAGCCGCCGGTCGGCATGGCCGCCAGCGCGTGGGTCACCGCGTCGAACAGGCCCAGGCCGCCGGCCGCCAGCAGGAGAATGAGCGCCGCGGTGAGGCCCGCGTAGACGTACCAGAGGAGCTTCGCCGTCTGGGCGATCCGCGGGGTGAGCCGCTCCGGGGTGGGACCCGGCACCTCGGCCCGGAAGAGGTGCATGCCCCCGACGCCGAGGAAGGGGAGGATCGCGATCCCGAGCAGGATGATCCCCATGCCCCCCAGCCACTGCGTGAGGGCGCGCCAGAAGAGGATGCCGCGCGGCAGCGACGCGATCTCGCCGAACACGGTGGCCCCGGTCGTGGTGAACCCGGACACGGATTCGAACAGGGCGGCGACCGGATGCTCGATCACCCCGGCGAGGAGGAAGGGGAGCGCGCCCACCACGCCCATGGCGATCCAGGTGATGGAGACGATCGCGTAGCCCTCCCGGATCGACAGGCTCCGTTCGAGGCGGGCCCCGCGGACGCCGGCCAGGCCGAGCGCCGCGGCGACGCCCGTGGTGATGAAGAAGGCGGTCGCGTCGCCGTCGCCCCATGCCCACGCCAGGAGCGCGGTGACCAGCAGCGCCGCGCCGATCGCCAGCAGGACCAGGCTGGTGGTGTAGACGAGGTGGCGGAGCCTCATTCCAGCATCTGGCCGACCGCGCCGACCGCCTCGGGGAGCACGAAGAAGATCGCGTGGTCCCCGGGTTGGACCCGGTCGGCACCGCGGGGCATGATGATCCGGCCGTCCCGCACCAGGACCCCCAGCAGGGCCCCGGCCGGGAACTCGATATCCCGCACCCGCTTCCCGGCGATCGGCGCCTCGGACCCGATGATGGTCTCCAGCGCCTCCGCCCCACTGCCCTTCACCGTCGCCACCGAGGCGATGGACCCGCGCCGGACGAAGCGGAGGATGGCGTTGGCGGCGGAGATCCTGGGCGACACGGCGGCGTCGATGCCGAGGCGCTCCACCAGGTCCATGTACTCGGTCTTGTGGATCAGCGGGATCACCCGCCGGGCGCCGCAGCTCTTGGCGAGCTGGGCGATGAGCATGTTCGCCTCGTCCCGGCCCGTCAGGGTGACGAAGCCGTCCACCCCCTCGACCCCCTCCATCTCGAGCAGCTCCAGGTCGGTGGCGTCCGCCTTCAGGACGAGCGTCTTCGGGAGCATCTCGGCCAGCTCGCGGGACCGATCGCGGTCCCGCTCGAACAGCGTGCAGCTCACCCCGTGCTCCTGGAGGTGGCGCGCCAGGTAGACCGCCTCGTCGCTGCCGCCGGCGATCATCACGCGGCGGAGGGTGAACGGCGGGTAGCCCGCGAGCGGCGGGAGCGAGCGCATCTCCTCAGACGGCGCGAGGACGAACACCTTGTCGCCGACCTCGAGCACGGTGGACCCGGTCGGGATCTCCGTCCGCTCGCCGCGCACGACCGCGGCGATCACGAAGCGAACGCCCTCCAGCCCCTGGTCCAGGGCGATGAGGGACTTCCCCGCCACCGGTGCGTCCGGGGCGATGCGCATCCCCACGAGCTGGACGCGCCCTTCGGCGAAGCGCGCCAGGTCCGTCGCCGCCGGGGTGGCCAGGAGCTGGAAGATCTCCCACGCGCACTCCTGCTCCGGCGCGATCAACAGGTCCACGCCGAGCTGCTCCCGCGACAGCAGCCCACCCGGCGCGTGGTGCTCCGGGTGGCGGACGCGCGCCACCTTGATCGGCACGCCCTTCCGGGAGGCCGCGAAGCAGGCCAGGAGGTTCGCCTCCTCCGACCGGGAGACGGCCATCAGGATGTCCGCCTCGTCCAGCCCCGCCTTCTCGAGCACGGGGACCTCGGCGCCGTTCCCGCAGATCGCCAGCACGTCCAGGTTCTCGGCCGCGTGCTGGACCTTGGCCGGGTCGATGTCCACGATCGTGACCTCGTGGGCCTCCTCGGTCAGCCGGCGGGCGAGGTGGTAGCCGACCGCCCCCGCCCCGATGATCAGAATGCGCACGCGTCCCTCATCGCCGGCGCATGCCCTGGATCCAGCCGCGCCGCACGGTGGCGTCGTTCTGGACGGTGACGAAGGCGTCGGGGGCGAGCGCGTCGATCCTGCCGAGCACCGCCGGGACGTGGCGGCGGCGGACCACCGTGTAGAGGATCTCCACCGGCCCCTCCTTCCCTTCCCCGGCGAGCTCGGTGACCCCGAAGCCGTCGGAGCGGAGCGTCTCCGCCAGCGTCTCGCCCGGCGCG
>CAZTGV010000131.1:0-2703 GCA_964613475.1 uncultured Gemmatimonadota bacterium
ACTGCTACCGCTGCGACACGGTCATCGAGCCGCGGCTCAGCCTCCAGTGGTTCGTCCGCATGGGGCCCCTCGCCGCGCCGGCCCTGGCGGCCTACCGGGAGGGACGGCTCCGCTTCCATCCGGAGCGGTACGGGAAGATCTACGCGGACTGGCTGGAGAACATCCGCGACTGGTGCATCAGCCGGCAGATCTGGTGGGGACACCGGATCCCGGTCTGGTACTGTCGGGCGGAAGGGTGCGAGGAGGTCGTGGTCGCGCGCGAGGATCCGGATCGCTGCCCGGCGTGCGGCGGCGAGCTGGAGCGCGACCCGGACGTGCTCGACACCTGGTTCAGCTCGTGGCTGTGGCCGTTCAGCACCCTCGGGTGGCCGGAGGAGACGCCGGACCTGCGCGCGCTGTATCCCGGCCACACCCTGGTCACCGCCGAGGAGATCCTCTTCTTCTGGGTCGCCCGCATGGTGATGGCCGGCTACGAGTTCATGGGCGAAACCCCGTTCGCCGACGTGGTGATCAACGGCACGGTGCGCGACCACCTGGGCCGGCGGATGTCGAAGTCGCTCGGTAACGGGATCGACCCGATGGAGGTGGTGGAAAGATACGGCGCGGACGCGCTGCGCTTCACCCTCGTCCGTGCGGCGCCTCCGGGCACGGACCTCCAGCTCAACTACCAGGACCTGGACGAGGCCTTCCGGCCGGGTCGCAACTTCGCGAACAAGATCTGGAACGCGGTCCGCTTCGCGCTGCCCCATCTCGGCGAGGGGGACCGCGCGCTCCCGGAGCGCGAGGCGCTGGCGCTGGCGGACCGGTGGATCCTGGCCCGCTTCCGCCGCACCGCGGCCGAGGTGACCGATGCCCTTGGGGCGTACCGCTTCCACGAGGCGGCGGAGGCGGCCCACGCCTTCGTGTGGGGCGAGTTCTGCGACTGGTACCTGGAGCTGGTCAAGGATCGGCTGGAGGGTGCGCGCGGCGCCGCGAGCCGGGACGCGGCCGCCGCGACCCTGCGCGTGGTGACGCTGGGCTGGCTCGGTCTCCTGCACCCGATCATGCCCTTCATCACCGAGGCGCTCTCCAGACGCCTGCCCGGGCGGGCCGAGGACGCCACCCTGCTGAACGGCCCCTGGCCCGAGCCCCCCGAGGCGTGGACGGACGACGAGGCGGAGGCGGCGATGGCGGAGCTGCAGGCGCTGGTGGGCGCCGTCCGCAACCTCCGGTCCGAGTACCGGGTCGATCCGGGTCGCCCGGTGGAGGTGGAGCTTCGGCGGCTCTCCCCGGCGCTCCGCCATGCCCTCGAGACCGAGGAGGCGGGTGCCCGGCGCCTGGCCGGCGTGGCCGCGTTTCGTCCGCTGGAGGGCGGGGCCGAGAGCGGGCCCGAGGGAGACGGGCGGGCGGCCGGCCACGCGGTCCTGCGGTCCGGCGCGGAGGTGCGGGTGCCGCTCGCCGGCGTGATCGACCTGGACCGCGAGCGCGAGCGGCTCCGGGGGGAGGCGGAGAGGCTGGCGGAGCTCCTCGGCAGCGCGCGCGACCGGCTGCGGAATCCGCGCTTCCTGGAAAAGGCGCCCGAGGAGGTGGTCGAGCGGGAGCGCGAGAAGGCGCGGTCCCTGGAGGATCAGCGCGCGGCGCTGGCGGAGAAGATCCGTGCGCTCGGCGGGCCGGCCTGAGCGTGGGCGGCCCGGGCGGACGCTCGCGCCGCACGGGGGCGCGGCGCTCCTCCTGGCGCTCGGCGCGGGGGCGTGCCTCCTGGCCGTCGGCGCGGCCGGCTGCGCGCGGGAGGAGCCGCCGCCCGGCGCGCACCCGGACACTCGTCCCCCCGAGGTCCGCGAGCTCATCCCTGCGGCCGAGGCGGTGGTACCCGGCTTCGACGGGGAGGCGCGGGTGCGCTTCGACGAGCCGGTCCAGGTCGCGGGCTCGCTGGAGCGGGAGCTGATCGCCTCTCCGGCGTACCGGTATCGAGTGGCTGCCGGCTTCCGGGACGTGGGGATCCGCCCCGCGGAGGGGTGGCGCGAGGGCGCCGTGTACTGCTTCCGCATCCCGCCCGGGCTCCCCGACCTGCTCGGCAACCGGACGGCGGACCCGATCGATTGGTGCTTCTCCACCGGTCCGCCCGTGCCGGCCACGGAGGTCACCGGCCGGATGGTGGACCGGGTGACGGGCACTCCGGTCGGCGAGGGGGGGCGCGTGCTCTTCCATCCCGCCGACAGCGCGCCGGCCGATACGATCCCGTACACCGCCGTGCCCGACGGGGAGGGGAACTTCCGGCTCGGGGCCCTCCCCCCCGGCGCGTACAAGGCGCTCGGCTTCCTCGACCGGAACCGGAACCTTCGGCTGGACCGGGCGCTGGAGCCCTACGACAGCGCGACCTTCCGGCTGCAGGCGCCGGAGGGGACGGCCGCGCTCGAGCTCGCCCTCACCGAGCCGGACACCACGCCCCCGGTGCTGGCGCAGGCCCGGGCGGTCGACAGCCTGACCGTGCGCCTCGAGCTCGACGATCCCCTGCCGCGGCCGCAGCCCGGAACGCGGGTGGCGGTGGCGGACACCGCCACCGGCCGCACGGTACCGGCCTTCCGCTGGTGGGTCGGGGAGCCGGCGGACGACCCGGCCGGCCCGCCGCCGGAGGCGGTCCCCGCCGCGGAGGACACGGTGGCGGCGGAGGACGCGGCGCCCGTGGAGGAGACCGTGCCGGCCGAGGACACGGTTCCGGCCGAG
>CAZTGV010000131.1:2803-5741 GCA_964613475.1 uncultured Gemmatimonadota bacterium
CCGGCCGAGGACACGGTTCCGGCCGAGCCCACGGTGCCGGTAGAGGACGCGGCCGGCGAAGAGGCGCTCGATGCGGCGCCTCCGGCCGGCGCCGGCGCCGGGGCGCAGGGGCTTCCGGCGCGGGTCCTCACGGTCCGGTTGGCCGAGCCGCTGGCATCGGGTACGTACCGCGTGCGGCTGCAGGGCGTGCGCAACCTCCGCGGCCTGGTCGGGGGGGGCGAGGCGCTGTTCTCGTACCCGGCGGCGGTGGAGGGGGGAGGATGAGCCGCCGCCCGGCCGGCACGGCGGACCGGGAGCGCGCGCACGGGGGCGGGGACCCGCGGCGGGCGCTGCCGGGCGTGGACACGCTGCTCGCGCGGGAGGAGGTGCGGCGGTGGGAGGCCCGCTGGGGGCGCGCCGCGGTGCGCCGCGCGCTGCGCGGGGCGCTGGCGGCGGAGCGCCGGCGCCTCGGGGAGGCGGGGGCGCGGCCCGCGGACGCCGACGCACTGGTCGTGGCGGCGGAGCGCGCCCTGATGGCCGCCGGGCGCCCCGTCCTGCGGTCGGTCCTGAACGCGACCGGCGTCGTCCTCCACACGAACCTGGGCCGGGCTCCGCTCGCCGCCGAGGCGCTGGAGGCCCTCGCGCTGGCGGGGGGCTACGCGAACCTGGAATACGAGCTGGAGTCGGGGGGGCGCGGCTCGCGGCAGGCGGCCTGCGCGGCGCTCCTGGCCGAGCTGACGGGGGCGGAGGCGGCCGCGGTGGTGAACAACAACGCCGCGGCCGTGGCGCTGACGGTGAACGCGTTCGCGGCGGGGCGGGAGGTCGTCGTCTCGCGGGGGGAGCTGGTCGAGATCGGCGGCTCCTTCCGTATCCCGGACATCGTCGCCCGGAGCGGGGCGCGCCTGGTCGAGGTGGGGACGACCAACCGAACCCGTCCGGACGACTACCGGCGGGCGATCCGGCCGGAGACAGGCCTCCTCCTGAAGGTTCACCCCTCCAACTACCGCCTGCAGGGGTTCACCGAGGAGACCTCGCTAGCGGCGCTCGTCGAGCTCGGCCGCGAAACGGGGGTGCGGGTCGCCCACGACCTGGGCTCCGGCCTGCTGGACCGGGCGCTGTTGCCGGACTTTCCGGCCGAGCCGGCGGCCCGGGACGCGGTGGCCGCCGGCGCGGACGTGGTCACCTTCAGCGGCGACAAGCTGCTGGGCGGACCGCAGGCCGGGCTGCTGGCGGGGCGCCGGGATGCGCTCGCGGCGCTCCGGGAGAACCCCCTCGCCCGGGCCTTCCGAGTCGACAAGCTGACCCTCGCGGCCTTGGAGGCCACGCTCCGGCTCCATCGGGATCCCGAGCGGGCGACGCGCCGCATCCCCGCCCTGCGCATGCTCCGCGAGCCGGCGGCGCGCGTGGAGGCGCGCGCCCGTCGGGCGCTCGAGAGCCACCCGCCCCCGCCGCCGGCCCGCGCGGAGGTGGCGCGGACCGAAGCCGTGGTCGGGGGCGGCGCCTTCCCGGGTCTCCGCCTCCCGTCCGCCGCATGGTCGGTCGCGGGGCTCCCTCCGGAGCGGCTCGAGGCCGCCTGCCGAGCGGAGGACCCGCCGCTGATCGGCCGGATCGCCGAGGGACGGTTGTGGCTGGATTTCCGCACTCTCGCCCCGGGCGCGGAAGAGCGGGAGGCCGCGGCGGTCCTGGCGCGCGCGGTGGACCGGCTGGCGTGAGCGCGGCGACACCGGGCCTCGCCTTCCTCGACCGGGACGGGACGATCATCCGGGACCGGGACTACGTGGACGATCCGGCCGACGTGGAGCTCCTCCCGCGGGCGGCCGAGGCGATCCTGCGCCTCAACGCCCGCGCCATCCCGGTGGCCGTGGTCACGAACCAGTCCGGGATCGGGCGGGGCTACTATTCGGAGGCGGACTTCCGGGCCGTGCAGCGGGAGGTGGAGCGCCAGCTGGCCTTCCGGGGCGCGGCGGTGGACGCGGCGTACCACTGCCCGCACGCACCCGACGCGCGGTGCGACTGCCGCAAGCCGGGGCTGGCGCTGTATCGCCGCGCGGCCGAGCGCTTCGGCGTCCGCCTGGGGCACGCGATGTTCGTCGGGGACAAGCCGCACGATGTGGAGCCGGCGGTCCGCGCCGGCGGGCTCGGCTTCCTGGTGCGGAGCGGCAAGCCCCTGGAGGGGCCGCCGCCGCCCGGCTGCCGGGTGGTCGGCGACCTGTGGGAGGCGGTGGAGGCGGCGCTCGGCGGCTCCCCCGAGGGCGATCCGGCGCGTGGCTGACGGGGCGGGCCGCGCGCGGCCCCTGCAGGTGGCGGTCCTCGCCTCCGGCTCGGGCTCGAACTTCGAGGCGCTGGTCCGACGCTTCGAGCCGGTGCCGGCGGCCGCGGCGGGCGCTCCGAGCGCGACGGAGCCGGAGGCGCGGATCGTCCTGCTCGTCGCCTCCAGGGAGGGGATCGGGGCGCTGGACCGGGCGGCGGCCGCGGGGGTGCCGGCGGCCGTGTTGCCGATGGCCGCGCGGGGCTCGGCGGAGGCCGAATCGGAGTGGCTGCGGGACCGGCTCGGGGAGGCCGGGGCGGAGCTCGTCGTCCTGGCCGGATGGCTGCGGCTGGTGCCCGCCCCGGTGGTGGCGGCCTACCGGGGCCGGATGCTGAACATCCATCCGGCCCTCCTGCCCGCGTTCGGCGGGAAGGGCATGTACGGCCGCCGGGTGCACGAGGCCGTGCTGGCGAGCGGTGCCCGCGTCTCCGGCGCCACCGTCCACCTGGTGGACGAGGCGTACGACCGGGGGCCGATCGTGGCCCAGTGGCCGGTGCCCGTCCGCCCGGAGGACGACGCCGCCGCGCTGGCGTCCCGCGTGCTGGAGGTCGAGCATCGCCTGCTCCCGGCCATTGTGGCCGCCTTCGCGCGCCGCCGGCCGCCGGCGGCGGAGGGCCGGCCGTCCTCCGGGACGGAGCCGGCCGGATCGGG
>CAZTGV010000132.1:0-2423 GCA_964613475.1 uncultured Gemmatimonadota bacterium
GTCTCCGGGGGCCTGGTCGGCGCCGACGGGAGCGCAGGCGGCCGGCAGCCAGAGAAGAGGAAGAAGCAGGAGGCGACGGGGCAGAATCATGGGAGGCCACCTTCGGGTGACGAGTCGCCCGGTTCGGATGATGCGGCGCTTCCTGGCGGCGCGGTGTTTCCGGACCGGGTGCCACGGGCCAGGCATGCGTGGCTTCTACACCCGGCGGCCCACAGGTTCGTCATCTCGGCCGCCTTCCGGGCCGGTCGCTCGCGCTCCGCGCTCCCCATCGCCAGCGAGAACGTGCATATGAACGACGGAGACCCCGACGCCCACGCGGAACACGATCCCCACCTCCATCCGGGCGAGGCCGAGGACCGAGGTGCCCACGCGGCCGACGACGAGCACGCAGGCCACCAGGAGCACGCGGGCCACAGCCCGGAGATGTTCCGGGAGCGCTTCTGGCTCTCCCTGATCCTCACGATTC
Organism: uncultured Gemmatimonadota bacterium; assembly: GCA_964613475.1. Classification (GTDB taxonomy): domain Bacteria; phylum Gemmatimonadota; class Gemmatimonadetes; order Palauibacterales; family Palauibacteraceae; genus CAZTGV01. The sequence continues at coordinate 467 of CAZTGV010000132.1, forward strand.
CGGTCGTCTTCTGGTCGGACCACATCCAGGAGCTCCTCGGCTACCAGGCGCCCGAATTTCCCGGGTCGGGCTGGATCCCGCCCGTCCTCGGGACGGTCGTGTTCGTCTACGGCGGTCGGGTGTTCCTCCGGGGCGCGTGGCACGAGCTCCGGGCGCGTCTTCCCGGGATGATGACCCTGATCGCGCTCGCCATCTCGGTCGCGTTCCTCTTCTCGTGGGTGGTCCAGGCGGGGCTCCTCGAGGCCTCCGCGCTGTGGTGGGAGCTGGCCACCCTGGTGACGATCATGCTCCTGGGCCACTGGATCGAGATGCGCTCGATCGACCAGGCGCGCGGGGCGCTCCAGGAGCTGGCCGAGCTCCTGCCGGACACGGCCACCCGGGTCACGGACGGCGGCGAGGAGACGGTGCCCGTGACCGAGCTTCAGGAGGGCGATCTGGTGCTCGTGCGGCCGGGCGAGAGCGTTCCCGCGGACGGGGTGGTGCGGAAGGGCGAGAGCGACGTGAACGAGGCGATGATCACCGGCGAGTCCCGGCCGGTGAAGAAGCGGGAGGGGGACGAGGTCATCGCCGGCACGATCAACGGCGCGGGCTCGTTGCGGGTGGCGGTGACCGGGACCGGGAAGGACACGAAGCTGTCGGGGATCATGCGGCTCGTGTCCGAGGCGCAGGAGTCCAAGTCCCGCGCCCAGCACCTCGCCGACCGCGCGGCCCAGCTCCTCACCGGCGTGGCGCTCGGCGCCGGCGTGCTCACGCTGGTCGTGTGGCAGCTCCTGGGCGCGGCGATCGACTTCTCCGTGGTCCGGACGGTGACCGTGCTGGTCATCGCCTGCCCCCATGCCCTGGGGCTGGCCGTGCCGCTGGTGGTGGCCATCTCCACCACCCTGGGCGCCCGGAGCGGCCTCCTGGTGCGGGACCGGCGCGGCCTGGAACAGGCCCGGGAGCTGGACACGGTCGTCTTCGACAAGACGGGAACGCTCACCCTGGGCGAGTTTCGGGTCGTGGCCATGGCGGTGCGCGAGGGCATGTCCGAGGAGGAGGCGCTCCGGATCGCCGCCGGGGTGGAGGCGGAGTCCGAGCACCCCATCGCCCGCGGGATCGTGAAGACGGCGGAGGAGCGCGGAATCCAGATCCCGAGAGCCGACGGGTTCCGGGCGCTGACCGGCCGCGGCGTGGCCGCGACCGTGGACGGCACCGACTACCACATGGGGGGACCGACGCTCCTCGAGTCCGAGGAGGCGGAGGTGCCGCCGGAGCTCCGCGAGGCCGCCGACGCCGCCGCCGGACGTGGACAGGCGGCCATCCACCTGCTCGGAGAGGGACGCGCCCTGGCCGTCTTCGCCGTGGCGGACGCCATCCGGGAGGAGAGTCGGGAGGCCGTCCGGGCCCTGCATGAGCGGGGCATCGAGGTGGCCATGCTCACCGGCGACGCCCGGGCCGTGGCCGAGGCGGTGGCCGAGGAGCTCGGGATCGACACCGTGTTCGCCGAGGTGCTGCCCGAGGACAAGGCTTCCAAGGTCCGCGAGCTCCAGCTTCGGGGGAAGAAGGTGGCCATGGTCGGGGACGGGGTGAACGACGCGCCGGCTCTGGCCACGGCCGACATCGGGATCGCGATCGGCGCGGGGACCGACGTGGCGGTCGAGGCGGGCCACATCGTGCTCGTCCGCTCCGATCCGCGCGACATCCCCCGGATCGTCAGCCTCTCCCGCTCCACCTACCGGAAGATGCTCCAGAACCTGTGGTGGGCGGCCGGCTACAACATTGTCGCCATCCCGCTGGCGGCCGGCGTGCTGGCCGCGTGGGGGATCCTGCTCACCCCGGCGCTCGGGGCGGTGCTGATGTCGGCCAGCACGGTGATCGTGGCCGTGAACGCGCAGCTCTTGCGGCGGGTCGAGCTCTGACCGGCTCCTCACCGGTGCTGCCCATGGTCTTCGTGCCCCGGCTCGGCATCGTCCACCGC
>CAZTGV010000132.1:2523-5679 GCA_964613475.1 uncultured Gemmatimonadota bacterium
CTCCTCACCGGTGCTGCCCATGGTCTTCGTGCCCCGGCTCGGCATCGTCCACCGCGCGCATGGTCGCCGTCATCGGGTCGAGGACGCCGTAGGCGCCCATCCGCATCCGCCCTCCGCCGAGGAAGACCCGCACGCCGGCGGACAGGCTCCAGAAGCGTTCCGTTCCGAACAGGGCCTCCGGCTCCAGCGCCTCCGGCCCGCGCTCGCGCCACGCGCGGTGCCAGTGCGCCTCGACGAACGGGCGGGCGCTGAGGGGAAGGTCGGTGGCGCGGTGGGCGTAGCCGACGCTCCCGATCAACCATCGGGTGGCCCCGATCGGGGGATCGTGGTGCTCGTAGCGGAAGAAGGGGTCGCCGCCGGCGGCCGCGCGCTCGTACTCGGGCCGGGTCGCCAGCTCGAGTCGCACGTACGGACGGTGACGACCGGTCCGGAGCTCCCCCTCGCCGAGCACCGAGAAGTAGCCGCCCTCCGAGTCCCCGGCGCCGGGGCCCCGCGGCCGACCGATCGAGGCCTCGCCGAGGAGGTACAGCTCGCCGAACGCCTGCCGCGCCTCGTGCCGCACGGCGGCGTTCCAGAGGGTGGTCCGGACGTCCTCCTCCCGCACGCGGGCGACCGAGGCGGAGACCTCCCACGCCGCGGCCGGCCCGGAACCGGCGCCGAAACGGCGGCTGGCGCGAGCGGACCAGGAGTTCCCGAATCCCTCGATATTCCCCATGTCGTACGGTCCCGTCGGCTCCTCTCCGCCGAACCAGCCGAGCTCGATCCCCCAGCCTTCGACGAGGTAGACGGCGTTCACGGTCCAGCGCTCGAGGAGCTGGGAGAGGTGGTGGTTCGTCGGGTACTTGACGATCGGGCGCGCCATGGGGTCGTCCGTGCCGTACGGGGCGAAGCCCCGCCCGGCCGAGAGCGAGAGCGCGCCGCCCGCCGCATCCCACACGTTCAGGCTCAGCATCGCCTCGTGGAGGAGCGTGTGCGGGTGACGGCTGTCCAGGAAGCCCTCGCCCCAGCCGCCCGGGGTGAGCTCCCCGTCGGGCTGGGTCATCCCCTCGAGGTTGGGAGTGATCCTGAGCACCCAGCGGGCACCGGGGCTCTCGACGTTCGCCATGACGACTGGCTGGGTCAGGTACGCCGCCGTGCGGCGGAGGGGCGAGCCGTCCACGCCGGGCGCGCCCGCGGTCACGAGCGGCACCACCTGCGCCATGCCGCGGAGGGTCCAACCGCCCCCGAGCGGGGCGCTCCACATGTCGTGGGCCATCGGCTGCGGCTCCTGGGCACCGAGCGGCGCCACGGCGCACCAGGCGACCGCGGCCGCAGCCAGCGGGATGATGAGCGTGCGGTCCATGCCACCGTCCTCTCTCGAGTCCAAGTCTTGCCGCGCCGCGACGGCGCGGCACGAAGCTCAGACCGGGAGGCGCGGCGGAGGGGTGTCTCCGGAGAGAGGAAGCGCGCGCAACGAGGCCGCCGCCTCGGGCGGTGAAGCCGGAACCGTCGGCTTCGGGGGCGCGGGCGCGACCGCCCACACCGGGACGACGGTCAGGCCGCAGGCCATCGCGCAGCCGTGCGAGGGAGGGTGGTCCCCTTCCTCGGGCGGCGGCCCGGCCTCGCTCGGCGGCGCCTGGCTCATCGGCGGGTGGAGAGGCGCCGCGCGCGATGGGGTCGCGTGGGACGCGTGCGCGTCGGCGGCGATGTCACCGAAGTCCGCGACCTCTCCGTGGCGCTCACCGCCCGCGGAGCCCGCCGCCCGAACGGGGCAGTACGCGGCGGACACCTGCGACCAGGCGAGGCAGAAGCCGAACAGGAGTCCGAGGACGCGCCGCATGCGGAAGGCTAGCGCGCACCCCCCGCGCGGTCAAAGCGGCCCCCGTCTCCCGGGGCCGCGGTCGCGCGGGGAGCGAGCCCCCCGAGCCTCAGAAATGCCACAGAAGGGAGGCCAGCAGGCGCGTATCGAACGGGTCCTCGCCGGCCAACGGGAATCCCGTCGAAAGCCCGAAGAACACAGGACGGCCGGGGAAGACCCGGTACTTGAGGCCGGGCGCCAGGGACAGCCTGTCCTCGCCGACCGCCGCGCCGCTCACCCCGGCGGAGCCGTGCAACTCCACCATCGCCTGCACCCGCGAGGAGAGGTGGCGCAGGACGGAGAGGTCCCATCCGAGCTCGGTGCCCACCTCCTCCGCCGATGCCTGGCGGAACGGGATGCCGAACAGGACCCAGGTCACCACCTCCCACGCGCCCCGTCGGAGCCCGGCGGTGAAGAACGGCGTCAGCTCCCACTCGTCGGTCCCGAGGGTCGCCCGGACGCCCGAGCCGCCGTCGAACATGGGCGGGGGGACGTCCACGAGCGCCGGCGCTACGGCCGGCGTGGGTTCTCCTTCCTCCTCGTGCTCGTGCTCGTGCTCGTGGCTCGCCGAGCCGTTGGTGGGGAGGGCCACCTGGAGCCCGTAGCCGAGAAGCACGCCCGCTTCCTCGAAAGTATAGCTCGCGAACTTCAAGGTAGCCTCGAGGTTCCCGGCGGCGCTCTCGCTGTAGCTGAACGGAAGGCCGACCTCCAGGCTGACCGAGCGATGAAAGGCGTACTCGCCCTCCAGCAGCCCCGAGTGCTCGCGAGCGCCGTCGGGAAAGTCGAAGAACCGATGGTCGACCCGGATCTTCGTGTCCGGGCTCACCGACTCGGTGGCGAGGGGATGGGAGAAATGCAGTCCGGCATGGTGGCCATCCGGGCCGTGATCGTGGTCCTGCTCCTGGGCCGCCGCGGCGATCGGCGATCCGATTGCCAGGGCGACCGTCAGGATGATCGTGAGCTGGATTCGGCGGTTCAGTCGGGGCGGCGCGCTTCGGCGCCTGAGCGTCGGATGCATGGGCTGCCTCCTCGTTCGGACCGGCCCGGCGGTGCGGCGCCCACGGCCGTTCCGCGGCCGTCCCTCCGCGGGGCCGGCGGTTCCTGGTCCTCGTGCGCCTCTGTGAGGGAGGTCAGCCCGTCGGCGGGCCGTTGGCGAACGGGAGGAGATAGGGAGTGGGTGGGCGAAGGGCCCTGTGCTCGTCGGCCGGATCCCTTCCGGCCTCCACGTGCCCGACGCGGACCTGCACCCGAGGGGGGCTGGAGGGCAGGGGCGAAGCGGACGCCCCGTGACAGATCCCGAGGCAGGTGCACGGGGATTC
>CAZTGV010000133.1:0-5668 GCA_964613475.1 uncultured Gemmatimonadota bacterium
GACCGCATGGGCCACCTGCTGGGGGCGATCGACCAGGGGAAGCTCGACGAGCAGCGCGGGGTGGTGCAGAACGAGAAGAGACAGGGCGAGGACCAGCCGTACGGCAAGGCGTGGAGCCTGATGGTCGAGAACACCCATCCCGCCGGCCATCCCTATTCCTGGCCGGTGATCGGCCACATGGAGGACCTGGAGGCGGCCGAGCTGGACGACGTGCACGAGTGGTTCGAGACCTACTACGGGGCGGCCAACGCCGTCGTCGTGGTGGCCGGCGACATCGACGCGGAGACCGCCCGCGAGAGGGTCGAGCACTTCTTCGGCGACATCGAGGCGGGCCCGCCCGTCCCGCGGCCCCAGGCCTGGGTTCCCCGCATGGAGGGCGAGAAGCGGCTCGCGTTCGAGGACCGCGTGCCGCAGGCCCGCATCTGGAAGGTGTGGAACGTGCCGGGGTGGGGGACGGAGGCGGCGGACCGCCTCCAGGTCCTGGCGCGGATCATCGGGCAGGGCCGCGCGTCGCGCCTCTACCAGCGGCTCGTCCTCGAGGACGAGCGCGCCACCAACGTGAACGCCTTCGTCCCGGCCCGCGAGATCGCCGGGCAGTTCGTGGTCGACGTCACCCTGCGGCCGGGCGAGGACCTCTCCGAGGTCGAGAGCGCGATCGACGAGGAGCTGGCCCGCCTGCTCGAGGAGGGGCCGAACGAGGAGGAGGTGGCCCGCGCCGTGACCCAGCTCCGCGCCTCCTTCATTCGCGGGCTGGAGCGGATCGGCGGCTTCGGCGGCAAGTCGGACGTCCTGGCCGAGCACGAGGTGTACGGCGGCTCGCCGGACTACTACAAGGTTCGCTGGGAGCACATCCGTTCCGCCACCCCGGAGGACCTGCGCGCGCTGGGCCGCGCGTGGCTCTCCGACGGCGTCTTCGTGTTGGAGGCGCGGCCCTATCCGAGCTACGCCGCCGCCCAGGAAGGGGCGGACCGCTCCGAGCTGCCCGAGGTCGGCGCGCCGCCGGAGGTGAGCTTCCCCTCGCCCGAGCGCGCGACCCTCTCCAACGGGATGGACGTGCTCCTGGTCGAGCGGCGGGCCGTGCCGGTGGTGACCATGCAGCTCCTGGTGAACTCCGGGTACGCGGCGGACCAGTTCGCCGCGCCGGGGACGGCCAGCCTGACCGCCACCATGCTCACCCAGGGGACGGAGAGCCGGTCGGCCCTGGAGATCGCCGAGGAGGCGGAGCGGCTGGGCGCGACCCTGAACGCCGGCGCCAACGTGGACCTGGCGACCGTCTCCATGTCCGCGCTGCGCGAGAACCTGGAGCCCTCGCTAGACCTGTTCGCGGACGTGGCGCTGAACCCGGCCTTCCCGGAGGGAGACTTCGCGCGCGAGCAGCGGCAGCGCCTGGCGCAGATCCAGCGCGAGAAGGTGACGCCCGTACAGATGGCGCTCCGGGTCTTCCCGCGGCTCCTGTACGGGGAGGACCACGCGTACGGGAACCCGCTCACCGGCTCGGGGACGGAGGCCTCGGTCTCCGGGCTCGCGCGCGAGGACCTGGCGCGCTTCCATCAGACGTGGTTCCGGCCGAACAACGCGACCTTGATCGTGGTCGGCGCCGTCTCCATGGAGGAGCTCCGCCCGATGCTGGAGGCGCGGTTCGCGGGCTGGGAGGCGGCCGAGGTGCCGGAGAAGAACCTGGCCCGGGTGGAGCCGAAGGCCGCGTCCACCGTCTACCTGATGGACCGGCCCGGCTCGGAGCAGTCGGTGATCTTCGCCGGGCACGTGGCGCCGCCCAAGGCGAACCCCGACGAGCTGGCGATCGAGTCGCTGAACGAGCTGCTCGGCGGCACGTTCACCTCACGCGTGAACATGAACCTGCGGGAGGACAAGGGCTGGTCCTACGGCGCCTTCACGCTTCTGCTCGACACCGAGGCGCAGCGGCCCTTCCTGGCCTACGCTCCGGTGCAGACGGACCGCACGGTCGAGTCGATGGCCGAGATCCTGGCGGAGCTGCGGGCCGTCCGGGGCGAGCGGCCGCCGACGGAGGACGAGCTCCAGAAGGCGCGCGACGTCCAGGTGCTCACTCTCGGGGGACGCTGGGAGACGAGCGGCGCGATCGCCTCCACCCTGGCCGAGATGGTCCGCTTCGGCCTCGACGAGGAGTGGTACGACACGCTGGACGAGCGTCTCCAGGCCCTCGGCACGGACGACCTGACGCGCGTGGCGGAGCGGCTCATCCACCCGGACCGGCTCGTCTGGGTGGTGGTGGGCGACCGGCGGCGGATCGAGCCGGGCATCCGCGAGCTGGGGCTGGGGGAGATCCGGCTGATCGACGCGGACGGCAACCCGGTGGACCGGGCGGCCAGCCCGTGACGCGGACGGCGACCGCGCCGGGCCGGGCGGCGAGCTAACCGCCCGGTCGGTCTCCCTTCAGCCGCCGCGGGCGTCGGAGCAGCTCGCCGCCGCATTCGGGGCAGCGCACCTCGAGCAGCCAGGTACCATCCCACGGGAGGTCGAAGGTGGCATCCGTTCCGCGCATTCCGGTGCTGACGATCGCGCTCGTGCTGGCCGGGGCCGCCGAGGCCTTTCCCCAGGATGCCGAGCGGGCCGAGACGGAAGCGCCAGGCGGGCCCGCCGCCTTCGCGCCCTCCGCCGTGCCGGCGCCGCCGGCGGCGCTGCGGGACCCGGCCGCCCCGCCGGCCAGCGAGCTGGCGCCCCTGGTCGTCCGCTATACGGAGGACCGGGGGGTGCTACTCCGCTCCTACGACCTGGAATCGCCGTGGCGTCGGGAGCGGCTCGCCGCGTTCCTGGACCGGTGGGAGGAGCGGCTGGCGGCCGTCCCGTTCGAGGGGCTGGAGACCGAGGGCCGGATCGACTGGCTCCTCCTCGGCAACGAGCTCCGTCACGAGCGGCGGCTCACCGAGCGGCAGGCCCGGTGGGAGGCGGAAATGGAGCCGCTCGTCCCCTTCCTGCCGGAGCTCGTGCGGCTGCACCGGGCGCGCCGCGAGCTGGAGGTGGTGGACCCGGTCGAGGCGGCCGCCGCCCTGAGCGAGGCCGCCGAGCGCGTGCGCGCGGTGCGGGACGCGGTGCGCCGCGGGCTGGACGAAGACGGGGGCGGCGTCGCGGGGGGCGGGGCCGCCGGCGGCACGGGCGGCGGGGGGGCCGCCGAGGGCCAGGAGGCGGAGGTCCTCCGCCCCGACCCGGTGGTCGCGCGCCGGGCGGCGACCCGCGTGGAGACGCTGCGGGAGACCCTCGGCGACTGGTTCCGGCACCACGACGGCTACGACCCGATGTTCTCCTGGTGGACCCGAGCGCCGTGGCGAGCGCTGGACGAGGCGCTCGAGGCGTACCTGGAAACCCTGCGGCGGGACGTCCTCAGGATCCGGGAGGGGGAGCCCGAGCCGATCATCGGCGAGCCGATCGGCCGGCAGGCGCTGCTGGAGGACCTCGAGCACGAGATGATCCCCTACTCGCCCGAGGAGCTGCTGGAGATCGCCGAGCGGGAGCTCGCCTGGGGCGAGGAGGCCATGCGGGAGGCCGCGCGGGAGATGGGCTACGGTGACGACTGGCGGGCGGCGCTCGAGGAGGTGAAGCAGCGCCACGTGCCTCCAGGCGACCAGCCGCAGTTGGTGGTCGAGCTGGCGCGGGAGGCCGAGGCCTTCCTCTCCGAGCACGGCCTGGTCACCGTGCCGCCGCTCGCCAGCGAGGTGTGGCGCATGGAGATGCTCTCCCCCGAGCGCCAGCGCGTCGCCCCGTTCTTCCTCGGCGGCGAGGTGGTGCGGGTCGCCTTCCCCACCGAGGCGATGTCGCACGAGGAGAAGTGGATGAGCCTGCGGGCGAACAACGTCCACTTCTCGCGCGCCGTCGTGCACCACGAGCTGATCCCCGGCCACCACCTGCAGGGCTTCATGACCCGCCGCTACAGCCCGCACCGGAGCGCCTTCTCCACCCCGTTCTGGGGCGAGGGCTGGGCGCTCTACTGGGAGCTGCTGCTGTGGGACCGGGACTTCCCCCGCACCCCGGAGGACCGGATCGGAATGCTCTTCTGGCGGAATCACCGCGCGGCCCGGATCCTGTTCTCGCTCGGCTTCCACCTGGGCGAGATGACGCCCGAGGAGTGCGTGGAGCTCCTGGTGGAGCGGGTGGGGCACGAGCGCGCGAGCGCCGAGGCGGAGGTGCGCCGCTCCTTCGCCGGGGACTATCCCCCGCTCTACCAGGCGGCCTACCTGCTGGGCGGGCTGCAGCTGCGCGCCCTGCACGGGGAGATGGTGGGGAGCGGGCGCATGACCGATCGGGAGTTCCACGACCGGGTGCTCCGGAGCGGCCGCATGCCGATCGAGATGGTGCGGGCCAGCCTGCGCGAGGAGCCTCCGCCGCGGGACTTCCGGCCGGCGTGGCGCTTCTACGAGGCGCTGCGCGGCGGGCCGTAGCCCACGGCGCGCTCGCCCGGCACCCGCGGATGGGCGTGCGGCGAGATCGGATCGGCGGGGAAGACCAGGCTGCAGCAGGTGACGCCCCCCTCGGCCTTGCCGAGCTCCGAGAGCTCGACCGGCCGGACACGGATCCCGTGCGCCTCCAACCGCGAGCGGGTGCGCTCGAAGTGGACCGGGTGCAGGACCGAGTCCCCCACCCGCAGCGCGTTCGCCGCGAAGGGCTCGTCCGGATCCACCTCCAGCCGCTCCGCCTGGAAGGCGTCCGGGTCGACCCACTCCGGGTTCACCAGCAGGATCCCGTCCCCCACTTCGGTGGCGGCCGTCTTCAGGTGCAGGCATCCCCGCACCGGCACCGTGACCACCTCGTATCCGTGCGGCGAGAGGATCTCGGCCAGCTGCTCCCGGCCGCCCTCGTCCGTCCGCCCGGAGGCGCCCACGTACACCGTCCACCCGAGGCGCAGCACGTCCCCCCCGTCCAGCGTCCCCGGCGGCTCGATGTAGCGCAGCGGCCGATACGTGGAGAGGGCCGGGGCGACGGACGCCACCTCGCGGCGCCGGGACTCCGCCCCCGGACGGGCGATCACCGCCACCTCATCGAACACGCTGGCGGTGTCCTCGACGAACACCGAGTCGGGAAAATCGGGCGCCGCCTCCAGGCGCTGCACCGAGCATCCGAGCTCCTCCAGCGCGCGCTCGTACGCCTCGAACTGCTCGGCCGCCCGCTCCGCGTCGATTGGACGGCGCTCGCGGAACGTCCGCTCGCACTCGCGGATCCGGGGGCTCACGGGACGCGTGAGGGCGAGAAGGGTGGCCGGGCGCGTCGGCTTCGGATCCATGATTCGTCCATCCAGGGAATCTCCGCCCGCTCCATCCGGCGGCGCGGACCGCCCGCCGGCCGGCGCCCGGGCCGCGGGCGGCGTTCCCGGGCCCGCGGACGGCGTCCCGTCCTTCGGCGCGCATCTTCCGCGCCGCCAACCCGGTCGTTCCGTGGCACATCGCGTGCGGCGGAAGAAGAACGAGTCGACCGGCGCGCGGCGTTCCCGCCGCCGCCCGGAACCACACGCCCCCGGATCCGGACGCGACCGATGAGCGGGCTCTTTCGTACCCTGTTCGCCGGCTACGGCGCCGCGAAGCTCGGCGGCGGCTGCCTGAGCACGGTCCTCATCTTCCTGCTCCTCTACTGGCTGCTCGGGATCGTCTTCTGATCCGTCCTTCGGCCCGCCATCGGCCGGCGGCGACGCCCGGCTCGGTCG
>CAZTGV010000134.1:0-5575 GCA_964613475.1 uncultured Gemmatimonadota bacterium
CCGCGATTCACCGCGGCGGTCGTGCTCACGCTGGCGCTCTGGATCGGAGCGAACGCCACGATCTTCAGGGGTGCGAGCGGAATGAGGCACCACGTCTTCGAGCCGGGGGGCAGAACGCGATGATGGACCGTCTACGCCAGGACCTCCGCCACGCCTTCCGGCAGCTCCGGCGCAGCCCCGGCTTCACGGCGGCCGCCATCGTGACCCTCGCGCTCGGGATCGGCGCCAACAGCGCGATCTTCAGCTTCGTGGACAACCTCCTGCTCCGCCCCCTGCCCTACGCGGAGCCGGAGCGACTGGTGGAGGTGAACCACCATTATCCCTCCCTGAACGGCCTGGACGCTCCCATCTCCGTGGCCGGTTACGAGCTCTACCAGGAAGAGCTCGCCTCGCTGGAGCGGCTGGCCGTCCAGACGGGCTGGGGCGTGAACCTGACGGGGGACGGCGAGCCCGAGCGGCTGATGGGCGCGCTGGTGAGCCCGACCTTCTTCCGGACGCTGGGCGTGGCCCCGGCCCTCGGGCGGGACTTCCTGCCGCAGGAGGCCGAGCGCGGCCGACACCGGGTGGCGATCCTCTCCGACGGGCTGTGGCGGCTCCGCTTCGGTGCCGATCCGGGAACGGTCGGGCGGACGGTCCGACTGAACGGCCAGCCCTTCGAGGTGATCGGCGTCATGCCGCGCGGCTTCCGCCCCTTCTACGGCCGCGAGGCGGAGATCTTCGCGCCCCTCGCTCCAACGCCCGAGCAGCGGGAGGCGAGCTTCACGAACGAGTGGCTGACCGCCACCGGCCGGCTCGCCCCCGAGGCGACGCTGGGTCGGGCGCGCGCGGAGGCCGCGAGCCTGGCCGGGCGGCTACGCACCCAGGAGGAGCTCCCGGACGACTGGAACATCACGATCACGCCCCTGGACGAGCGCGCGCGGGCCGGCATCCGCTCCGCCCTCCTGGTGCTGCTCGGAGCCGTCGCGTTCGTGCTCCTGATCGCCTGCGCGAACGTGGCCAACCTGCTGCTGGCCCGCGCCGCCAGCCGCTCGCGCGAGATCGCGGTGCGGCTGGCGCTCGGGGCCGGGCGGCGTCACCTGCTCCGGCAGCTCTTCACGGAGGGCCTGGTCCTCTCCCTCACCGGCGCCGCGGCCGGGCTGCTGCTCGCCTACGGCACGGTGGCGGTCGTGACCGGCACCGAGGCGTTGGCCGTCCCGCGCATCGACGAGGTGTCGCTGGACGCCCGGGTGATCGCGTTCACGGCCGCCCTGGGGGTGGTCACCGCGCTCCTGTTCGCCCTCATCCCGGCGCTCCGGTCGGCCCGCACCGACGTCCAGGGATCCCTGCGCGAGGGCGCGCGCGGCGCCTCGGGCGACCGTGCCGGCGTGCTGGCCCGCCGCGGGCTGGTGGTGCTCGAGTTCGCGCTCGCCGTGTCCCTGGTGGTCGGCGCCGGGCTGATGATCAAGAGCTTCCAGCGGCTGACGTCGGTGGACCCCGGCTTCCGCCCGGAACGTCTCCTCACTTTCCACCTGGCGCTCCCCGAGTCCGAGTACACGTCGGACACCGCGCGGGTGGCCTTCCACGACCGGCTGCTGCAGGAGCTCGCCGCCCTTCCTGACGTGGAGTCGGCGGCGACCACCACCGTGCTCCCGTTCACCGGGGGCTGGTCCACCGGGAGCTTCACGGTCGAGGGCCACCAGCCGGCCCGCGGCGAGCCCAACCCCTGGGGCGACCTCCGCGTCGTCAGCCCCGACTTCGCCCGGACGATGGGCATTCCCGTGCTGCGGGGGCGCTTCCTGTCCGAGGCCGACGCGATGGGCGCCGAGCGGACGGTGGTGGTGGACGAGGAGATGGTGCGGCGGTTCTGGCCGGATCGGGACCCGATCGGCCAACGCATCTCCTTCGACGAGGAGAACTGGTGGACGGTCGTCGGCGTGGTGGGACACGCGGCCCATGAAGGGCTGGACGCGGACCCGCGCGTCCAGCTCTACTTCCCTGCCCGCCGCATCGGCCCGCCCGGTATGTGGTACGTGCTGCGGACGCGGGATCGGCCTCTCGGCGTCGTGCCGTCCGTCCGGGCCACGCTCCGCGCGGTGGACGACGACCAACCGGTCTCGGACGTGGCAACGATGGAGGGCAGGATGGCCGAGGTCGTCGGGCCCCGCCGGCTGTCCGCCGTGCTGCTCGCGGCGTTCGCCGCGGTGGCGCTCCTGCTCGCCGCCACCGGCGCGTACGGGGTGATGTCCTACGCCGTCCATCAGCGGACGCGCGAGCTGGGGGTCCGGATGGCAATGGGGGCGAACCGGGCCGGCGTGCTCCGCATGGTGATGGGCCAGGGCCTCCGCCTCGCCGTGCTGGGGATCGCGCTCGGGCTGGCCGCCGCGATCCTCCTCACGCGGCTCCTCGCGTCGCAGCTCTACGGGGTCGGCGCGGGAGACCCGCCGACGTTCGCCCTGGTCACGTTGCTCCTTCTGGGGGTGGCGGCCCTATCCACCTTACTCCCGGCCCTTCGCGCCACGCGGGTGGACCCGCTCGTGGCGCTGCGCGCCGAGTGACGGGAGCGCCTTCCATGAGATTCGACGACCTGCGCCAGGACCTCCGCCACACGCTCCGGCAGCTCCGGAAGGACCCCGGCTTCACGGCCGTGGCGCTCCTCACCCTGGCGCTGGGGATCGGGGCCAACAGCGCGATCTTCAGCGTGGTGAACGGGGTGCTGCTGCGCCCGCTCCCCTATCCGGAGCCGGACCGGCTGGTGATCCTGTGGGAGGACTACACGGCCCGCGGCGGTCCCGAGCGGGAGTGGCACTCCTACCCGAACTTCGCCGACTGGCGCGCCGAGAGCCGCTCCTTCGAGGAGATGGCCGTCTGGCAGGGCGGCCAGCCGATCCTGACCGGGTCGGGGGGCGAGCCGGAGCGGGTGCCGGGCGCGCAGGTCACCCACGGCTTCTTCCCGACGCTGGGCGTCCAGCCCGCCCTGGGCCGCGCCTTCCTGGAGGAGGAGGACGCCCCGGGCGGACCGCCGGTCGTGCTGCTGAGCCACGGGCTGTGGGAGCGCCGCTTCGGCGGGGACCCGGCGGTGGTGGGCCGGACGGTCGTGGTGAACGGCGTCGAGCAGACGGTGATCGGCGTGCTCCCGCGCGGCTTCCGCTACCAGCCGCTGGGGGACGTGGACCTGTGGCAGCCGCTCGGGCTGGATGCGGCCTCGAGCTGCGGGCGGGCGTGCGTGCACCTGCGCTCCGTGGCCCGGCTCCGTCCCGGCGTGACGCCGGAGGCCGCCGAGGCCGAGCTCCGGACGATCGCCGCCCGGCTCGAGGCCGAGTACCCGCAGTCGAACACGGGCGTGAGCGCCTCCGTCTTCCCGATGCGGGACGAGATCGTGGGCGACGTCCGCCCGGCCATGCTCGTCCTGCTCGGGGCGGTCGGCTTCGTCCTGCTGATCGCCTGCGCGAACATCGCGAGCCTCGTGCTGGCCCGCGGCGAGCGGCGCCGCGCGGAGGTGGCCGTGCGCACGGCGCTGGGCGCGGAGCGTGGGCGGCTGGTGCGCCAGCTCCTGACCGAGAGCCTCGTGCTGGCGCTGATCGGCGGCGCCCTGGCGGTGGGCCTGGCGGCGGCCGCGGTCGCCGCCTTCCCCGCCTTCGCCCCCCCGGACATCCCCCGACTGGAGGAGGTCGGCATCGACCTGGCCGTGCTCGGCTTCACGCTGGCGGTGACGGTGGTGGCCGGGCTCCTGTTCGGCCTGGCGCCGGCGCTCATCGCCTCGCGTCCGGACGTGGCCAGCTACCTGAAGGAGGGAGGCCGCAGCGAGACCGGTCGGGCCGGCTCCGGCCGGGTCCGGAGCGGCCTGGTCGTGGGACAGGTCGCCCTCTCGCTGGTCCTCTTGGTCGGGGCGGGCCTGCTCCTCCGGAGCTTCGTCGAGCTGCGGCGCGCCGACCTCGGCTTCGAGCCGGAGGGCGTGCTCACCGCGAACCTGTTCCTGCCGCCCTCCCGGTACGAGGCCCCGGAAGCCGTGGAGGCGTTCTACCGCGAGCTGTTCGACCGCCTGGAGGGCCTGCCGGGCGTGCGGCGCGCGGCCGGGATCTCCGGGCTTCCGCTGAGCGGCGGGGGCACGGACATCGACTTCTACATCGAGGGGCGGCGGCTGCCATCGGCCGGCGAGGAGGAGGCGATCTGGTACCGGATCGCCACCCCCGACTACTTCGCCACCGTCGGCCTGCGACTCCTCTCGGGCCGCCCCTTCGACGAAGACGACCGGGTGGACGGGCCCTCCGTGCTGCTGGTGAACCGGAGCGCGGCGGAGCGCTACTGGCCGGGTGAGGACCCCGTCGGCGCGCGCCTCACGTTCGGCGACCCGTCGGCCGAGGACGCGACCTGGCGCGAGGTGGTCGGGGTGGTCGACGACGTTCGCCACTTCGGGGTGGCGGCGGGGGAGCAGGCGGCCGTCTACCTCCCCTGGACGCAGATCCGCTCCCGCGGCCTGAACCTGGTCCTGCGGACCTCGGGCGAGCCGGAGCGGATCGCCGGCGCGGTGCGCTCGGAGCTGGCCGCCATGGACGACGCGCTCGCCCTCACCACGCTTCGTCCGATGACGGAGCTGGTGGACGCCTCCCTGGCCGAGGCGCGCTTCTTCGCCGCCCTGCTGGCGCTGTTCGCCGGGGTGGCGCTCGTCCTCGCCGCCGTCGGCATCTACGGCGTGCTGTCCTACCTGGTGGCGCGCAGGACGCACGAGGTGGGGATCCGGATGGCGCTCGGGGCCCGCCGCGAGGACGTGCTGAGGCTGATGCTGGGGCGCGGGATGCTGCTGGCGGCGCTCGGCCTCGGCCTCGGCCTGCTGGTGGCCGTGTGGGGCACGCGCGTCCTGTCCGGCCTCCTCTTCCGGGTGCGCCCCTCGGATCCGCTCACCTTCGTGGCGGTGGCGATCCTGCTGGCGGCCGTGGCGTTCGTCGCCTGCTGGGTCCCGGCCCGGCGCGCCACCCGCGTGGACCCGTTGATCGCCCTGCGGGCGGAGTAGGCCGGCCGGTGGACGCCCTGATCCATGACTTGCGACACGCCGTCCGGCAGCTCCGGCGGAGCCCCGGCTTCGCGGCCGTCACGATCCTCATCCTGGCACTGGGGATCGGGGCGACGGCCGCCATCTTCAGCGTCGTGCGCGGCGTCCTCCTGAAGCCGCTTCCCTATCCCGAGTCGAGCCAGCTGGTCGTCGCCTGGCGGACGCTGCCCAGCCTCGGCTTCGAGAGGGCGCCGGTCTCCTACCCCAACTTGCAGGATTGGCGCTCGGGGACCCCCGGCCTCGAAGAGCTCGGGGGCTACGCGGTGCGCCTGGCCACCATGACCGAGGACGGAGTCCCGGAGCGAGTGCGCGGCGCGTACGTGACCGCCGGCCTCTTCCGTGCGCTGAGGGCGAGTCCCGAGCACGGTCGAGCCTTCACCGAGGCCGAGGACCGGCCGGGCGGGGAGCGGGTGGTCCTGCTCTCGCACGCCATGTGGACGCAGCGCTACGGCGCCGAGGCGGACGTCGTCGGCCGAACGATCGGCCTGGACGGAGAGCCGCACACCGTGATCGGGGTGATGCCACCCGGCTTCGCGTTCCCGTCGCGGG
>CAZTGV010000135.1:0-5513 GCA_964613475.1 uncultured Gemmatimonadota bacterium
CGGCGTCCTCGCGCCCATCCGCGTCCTCGGACGCCCGGGCCGCTTCCTCCGGCTCGCGCACGTCGGCGCCGCGGCCCCGCCGCTCGCGCCCCATCGCCTCAGGCCCCCGCCCCGGCCGGCCCGGCGCCGGCGGCGAGCGCCTCGGCGCGCTCCCGCAGCCGCACGACCTGCTCGCGGGCGTGATAGCTGCTCCGCACCAGGGGGCCGCTCTCCACGTGCAGGAAGCCGAGGGCCTCGCCGTATCCCTTCCAGGCCGCGAACTCCTCCGGCGTCACGTAGCGGTCGATCGGGATGTGGTCCGGCGAGGGGCGCAGGTACTGGCCGAGGGTGAGGATCTGCACGCCGGCCTCGAGCGCGTCCTCCATGAAGCCGCGCACGTCCTCCTCCCGCTCCCCGAGACCGAGCATGATCCCGGTCTTCACGAGAACCTCGGGATCCAGGTCGCGCGCGGTCCGCAGCACCTCCAGCGAGCGGTGGTAGCGCCCGCCCGGCCGCGCGGTCCGGTGCAGCCGCCGCACCGTCTCCATGTTGTGGTTGAAGATGTCGGGCCGCGCCCGGATCACGGCGCGCACCGCATCGGGGTCCCCCCGGAAGTCGGGCGTCAGCACCTCGACCGAGCAGTCGGGCAGCCGGAGCCGGATCTCCCGGATCACGTCGGCGAAGATCCTCGCGCCGCCGTCGGGCAGGTCGTCCCGGTCCACCGAAGTGATCACGCAGTGGCTGAGCCCCAGCTCGGCCACCGCCTCGGCGACACGGCGCGGCTCGTCCTCGTCCAGCTCCTCGGGCCGCCCGTGCGCGATCGCGCAGTAGGGGCAGTTGCGGGTGCACAGCTCGCCCATGATCAGGAAGGTGGCCGTCCCCGCCTCCCAGCACTCTCCGATGTTCGGACAGTGCGCCTCCTCGCACACGGAGTGGAGGTCGAGCCCGCGCATGAGCGACTTGAGCCGCCGATAGTTGGGGCCGCCGGGGGCCCGGACCTTGAGCCAGCGCGGCTTCCGGCCGGGCCATTCGTCGGCGGAGGGGGCGAGCGCCGCCGTTCCACCGCCGTTCGGCTGTAGGATGCTCAGCTCTCTCATCGAACTCCGGTTTCCGGTCTCGGTCCCTTTGTCGGATCGGCCCGCAACGACCGCTCCGCCCGGCCTTTCGGCCGATCGCGGAGCGGGGCCGCGGCGGGCCGTCGGAGCCTCGGAACATACCCGACCCGGCGAGCCGAGTCCACCGAAATCGGTTCCGGCGCGGCCCCTCCGTCCCGGGGCTCATCAGGCGGCCGGTCGGCGCGGATCCTCCCCGGACCGCACCTCGCGTCCGGACTCGTCCCGGATCGGGTGGACGCCCTCCCGGTCGCGTCCGGCGTTTCGATGGCCCCACCACACCAGGAAGACGGAGAAGGCGACGATCGCGTAGAGCGTGAACGCCGCGCCGTCGTGCGGAATGTCCGCCAGCACCTCCCCGAAGGTCAGGGACTCGTCGTCCGCCGCCGCCCGTCCCACCTCCTGGGCCCGTCCGACGGCCTCCTGGACGGTCCACCACCAGCCGAGCATCGATCCACCGTGCATCGTGATCTCTCCTTGCGTTCCCTGGACGTGCCTCTCCGGGGCGCCGGTCGGGGTCGCTCGGAGTCGGTCGGACTCCTCGAGGACCGGGACGCCCCGGGGCGGGCCCGAAGGCCCGCGCCGATCAGTCGAGCGTGAACAGCCGCTCGGAGACCGGAGGCGCGGTGCTGGGAGAGGAGAGTCGGCCGATGCGGGCCGGGCGGAGGCGGGAGAGTGCGTCCCGCGCCGGGGCGTCGGGAGGGCCGGCCAGGACCGTTTCGCCGGGACGGAGCTCGGGCCCCGGCCCGACCGCCCCCGGCCGGGCGCGGTGGGTATCGGGGCCCGGCGCGGAGCCGGGCGCGCCGTCGGAGCCTGGGGCGCCACGAGGGCCGAACGGCCCGTCGAGGCTCGGGACCCGGGCCTGGACCCCTGTGGAGAACGCCGTGAGCGCCGCGGCGGGCCGGGGCGCGAAGGACGTCGGGACGAGGTCGGACCCGCCGGAGGCGGACGCGCCTCCGGCCGCGGCGGGCGCGAGGCTCGCGAGCGCGAACAGGCCGAGGAGGAGGGCGGAGCGGATCCGCCGGTGCCGTACGCCCATATGCCGGGCGCCTCCACGCCCGTTCGATCCGTCCGGGAGGAGCCGACCCGGAGGGCGGCTCGCGCTTCTTCCTACCCCGCGGAATCCGGCGGTTCCCGGCGGTTTCCCACCGCCCCACAGGCCCTTTCCTCGCGCCCATCTCGGGCCCTTCTCACGCCCTCCCTCGCGTTGCACCGGCCGCGCGCGGCCGGTATTTTTAGCTGTCCGAAGGCGGCCCGCGCGTTCGGCCTGCCGCCGGAATCGACCCGAACGGATCATCGATGACATACATCATCACGCAGCCCTGCATCGGGACCAAGGACGCGTCCTGCGTGGACGTCTGCCCGGTCGACTGCATCTACGAGGGCGAGGACCAGTACTACATCCATCCCGAAGAGTGCATCGACTGCGGCGCCTGCGTGCCCGAGTGCCCGGTGGAAGCGATCTTCCCGGATGACGAGGTCCCCGACCAGTGGAAGGAGTTCGTCGGGAAGAACTACCGCCAGTTCGACGTCCCTCCCCCCGCCTGACCGGAGGGGCGGCCTTCCGAACCATGGAGGAACGGAGCGGCCGCCCGGACCCGGAGCGCATCCTCGACATCGACGGCCAACGCTGGCGCGTACGCGCCCTGCCGATCGCGGCTTCGCGGGAGGAGGCGGACCCGTGGCACTGGGCCCGCATCCGATTCGAGCCCGTGTCCGCTCCGGAGGCCGCGCCGCGGGAGACGTGGCTCCGGATCGAAGAGGACGTGCCCGCCCGGACGGTCCTGGACCAGTACGAGGACGAGGCGCTCGTCGAGAGCTTCCTGGTCTCGGAAGAGGTGGCGCCCGAGTGATCGGACGGAGCCGCGCGGGGCGGTCGACCCGCTGGATGACGGCCCCCGCGCGCCCGAGTCCCGCGCGCCCGGGATTCGCGCTTCTGGCGCTGCTCCTGGCGGTCCCGCTCCTGGCGGTCGGGCTCGGTCCCTCCCCGCTCGCCGCGCAGGGGTCCGGGCCGCCGGCCCTCCCCGAGGGCGCGGAGCTCGCGCGGGTGATCGACCACCCGGAGCGCGACGAGGTGGAGATCGTGGTCGGGCCGGTCGAGCTTCCGGCCGACGGCGGCCACCTCCGCCTCCCGATCCAGCTCGTCAGCCTGCCGATCTCGGGCTGGCTGCACGGCTTCGAGTGGGAGATGCGGGACGCCGCCGGACGGCCGCTCCCCGAGCGCACGCTGCACCACGTGAACCTGATCGACCCGGACCGCCGCGAGCTGTTCGGTCCGGTGGCGCGGCGGGTGATGGCCGCCGGCCGCGAGACGCGGCGCCAGGACCTGCCCCGGCTCCTCGGCTACCCGGTGGAGGCGGGCACGCGGCTGTTGATCGTCACCATGTTCGCGAACGCCACCGACCGCGACCTCGAGGGCGCCTACCTGCACGTCACGCTGTTCTACAGCACGGCCGAGGAGCGGCGGATCGAGCCGCGCCCGGTCTTTCCGTTCTACCTGGACGTGATGGGCTTCGTCGGCCCGAAGTCCTTCTCCCTCCCGCCGGGACGTCACGGGCGCGCGTGGGAGGGAAGCCCCGCCATCGACGCGCGCATCCTGGCGATCGGCGGCCACGTCCACGATTACGCGACCAGCCTCCGCCTGATCGACCTGACGGAAGGGAAGACGATCTGGGAGGGCGAGCCCCAGCGGGACGAGCGAGGCCGGGTGAGCCGCCTGCCGAGCGGCCGTCTCTGGTGGCGGGGCGGCGTGCGGATCCACCGCGACCACGTCTACCGGATCGAGGTGGAGTACCACAATCCGACCGACCGACCGGCGCCCGACGGCGGCATGGGCGCGATCGGGGGCGTCGTGCTGGCGTCGGGGAATGTGGAGTGGCCGCCGCTCGACCGCCACGACCAGGCCTACGTCGAGGACCTCCGGAACACGCTCGAGGAGCCGTTCCGGGGCGGCGGGCACGGCCACGGTGAAGGCCACGCCGGGGGTGGGGAGCGCTCGGAGGGCGGGGAAGGCGTCGAGAGCGACGGGGCCGACGGCCACGGCACCCGCACCGACGAAGACGACCACGGTGGCGGCGCTACCGACGAGCACAGCGAGCACGGCGGCGGCGACGAGCCCGACGCCTGACACCCCGGTCCGGCGCGGAGGCCGCGCCCCGTGACCTGGCTGCTCCTCGCCGGGGGCGCGGCCTTCTTCTACGGAGTCCAGGGCGCCTGGTCCAAGGCGCTCACCGGCCGGGTCTCGCAGCTGGCCGCCGCCTGGGCCCTGTTCGCCTTCTCCCTTCCGCTGCTCGGGGTCTACCTCCTGGCCGTCGGGCCCCCGGCCGAGGTCGGGACCGCCTTCTGGCCCGCGCTCGCCGCCAACGTGTCGCTCTCGGTCCTCTCCTTCTATCTCTACGTTTCGGCGCTCCACCACGGCGACCTGGGACTCATCGTCCCGCTGCTCGCCCTGACGCCCCTCTTCCTGATCCCGGTCGAGTGGCTGCTGCTCGGGGATCTCCCGGACCTCGCCGGAGCCGGCGGGATCGGCCTGGTCGTGGTCGGGGTCTACTTGCTCAACTTCTCCGCCCGGGAGGCGGGCTGGCTGGCGCCGTTCGCGGCCCTGTTCCGGGACCGCGGGGCGCGGCGGATGCTCGGAGTGGCGCTCATCTGGGCGGTGAGCGGCGCGGTGGACCGGGTGGCAGTCACCAACGCGTCCACCCCGTTCTACGGCACGCTCCTCACCGGCGGACTCACGCTGGCCTTCCTGCCGCTCGTCGCCTGGAAGGGCGGTGGCCTGCGTGACGCCCTGGCGCCCGGGAGCCGCCTCCTGCTGGTGGGACAGGGGCTGCTGTTCGGCCTCATGTTCATCTGCCAGATGGAGGCGCTCCGGCGGACGCTCGCCGCCTACGTGATCACGGTGAAGCGGAGCGGCGCGCTGGTGAGCGTGCTGCTCGGGGCCGCGCTCTTCAGGGAGGGTCGGCTGCGGGAGCGGCTGGTCGGGACGGCGATCATCGTGGCGGGGGTGGCGCTCCTGGCGACCGGCTGAGCGGACTCTCCGCCGAGGCCGAGTCGCCGGGCTCGCGGGAGTCGCCGTCCGCCGGGGCGCTCCACCGCCCGCGCAGACGCTCCAGCAGCGGCTCCGGCTCCTCCCCCTCCTCCCGCAGCGGCCGGAGCGCCTCCTCGGCGCCGGCCTCGTCATCGCGCTCGCGGCGGATGAGCGCCAGCAGCAGGCGCGCGGCCACGTAGCGCGGGTGCCGCTCCAGCGCCTCCGCCGCGGAGCGCTCCGCCTCCTCCGCCCGGCCGAGCAGCCGCAGGGCCGCCGCCTCCCCGTACCGGACCCGCACCGCCGCCGGGTCCTCCTCCAGCGCCGCCCGGAAGGCGCCGAGCGCCTCCCCGGGCCGTCCCTCCTCCAGCGCCACCACGCCCAGGTTGCCGAGCGCC
>CAZTGV010000136.1:0-5509 GCA_964613475.1 uncultured Gemmatimonadota bacterium
TCACGTCAGCGCCGGCCCGGACGGAAGGCGCACCGCGGCGGGGGGCGCCGGAAGCCGGTGCGCGGCGGGAGGCTTACGACGATGCCTTCTCCTTCTCCCGCTCCTCCTCGACCGCCTCCTCCCCGTTCGCCTCCTCACCGTTCGCCTCGGCGGCGCGGCGGGCGGGCATCCCGAGCTTCTCCCGGATGCGGGCCTCGATCTCCTCGGCCAGATCCGGGTTCTCCTTGAGGAAGGCCTTCGCGTTCTCCCGTCCCTGCCCGAGGCGGACGTCGTCGCCGTAGGAGTACCAGGCTCCGGCGCGGCTCACGATCCCGTTCTCTTCGCCCAGGTCCACCAGGAGGCCCTCCCGGCTGATCCCCTCGTTGTACATGATGTCGAATTCGGCCTGCTTGAAAGGCGCCGCGCACTTGTTCTTCACGATCTTCACGCGCGTGCGGTTCCCGACGTGGTCGTTCCCCTCCTTGATGGAGGCGATCCGACGGATGTCGAGGCGCAAGGAGGCGTAGAACTTGAGCGCCCGCCCGCCGCTCGTCGTCTCCGGCGAGTTGTGGACGACCACCCCGTCCACCATGTACGTGTGGTTCCCTTCCACTTCGATGTCGAAGCGGCGCATGGAGCGTGTGCGCGGCTTCACGTAGCGCTGGACGACCTTGGCGGGCACCGCCCGAACCCGCCGCCGGTTGGCCAGGCGCGTGCCGTTGAGGTGCGCGTCGCTCAGGTCCGGCTCCCAGGCGAACCGTCCCCGCCGATCCGGGTGGAGCTTGTACGCCAAGGAAGGGTGCAGGAAGGGCGCGACGAGCTCGTGAAGACGCGCGGTCTGCTCCGAGCCGAACCAGAAGCCGCGTCCGTCGTCTCGGGGACGCCCCACACCGAGACGCTCGAAGAGCGCCTGGACCCTGGCCCTGGCCTCCGGGATCAGCGACTTGTTGTAGAGGACCGCCTTCCCGTTCCCCCACCGGTCGTACGAGCCCCCGAACGACCCATCATCTCCGTACCAGACGGCGACGCCGCGCGCATCCAGTCGATCCAACAGGGTCGTCGTCGCCGTCCGCGACCCCTCCTCGTACAGCCCCCGGCGGACCTCTTCCAGAACGGGCATCGAGAGCGTGTCGAAACCCATGCCTTTTCCAACCGGACCCAGCGGTCGAGAGAAGGGCTGGAGCATCCAGTGCTTCCAGCCAGCGTACTCCGTTTGGCGCTCTCCGTGTCCGATTCGGAAGTGGGCAGAATGCGCGCCGGTCCTACGGAGGGAGCCGTCCCCGAGGGCGCCCCCGAGAACGACCTGCATCTGGTCCTCCGTGAGGGCGTAGTCCTCCACCTGCGCAAGCACTTCGTCTCCTTCCCGCAGCTCGCCCGCCGGGCGTGGACCATCGGGCGTGAAGATCAGGTGGTTCTCGGTCGCGGCGAACCGACGGCGACCCGAAGGCCCGCCCTCCACCTCGAACTGCAGGAACCGCTCGGCTCTCCCGTTGTCGAACCAGCTCACGACCCGCCGCGGCTCGACCTTCCCGGTCGCCGGATCGTAGGAGAGCACCTCCACCGGGAGCTTCTGATTGACGATCTTGCCGATCTTCTCGCTCGTTCCGTCGGCGAGGGTGACGCGGGTGTTGTACTGGAAGCACCCGAACATGACGCCGATCTTCTCGCGGATCTGGTTGGTGAACACGACGGCGGTCTGGGAGCGGCCGATGGCGCCGGTGAGCTTCCGCAGCGCCTGGGACATCAGACGAGCCTGGAGGCCGACGTGGGAGTCCCCCATCTCGCCCTCGATCTCCGCCTTGGGCACCAGGGCGGCCACCGAGTCGATCACCACCACGTCGAGGGCGCCGGAGCGGACGAGCACCTCGGCGATCTCCAGCGCCTGCTCGCCGGTGTCCGGCTGGGAGACGAGCAGGTTCTCCACGTCCACCCCGAGCCGCTCGGCGTAGTTCACGTCCAGGGCGTGCTCGGCGTCGATGAAGGCGGCCACGCCCCCGTCCCGCTGGGCGTTGGCGATGATGTGGAGGGTCAAGGTCGTCTTCCCGGAGGCCTCGGGCCCGAAGATCTCCGTCACCCGCCCCCGCGGAATCCCCCCGATCCCGGCCGCCGCATCCAGGCTGAGGGCGCCGGTCGAGATCGCCGGGGTCTGGACGCGCGCCCCTTCGGCGCCGAGCCGCATGATGGCCCCCTTCCCGTGGGCGCGCTCGATCTGGTTGATCGCCACCGAGAGCGCCTTCTTCCGGTCCTCGCTGATCTCCGGAGCCATCGAGCTCGCCTCCCCGTCCTTCGTGGTGTGTTCGCCTGCTTCGAGCGTCCTGGGCGCCCCGCCGAAAGCCGCCAGGCGGCGCGGACCGCGCGGCCACACGCAGCATAGCGGGACACGCCCACCTTCGCAATTTCTTCGGGTCCGCCTCGGACCCGTCCGAGGCCGCTCCGCGAGCCGTGCCGCCCAAACGTAGTGAACCCCGTGAACGGAACGTCAACCGGCGGCCGTCCCGGCGCTCAGCCGGAGCGTCGACCCGGCGGCCGACCCGGCGCTCAGCCGGAGCGGCCCACCTCCCCGACCGCCTCCGCGAGCGCCGCGGCCGCCCGCTCGATCCCGGCGTCGTCGACGTCCAGGTGGGTGACCGCCCGAAGCCGGTCCGGGCCCGCCGGCAGAATCCACACACCGCGCTCCGCCAGGGCGCGGGAGAGCGCGGCCGGGTCCAGCGGCGGTCCCTCTCCCTCGCCCTCCTCCGGCGCCTCCGCGCCCGGCCCGGCGCGCGCTCCCACTCGGATCATCGCAATGTTCGTCTCCGGCTCGTCGGCCTCCAGCCCCGGCACCTCCCGGCAGGCGGCGGCCAGACGCCGTGCGCGGCGGTGGTCCTCTTCCAGGCGGTCCAGATGGTGATCCAGCGCGTGGAGCCCCGCCGCCGCCAGGATTCCCACCTGGCGCATCCCGCCTCCCAGCCGCTTCCGGACCGTCCAGGCGCGCTCGATCAGCGCCGCCGGGCCGGCCAGCACCGAGCCGACGGGGCACCCGAGTCCCTTGGAGAGGGAGACCATCACCGTGTCGGCGCAGTCCGCCCACTCGTCCAGGGCGGTCCCGGTCGCCGCCCACGCGTTCCACAGCCGGGCGCCGTCCAGGTGGACCGGCAGGCCCCGCCCGGCCGCCAGCTCGCGGATCGCCCGCAGGGAGGCGAGGGGGACGACCACCCCGCCGTGCATGTTGTGCGTGTTCTCCACGCAGAGGAGCGAGGTCGTCGGCAGGTGCGGGCTGTCCGGCCGGACGGCGGCCGCGTACGCCGCGGCCTCCACCCGCCCTCGCTCCGAGGGGACGATCCGGAGCTGCACGCCGGAGAGCATGGCGACGTCGGCCATCTCGTAGTGGAAGACGTGCGCCTCCGCCTCGCAGACCGCCTCGGTGCCGGGGCGGGTGTGGAGGAGGATCGCCGCCTGGTTGGCCATGGTGCCCGAGGGGAAGAAGAGGGCGGCCTCCTTGCCGAGGAGCTCCGCCACCCGCTCCTCGAGCCGCCCCACCGTCGGGTCCTTCCCGAGCACGTCGTCCCCCACCTCCGCACGGGCGATCGCCTCGCGCATCGCCGGGGTCGGACGGGTCACGGTGTCGCTGCGCAGGTCCACCGGCGGCGCGTCCGGCGGCCCGCTCACCTCCGCCCCCCGGGCTCGGCCCCGCCCGCCGCGCCCCCGGACGGCGGCGCCTCGCCGGCGGGCGTCTCGCCCCCCTCGACCTCGGGCGCGCCGGGCCCCTCGACCTCCACGAGCTCGGCGCGGGCCCGCAGCGCGCGCCGACCCCACCGGCGGCGGAGCGCCCGGTACTCCTCCTCGGGCAGCTTGCCGGTCCGGTAGTCGAACTCCACCTCGCGCAGCGCCTCCAGGGTCGCCTCCAAGCGCTCGCCCGGCGAGCCGGCGCCCCCCTCTTCGGCCGCCTCGCCGCCCCCCTCCCGGAGCGCCGCGGCGACCACCACCGCGAGCAGGACGAGGAGGATGCCGCCGAACAGGTAGACGTACGTCACGAAGGGGCGCTCCCGGAGCCGCGCTCCCGCCGCCGCGCCTGGGCGAGCTCGAGCGCCCGGGCGACCGCCGCGGCCGGCTCCTCCACCCGCTCGATCGGGAGCTCCTCCGGCAGGCAGGGGCGGACGCCCACCAGCGGCACGCCGAGCTTTAGGCAGAAGGCCGCTTCGCTCAGCGTGCCCCAGCCGCCCGCGATCGCCACCACCGCCTCGGAGGCGCGCACCACCAGGACGTTTCGCGCCTCGCCCAGCCCGGTGGCGACCGGGACCGTGACGCCGGGCGCGGCCACCTGCTCGTCCTCGCCCGGCAGGAACCCGACGACCAGCCCTCCTTCCGCGGCCGCCCCCTCCGCGGCCCCGGCCATGATGCCGCCGAGGCCCCCGCACACCAGCACGGCTTCGGCGCGCGCCACCGCCCGGCCGACGCGCCGGGCGACCTCGACCGCCTCGCCCGCCGCATCGCCGGAGCCGATCACGCCGATCCGGTACGGGGGCGGACGCCGGCCGAGAGCCATGGCGCCTATCGTTCCACGATCAGGGTGACGGGGCCGTCGTTCACCAGCTCCACCTCCATGAGCGCCCCGAACTCGCCGGTCTCGACCGGACCGCCCCGCGCCCTGCAGACCTCGACGAAGCGGTCGTAGAGCCGCTCGGCGATCTCGGGCGCGGCCGCCTCCACGAAGGAGGGGCGCCTCCCGCGGGACACATCCCCGTACAGGGTAAACTGGGAGACCAGGAGGAGCGAGCCGCCCACGTCCTCGGTGGACCGGTTCATCCGCCCCTCTTCGTCCGCGAACACTCTGAGTCCCCACAGCTTCTCCGCCATCCAGACGAGGCGCTCCTCGACCGCTCCTCCCCCGGACCCATCGGAGCCCCCGGAGAGCCCGGCGGCATCGGGGTCCCGCGATCCTTCCGGCGGCGCGTCCTCCCGGCCGAAGCCTACCAGCACCAGCAGCCCGCGGCCGATCCGTCCGACCCGGCGCCCCTCCACCCGCACCTCCGCTCGGGTGACCCGCTGGACGACGACCCTCACGGCGTCGGGCCCCACCGGACCGCGCGCCGCCGCGCGCCGGGCCGGACCGGGCCTTGCCCTCCGGGCATCACCTTCTGATGTCCCGTGGACCCGGTGGGCACGGTGGCGCGGCCGGGCCGGCGCCGAGGCCCGACCGATCGCCCGCCTGCCTCATTTTCCAGATTTTTTCGACAGTTTCTCCACATCCTTTTCCACACGAGCTTTTTTAAAAACTCGCTCCGCCCGCGACATGCCCGCCCGGGGACGAGCTCCGCCTCGTGCGGGCGCCATGGGGGCGCGGGCGCTCGACCTTCGGACCCGCCTGCCGGCGACGCGGTCGTGGGGACGGGTCGAGAGCATAGGGCATGGGTGGGTCGAGGGCGACGGAGGGGGTGGCGGCGCTTCGGGAACGGTTCCAAGGACGGGGGCCGGATCTGCGTCCAGGCCTAGATGAACTCAGCCCCTGGCCACCCGCAAGCGGGTGTCAGGGGCCGAGTTAGGAGGTTCT
>CAZTGV010000137.1:0-5455 GCA_964613475.1 uncultured Gemmatimonadota bacterium
GGGCCGGGCGGACGGGGGCGTGGCGGACCCGGGCGCGGCGGACCGGGCCGCGGTGAGCCCGGGCGGGGCGAGCCGGCCGGAGCGGGCCGCCCGCCGGCCGGCCCGCGCCGACCCGGTCCGCTGGAGTCCGGGCATCCGTCCGAGGTCCCTCTCGTCCTCCCGGCCGACGAGGGGCCGGGCCTGTGGGACCGCTGGGACGAGCACCGCGGAACCTTGTTCCGCCTCGGGGTCATCCTGCTGGTGCTGCTCGGCGGCTGGCTGCTCTGGGATCGGGTGATCGACCGGCCGGAGGGGTTCTTCGGAGAGGCGGCCGAGCGGCCCGCCGCCGAGGCGGGCGCCGGGGAGGGCGAGGGTGCCGCGGCGACCGAGCGGGAGCGCGCGGCGGCGTTCGACCGGGCGGTCGCCGCGTTCTCGAGCAGCGTGGAGGCGTACGACGAACGGAGCTCGGACTTCGACCTCGGCCGCATCGGCTGCGAGGGGCTGGGGATCGGCTACCGCTCGGTCGACGAGGCGTTCGTCGGGGCCTCCGAGGCGTTCGTGCGCCTGCGGGACCAGGCCTCCGCCGCGCCCACCGAGCGGTACGAGGAAGCGGCCCGGAGGATGGAGGAAGTGGACCGGCATTTCGACGCCTCGGGGTGTGCGCGGCCCGAGTGAGGTGTATGCTCTAGGGAGGTGGAATCCTTGACTGCTCGGCTCCGGCGAGGATGGCTCGCGGTCCCGCTCCTGCTGGTGGGCGCCGTGTCCGCGTCCGGCCAGGATGCCACGCCGCTCCAGAAGAGCGACGTGGTGCGCCTGCTCAGCGGCGGCACGTACACGCAGCCGGAGGTCGCCGAGATGGTGCGCCGAAGCTGCCTCAGCTTCCGGCCGACCGACCGCGACCTGCAGAGCTTCCGCTCCCTGGGCGCCGGCGACGCGGTGATGGGGGCGATCCGGGCATGCGCGCGATCCGCCCCCGCGGAGAACGCCGCGCGTCCCCAGCCCCCGCGGGCCCAGAGCCCGGCGCCGGATGGCGCCCCCGCGAACGCCGGCCCGGGCGACGAGGCGGCGGTCGCCACCCTCTTCATCTCCCCCAGACGGGTCCAGGTCTCCGCCGGCGAGGAGGCGCGGGTGACGGCCGAGCTCACGTACGGCGCGACGCCCGCCCGCGCCGTGCGGCTCGCCCTCCAGCAGGGCCGACCCGGCGAGACCGGCGGGGTGGTGGACACCGCCACCACGGGGGCCGACGGACGGGCCACCTTCCGGATCCCGCCCAGCCCGGAGCCGGGCCTGCGGGTGTTCACGGTCGTGGCCCCGGAGGGTGCCGTGCGCGGCGACAACGTGGTGGAGGTCCGGGTCGGCTCCTCCGGCCTCGATCCCCAGCTGGGCGCCGAGGAGGCGCGCTCCGGCGGGGACGAGGGTCACCGCTCCGGCGAGGAGGCCGGCCGCCGCTCCGACGAAGGCGACGAACGCCGCGTCGACGCGACCGCCCCGTCGCGGCCCACCGCGTCCGGGGAGGGCGGGACCGCCGGCTCCGGCCCGGGAGAGATCGCGGTGGAGGACCCCGCGGCCGCCCGGGAGGAGGCGGATCGGGCCTCGCGCGAGGGCCGCTTCGCCCGGGCCGAGGCGCTCTTCCAGGCGCTGCTGGAGCGCGGCGGCTCGGATGTCGATCTCCTCCTGGCCTACGGGGAGCACCTGACCCGGTCCGGCAGCCACGCGGAGGCGGCGCGCGTCCTCCGGCGGGCGGAGGTCCGGGACCCCTCCCGGGTGGACGTGTTGAAGGCCCTCGGCTTCGCGGAGCTGTGGGGGGACCGTCCGATGGACGCGGTCCGCCGGTACCGCCGCGCGACGGACCTGGCCCCGGACGACGTCGAGGCCTGGCGCGGGCTCGCCCGGGCGCTCGGGGCCGCCGGCCGGGAGGACGAGGCGCGCCGCGCCGCGCGCCGCGCCGCGGAGCTGTCGACCGGCTCGTAAGGAGCCCCGGGCTTCCCCGCCGGTCCCCCCGAGGCCTCCCGACCTCGTAAAGGCCGCTTGCACTCTCGCTCCCTTGCCTCGCCCCGTCCGGGCATTATGTTTGCGCTCCTGTCTTCGGGTTTTGTTCGGGTTACCGGCACGGGCGTAGAAAGCACGGAAGCGCATGCGGTCAGCGGTGTTGAAGGAATTGGAGCGACGGGTGGGCGACCTGTCGTCCCGCCCGCACGACCGCGCGCCGGCCCCCACGGGGATCGCCCCCCTGGACCGCCTCCTTCCGGGGGGCGGGCTCCCCCGCGGGCGGTCCGTCGAATGGCTCGGCCCCCGCTCCTGCGGCAAGACGGCGCTCCTCCGGGCGGCCCTCGCCCGGCGCCTCCGCGAGGGGGAGCCGGTGGCGCTGGTGGACGGCGGCCGGACCCTGTGGGCTCCCGACTGGACCGGCCTGGAGACGGCCGGATCGCTCTGGGTGGTCCGCCCCCCCGAGCCCCGCGAGGCCGCCTGGTGCGCGGACGTCCTCCTCCGCAGCGGGGCTTTCGGAGCGGTGGCCCTGGACACGGGCGAGACAGGGACCCTCGCGCCGCGCGGTGATCGCGCCCCCTCCCACGCGCCGGCCGCGCTCCGCCGGGGGCCGGCGGTGCGGCTCCAGCGGTTGGCGGAGGAGGCCGGGGCCGTGTGGATCGTGCTGGGGCCCCTGCCGGTGGCCGCCCTCCGCCTCCGCTTCCGTCCGGGTCGCCTGGAGCCGCTCCGGGCGCCGCCGTTCGGCGTCTTCCTGCCTCCCCTCCGCCCGGTATGGGTCGAGCTGGGCGAGGGGCGGTCGGCGGAGGTCCCGCTCCTCTGCCCGCGCCCGCCCGACCGCGGTCCCCGCCCCGCCGCGCGGGACCGCAAGGGCCCCCGGTGAGCCGGGTCCCGGGAGGGGTGCGGATCGCGGCCGTCCTCGCGGAAGGGCCGCGTGGGCACCGCCTGGCCGCGGCCCTCCTGGACGCCTCTCCCCGGGTGGCCCAGGCCGCCTCCGGCGCCTGCCGGTTGGACGCGCGGGGGTGGGGCCGCCGGGGCGGCGAGGGGGCGCTGGTGGACCGGATCCGGCGGGTCGCCGGGGAGGCGGGCCTCGCCCGCGTCCGGGTCGGGGTGGCCGACACGGGCGCCACGGCGGAGATGGCGGCCCGCTTGGCCCGCGCCGGGGCGGTCCTCGTCCTCCCCGGTCGGGACCGCGACTTCCTCGCGCCCCTCCCGATCGTCCGGCTCCCCGTCTCCCCGGACCTCCGGGAGACCCTGGTCGCGCTCGGCTTCCGGCGGATCGGGGAGCTGGCCGACCGTGCCCCGGCCGAGCTGGAGGCCCGCTTCGGCGCCCCCGGGCTCCGGGCGCTCCGGCTGGCCCGGGGCGAGGAGGAGGAGCCGTTCCTCCCCGTTCCGACGGAGGACGTCCCCGCCGTCTCCGTGGAGCTGGACGGGCCGGTGACCGAGCTCGAGCCCCTCCTCTTCCTCCTGCGACGGCTCCTCGCCCGAGTCCGCGCGGACCTGACCGCCGAGGCGCGGTGCGCCGAGCGCCTGGAGGTGTGGCTGGAGCTGGAGGATGGCTCTCGCCGGACCGCCCCCGTGGTCCCGGCGCGTCCCACCGCGCGGGAGGAGCCGCTGTTCGAGCTCTGCCGGGCCGCCCTGGAGCGGATGGTGGAGTCCGGCGGCGGGGAATGGGGCCCGCGCGCGGGGCTCGGTGCGGCGGCGCGGGGTCTCTCCGCCCCCGTCCGGGCGCTCGCCCTCCGGGTGCCCGTCCGGACGCCCGGGGAGGCCCGGCAGCGGGACCTCTTCGCCCGCGAGCCGCGGGATCCCCTGGCGGTGGATGGCGCCCTGTCGCGGCTGCGGGGCCGGCTGGGCGAGGAGGCGGTCGCCGTCCCGCGCCCGCGACCGGACCACCGGCCCGAGGGGCGGAACCGCTGGGCGCCGGCGCCCCGCCGCCGGGAGCGCCCGCCCCCCGGTCCACCGGAGCCGGCGGGTCCCGGCGACCCGCGGTCGACGGCGGAGCCCGTTCACCCGGAGGGGGCGGGGGCCGGGGGCCCGGAGACGACGCTTCCGCCGACCCTGCGGCTCCTCCCCCGTCCCCGCCCGCTCCGGGTGCGGACGGTCGGCGGTCGTCCGAGCGAGGTGTGGGACGGCGGCCGACGCCACGCGGTGGTCGCCGCCGAGGGCCCCGAGCGCCTCTCCGGGGACTGGTGGCGTGCCCCGTACGGCCGCGAGTACCACCGCCTCCTGACCGAGGAGGGGGAGCTGCTGTGGATCTTCCGCTCGGCTTCCCGGCGCCGAGCCTCCGGGGCGAACGGGGGCGGAGGCCCCGAGGGAGGCGCCAAGGAAGCCGTGGACGGAGGCGCCGACGGCATCGGGAGAGGCGTCCGGGACGGCGCGGACGGAGGCGGCTGGTGGCTCCACGGCTGGTGGGACTAGAGGCGCGCCCCTCCTTCGTGGAGCTGGCGGCCCGCTCGGCCTTCTCGCTGCTGGACGGCGCCTCCACCCCCGAGGCGCTGGCGGAGCGGGCGGCCGAGATCGGCCTGCCCGCCCTGGCGCTGGCCGACCGGTTCGACCTCGGAGGCGCGGTGCGCTTCGCCCGCGCCTGCGCGGAGGCCGGCGTGCGTCCGATCGTGGGGGCCGAGCTCCTCTGCCCCCTCGCGGAATCCGCCGCCTCCGATCCGGGGTCCGCCTCCGCGACCGCCTCCCTCGTCCTGCTGTGCGAGGACCAGGAGGGCTACGCCGCCCTCTCCTCCCTCATCACCCGGGCGCGCCTCTCCGCGCCCCGGGGCGAGCCGCGCCTCCGGCTCGGCTGGCTGGCGGGCCGGACGGAGGGGCTCCAGTGCCTCCTGCGGACGGCCGAGGGGCTGCCGGCGCCCGACGCGCCCGTGGCGCGGTGGATCGAGCGGCTGCGCGCCCTCTTCCCGGGCCGGCTCCACCTCGCCCTGGAGCACCACGGCCTCCCCGAGGACGCCCGGCGCTGCGCCGCCTGGCTCCGCTGGGCGGAGCGGGCCGGGATCCCCTGGGTGCCGGTGAACGCCCCCCGCTACGCCCGCCCGGGGGACCGCATCGTCCAGGACGTCCTCGCCTGCCTGCGCCACGACGTGATGCTGGACGAGGCGGGCGACCGCCTGCTGCCGAACGGGGAGTGGTACCTGAAGTCGGCCGCCCAGATGCGGGCCCGCTGGTGCTTCCGGGACGGGTCGCGCTTCGTCCCGATGGAAGGGGAGGCGGAGGCGGAGGAGGGCGCCTGCGGCTGCCCCGGCTGCCGCGCGCTGGCGCGCACCGGGACGATCGCCGACCGCTGCCGCTTCCGGCTGGAGAGGCTGGCCCCCCGCCTCCCCCGCTTCCCGGTGCCGGGCGGCGGGGACGCCGACGGCTTCCTCCGCGGGCTGGTCGAGGCGGGTGCCCGGGAGCGGTACGGCCCGGCGTTCGGCCCGGCCCACCGCCGGCAGGTCGAGCACGAGCTGGGGGTGATCGCCCGTCTGGAGCTGGCCGACTACTTCCTCATCGT
>CAZTGV010000138.1:0-5386 GCA_964613475.1 uncultured Gemmatimonadota bacterium
GGATCACCGCGCTCACCGTCCGCGCGTTCACCAGGTCGTCGATCGACATCTTGTCCGGGTCGCTGTTGATCGACATCCGCTCCCGGACCAGCCGCGCCATCCGCGACAGCCCGACCGAGAACTGGTTGGCGATCAGCTCCCCGATGGAGCGGACCCGCCGGTTCCCGAGGTGGTCGATGTCGTCGGTGTAGCCGCGGCCCTCGTGCAGCTCGATCAGGTAACGGACGATCGCCACGAAATCCGACGGCGCGAGCACGGCCGTCTCCGGCCCCGGCAGGTCGAACTCGAGCAGCCGGTAGACGTCCCGCAGCCGCTGGTTCACCTTGTGGCGCCCCACACGGCCCAGGTCGTAGCGCTTCGGGTTGAAGAAGAGCCGGTCCAGCGCCGCCCGGGCCGTCTCAAGGTTCGGCGCCTCCCCGGGACGGACGAGCGAGTAGATGGAGTGCAGAGCCTCGGCCTCGTCCGCCGTCGGGTCCTTGGCCAGCGTGTTCCGGATGAGCGGCGACTCGCCCCGGGGGCCGCCGGTGAAGACGAGCGCCTCGCGGACCTTCTCCTGCTTCAGCCGGTCGAACAGCTCCGCGTCGAACTCCTCGCCCTTCTCGGCCAGCACCTCGCCCGTGTCGGGGTGGACCACGTCGGCGGCGAGCTGCGGAGACTGGCTCCAGTCGCGCCGCATCGTGAGGTCCTCGAAGCCCCCCCGGATCGCGATGAAGGTGGCCGAGGAGTAGACCTCGACCGTCTTCACCTCGGCTCGCTGGAGGCGCTCGATCGCCTCGTCGGTGAGCTCGTCCCCGCGTACCGCCACGAACGCGTCCTCACCGTCGACCGCCTCCACCTCCTCGATCCCCGCCGCCAGCAGCCGGGCCACCAGCTGCGGCTCCAGCCGGTCGCCGGCCCGCCCGAGCGGGTCGCCGGAGGGCGCCGTCACGTCGGAGGCGAGCCGCAGCGTCACCTCGGGATCGAGGTCGAACTCGCGCAGCTCGATCGTGGCCGTCTCCCCTTCGAAGGCCGGGTTCGGGACGGATGCCCCGAGCAGCGTCCCCGTGACCTCGCGCCGCGCGCTGCGGTCCTCGGCCGCCTCCTCCACGGCGACCGTGCGGGTCCGGTAGAAGAGCTCGAGGATGTCCGTGTCGCGGCCGTATCCGAACGCCCGGAGGAGCGCCGTGGCCGGGAACTTCTTCTTCTTGTCGATGTGGACATGGATCACGTCGTGGATGTCGAGCGTGAACTCGACCCACGAGCCCCGGAAGGGAATGATCCGCGACGAGTAGAGCCGGGTGCCGTTCGGGTGGATG
Source organism: uncultured Gemmatimonadota bacterium (assembly GCA_964613475.1). Lineage (GTDB taxonomy): Bacteria > Gemmatimonadota > Gemmatimonadetes > Palauibacterales > Palauibacteraceae > CAZTGV01. Next base: position 1,296 of record CAZTGV010000138.1, read on the forward strand.
CTCTCCTCGAACACCACGCCCGGCGAGCGGTGGAGCTGGCTCACGATCACCCGCTCCGCCCCGTTCACCACGAAGGTCCCCTGATCGGTCAGCAGCGGCAGGTCCCCGAGGTAGACCTCCTTCTCGAGGATGTCCCGGGGCCGCTTCTCGCCGTCACCGAGCGTCTCGTACACGACCAGCCGCAGCATCGCCTTGAGCGGCGCCGCGTAGGTCATGTCGCGCTCCATGCACTCCTCGACCGTGTACTTCGGCTCGCCCAGGCTGTAGCTCACGAACTCGAGCGCGAAGTTCTCGTTCACGTCGGTGATCGGGAAGATCTCGTTGAACACCCGCTCGAGGCCGAGATCCTTTCGCTCCTCCCGCGGGCGCTCGACCTGCAGCAGCCGCTCGAAAGCCTGGCGCTGGACGTCCAGGAAGTGCGGCATGGTGCTGGGCCGAGCCAGCTTGGCGAACGAGACGATGGGTCGATGGTTCGTCGTCACCGTGATGCTCTCCTCCGGGTACTTGGGATGACGCGGCCGCGAGCGCGGCACGCGGCGCCCGCGCGCGCCCGTCCGGTTCCGAGGGTTTCGTCAGAGAGGGAGATCTTCGCGTCCGACCGAGAAGGTTGAGGACGGCCGCCGGCCCCGGCCCGCCCGGTCCGGACGGCAGACATACGGGTACCACCGGGCCCCGCGGAAGGTTCCGCGGCGCCCCCGCGCGCCGGCCTCCGGGTCGCAGCTGTCGCCGTCGTGGCCGTCCTACTTCAGCTCGACGGTGGCGCCCTGCTCCTCGAGCTTCGCCTTGATGGACTCCGCCTCCTCCTTGGTCACGGCCTCGCGGACCGTGCTCGGGGCGTTGTCCACCACCTCCTTGGCCTCCTTGAGGCCGAGGCTCGTCACCTCGCGGACGACCTTGATCACCTGGATCTTCTTGTCGCCGATGCCGGAGAGGACGACGTCGAACTCCGTCTGCTCCTCCTCCGCCGCGGCGCCCCCGGCGCCGGGCGCGGCGGCGACCGCCATCGGCGCCGCGGCCGACACGCCGAACGTCTCCTCCATCTTCTTCTTCAGCTCCGCCGCCTCGAGGACGGTGAGCGATCCGATCTGCTCCAGCAGCTCGTCGATCTTGGTCATCGTGTCTCTTCGGCTCCTCGTTCCAGCATCCCCATCGTGCCGCCCGGCGCCCGTGCCGCGCGGCCGAAGCCCAGGCGCGGCTCAGCCTTGTTCGCCTTCGCGCGCCCGGGCGACCTGCTCCACCATGTACGCGATGTCCCGGATCACTCCCGAGAGCACCGCGGCGATCCCGCCCACCCCGGCGGTCAGGCTGCCGGCAATGGCGCCCAGCAGCTGGTCCCGCGGCGGAAGGTCGGCGAGCTCCGCCACCGTCTCCGGGGGCACGGGCCGGCGGTCCACCACCCCGAACTTCACGACCGGCCGGTCCTCGTGGTCGCGCGCGAAGTCCCGCACTACCTTGGCCGGCAGCACGGGATCCTCGTCGCCGAGCACCAGGGCGGTCGGCCCCTCCAGGTGCGGACCCATGTCCGGAAGCTCCATGCCTTCGAGCGCCCGTCGCATGAGCGTGTTCTTGACGACCCGGTAGCGGATCCCCTCCTCGCGGAGGCGGGCCCGCAGCTCCGTGATCGACTTCACGTCCAGCCCGGTGAAGTCCGTCAGGTAGACCGTGCCGGCCTGGCGGAGCTCCTCCGCCAGCTCCCGCGCGATCCGCTTCTTCTCTTCCAGCTTCATGGCTTCCCGTCGCCCTGTGCGGTTCGCCCGCCGCCGGCGCCCGGCCGGCGGCGGCCCACCGATCAGCCGCGGTAGAGGTTCTCGTCGATCTTCACGCCCGGACCCATCGTGCTGCTCACGGTGACCGAGCGGACGTAGCGGCCCTTGGAGGCGGCGGGCCGCTGCCGCAGGATCCCGTCCATCAGCGCGTCCAGGTTCCGCCGCAGGTCCTCCACGGCGAAGCCGCCCTTTCCGATCGGCGCGTGGACGTTCCCGTTCCGGTCCACCCGGAACTCGATCTTGCCCGCCTTCGCATCGCGGACCGCCCGGCCCACGTCCATCGTCACCGTGCCCGCCTTCGGGTTCGGCATCAGGCCGCGGGGACCGAGAATCCGCCCCAGCTTCCCCACATCCTTCATCATGTCCGGGGTGGCGACCGCGACGTCGAAGTCCAGCCAGCCGCCTTCGATGCGCTCGACGTACTCGGGCCCCACGAAGTCGGCGCCCGCCTCCTCCGCCTCGCGGGCCTTCTCCCCGCGAGTGAGCGCGAGCACGCGCACCGTCCTGCCTGTGCCGGCCGGCAGCACGACCGTGCCGCGGACCACCTGGTCCGCCCGCCGCGGGTCCACGCCGAGCCGGACCGCCAGCTCCACCGTCTCGTCGAAGCCCGCGTAGGCGAGCTCCTTCACCCGCTCGAGCGCCTCGGTCGGACCGAGCCGCCCCTGCGGATCCAGCGTCGCGGCGGCCTCGCGGTACCGCTTCCCGTGCCTCGCCATGCCCCGGCCTCCCTCAGTCCGCCAGCTCGAGCCCCATGGAGCGGGCCGTCCCGGCGATCATCCGCATCGCCGCCTCTTCATCGGCGGCGTTCAGGTCCTGCATCTTGATCTGCGCGATCTTCCGAAGCTGGTCCCGCGTCACCTTGCCCACCTTGTCCCGGTTTGGCTCCGCCGACCCGGAGGGAATCCCGACCTCCCTCTTCAACAGCTCGGCCGCCGGCGGCGTCTTGGTGATGAAGGTGAAGCTGCGGTCCTTGTAGACCGTGATCTCCACCGGGATGATCATGCCCTGCTGTCCGGAGGTCTGCGCGTTGAACTGCTTGCAGAACTCCATGATGTTGACCCCGTGCTGGCCCAGCGCGGGGCCCACCGGCGGGGCCGGATTCGCCTGCCCGGCGGGGATCTGCAGCTTGATGAAGCCGACCGCGTTCTTCTTCGGAGGAGCCATGCCGCGTCAGTATCCTTCCAACTGCGTGTAATCCAGCTCCACGGAGGTGGGTCGACCGAACAGGCTCACCTGCACCCGGACCTTCCCCTTCTCGTGGAAGACCTCCTCGACGGTCCCGCTGAAGTCGCTGAACGGCCCCTCCTTCACCTCCACGACCTGCCCGGGGCGGAAGGGGATCTCCTCCTCCGGGCCGGCCTCCTCCAGCTCGTCCTTGATGCCGAGGATCTTGTTGATCTCTTCCTGCTTGAGCGGCTGCGGCTCGGTGCCGCCGCCCACGAACTTGATCACGCCCTGCACGCTGGTCACCAGGAATTGGGTCTCCTGGTCCATCCGCATCTGGACGAGCACGTATCCCGGGTACAGACGGCGCGTGGTCTTCACCTTCTTGCCGCCCTTGATCTCCACCACCTCCTGCGTGGGGACGATGACCTCCCGGATCGGCTTCTCCTCGTCCTCGCCCGGCATGTCCTCGATCTTCCGCTCCAGCAGCTTCTTGACCTTGTTCTCGTGTCCCGAGTAGGTCTGGAGAGCGTACCAGCGGAAGCCGGACTCCCCGTCCACGGCGCGCTCGCTCACCTCCGCCATCTCAGCTCCCGAAGATCGCGACGATCATCCGCACGCTCCACGAGAAGAGCGCGTCCATCAAGCCGATGATGATGGCCAGGATGATGCAGAAGACCAGGATCACGAACGTCGCGTTGCGGAGCTGCTCGCGGTCCGGCCAGGTGACCCGCCGCATCTCCACCTGGACCTCTTCCGCGAACTGCTGCGTCTGTTTGACGATGTTGGCCAATGTCGGGCATCCCCCGTCGGGCTCCGCCGCCCGGCGACGCGAAGACCGGCCCTCCCCCCGGCGCTCCGTGGGGGGCGCGGCGGCCCCGGGTGGCGGGGCCGCCGCGGGGCCGGCCTGGGCGTCTCGTCAGCGCGTTTCCTTGTGCGTCGTGTGGCCGTCGCAGCGCGGGCAGTACTTCCGGTACTCGACCCGCTCCGGGTGCGTCCGGCGATTCTTGGTCGTCGAATAGTTGCGCTCGTGGCATTCGGTGCACTCGAGCGTGATCTGCTCTCTCATCGGGTCCCTGCCCTACCAGACAAGCCCCTGCTAGTCACGGATGGCCGTGACGACGCCGGCGCCGACGGTTCGGCCGCCCTCGCGGATCGCGA
>CAZTGV010000139.1:0-5227 GCA_964613475.1 uncultured Gemmatimonadota bacterium
CCGTCACGGAATCGGCTCCCCGTACGTTCCTTAGAATACGAACACCGGCGAACGGCCGGCTTTACAGACATCTTCCGTCGAAGGCCCGGACGGGGGAGCGGGGCGAAAGCCCCGACGCGATGCACGGGCCACACCCCTTTGCCACAGGAGGGTGATCCATGTTTCCTGCCTGGTTCAGGACCCTGAGGGGTCCGGCCGGCGGTTTCGCGGCGTTCCTCGCCGTGATCGCAGTCGGACTTCTCCACGCGGCGCCCCTCTCCGCCCAGGAAGAGGCGGTCATTCAAGGGCGCGTCACGGGTCCGGCCGGCGAGTCGCTCGCTTCAGCGCAGATCACCATTCCCGCCTTCAATCTCGGCACGCTCACCGGCTCCGACGGGACGTATACCCTGACGGTGCCGGCGGCCCGAGTGGAGGAGGGAGAGGTCACGCTGCAGGCGCGGCTGATCGGTTACCGGATCCAGACGGCGGAGATCCAGCTCCGCCCCGGCGCGCAGATCACACAGAACTTCACCTTGCAGCTGGACCCGATCCGGCTGGACGAGATCGTGGCCACCGGACAGGGTCTGCAGCAGATCCGACGACGGCTCGGCAGCACCCTGAACACGGTCTCCTCGGAGGAGGTCGTCCAGAGCCAGGAGACGAACGTCGTCGCGGCGCTGGCGGGGAAGGCCCCGAACGTCGAGGTGACCAGCTCGGCCGGTGATCCGGGCGCGGGCGCCTTCATCCGGATCCGCGGCTCCAACACCCTGTCGGGCGGCAACCAGCCGCTGTTCGTGGTGGACGGGACGCCGATCTCGAACAGCTCGGCGACGATCGAGTCGACGGTCGCCGGCACCGTGTACCAGAACCGCGCGGCGGACCTGAATCCCGAGGACATCCAGTCGATCGAGATCCTCAAGGGTCCCGCGGCCTCCGCCATCTACGGCGCGGCGGGCGCCAACGGCGCGGTGCTGATCACCACGAAGTCCGGTAGCCGCGACATGGCGACGCAGGCCACGTTGAAGACGACCTACTCCTTCGACGAGGTCACGCAGCTCCAGCCGCTGCACCAGCGCTTCGCCCGCGGGCTGGCGGATCCGGCCAACCCGACGCAGAACCTGGCCGCGAGCCTCCCCTACTCGTGGGGGCCCGAGCTGGACTGCTACCCGAACTGCCGCCTCGGCACGGACGTGTTCGACCACGCCTCCGAGGCGTTCGAGACGGGCAACCGGTTCACGGGTGACCTGACGCTCGCCGGCGGGGCCGACCAGACCACCTGGTACCTGAGCGGCGGCTACTCGACGCACGATGCCCACATCGTGGGGCCGCACGGGCTCGACAAGCTGACGGCCCGGCTGAAGGGCTCCCAGATGTTCGGCGAGGGCCTGACCCTGGGCGGCAACTTCGCCTACACGCAGCAGCGGGGTCAGCTCGTGCAGACGGGCTCGAACATCAGCGGGCTCCTGCTGGCGGCCTACCGGACGCCGCCGGAGTTCAACAACCTGCCCTATCTGGATCCGGAGACGGGCTTCCACCGCTCCTACCGGACCCCGAACCCCACCTCGCTGGCCTCCGGTCGCGGGTACGACAACCCGTTCTGGATCGCCAACGAGATCGACAACCAGAGCGACGTGGACCGGACGTTCGGCAACGTGCGGGCGGACTGGAGCCCGCTCGACTGGCTGAGCTTCCAGTACACGTTGGGAGCGGACTACTACACGGACCAGCGCTTCACCGTGTTCCCGAAGAGCTCCTCGGACTTCCCGAACGGACGGGTCGTCCGGGCGGACCTGACGGAGTTCAACGTGGACCACTCCCTGCTGGCCACGGGCAGCCACACCTTCACCGATCAGATCTCCGGGACCCTGACCGTCGGGCAGAACCTCCGGCACGAGGAGTTCCGCCGGTTCCAGGTGAACGGGCAGACGCTGATCTTCGGGACCGACCAGCTCGACTTCACGATCGACCGGATCCCGAACGAGTTCTTCTCCAAGGTCCGCACCGAAGGCTACTTCGCGACGGGGGAGCTGGACCTGTACGATCAGCTCTTCCTGTCCGGCGGCCTCCGGATGGACGCGTCCTCCACCTTCGGAGGCGAGGACGTGGAGCGGTTCTTCTATCCGCAGGCGAGCGTCGCGTGGGAGTTCACGCAGCTCGAAGGCCTGCGGGACAACGGCGTCCTGGACTACGGGAAGCTGCGGGTGGCCTACGGCGTGGCCGGTAAGGCGCCGCCCGTCTACTCGAACGTGAGCTCCTTCCAGACCACCACGATCACCGACGGCTGGCTGAGCCCGAACGGGCTGGAGACGATCTACTCCGGTCTCGAGGGCGTGGTGAGCCAGGGCGCGCAGGGCAACGAGGGCATCGAGCCCGAGCGGACCTGGGAGGCCGAGGGCGGCGTGGACCTGGCGTTCCTCGACTCGCGCGTGTCGGTCGGCGCGACGTACTACTACCAGCGGACCGAGGACGCGATTCTGTTCCTGCCGGTGGCCCCGAGCACGGGCTTCACCAGCCGGCCGCAGAACGGCGCCGAGTTCCAGAACAAGGGCATCGAGCTCACCCTGGACGTGAATCCCGTCCGGATGGAGCGCTTCCGGTGGGACGTCTCGGCCCAGTGGGCGAAGAACGACAGCGAAGTGCTCGAGCTCCTCGGGGCCGAGCAGTTCGGTCTGGCCGGCTTCACCACCGGCGCGGCCCGGGTCGTGAAGGACATCTGCGGCCCCGCGGCCAACGAGGCGTGCCCGTTCGGCGTGCTGTACGGCCCCGACTGGGTCCGCTTCGGCCGGGGGAGCACGGTGAACGGCGTCAGCATCGATGAGGCGAACGCGGGTTGGAGCGCCGGCGACATCTACATCGGCGCCGACGGCTTCCCGATCCTCGACCCGCAGCAGCGGGCGATCGGCGACCCGAACCCGGACTGGACGGCCAGCATCCGGAACAGCTTCACGGTCATGAACAACCTCCGCATCTCCGGCCTGTTCGACTTCAAGCACGGCGGAGACATGTGGAACGGGACGAAGGGCGCGCTGTTCACCTTCGGCACCCACGAGTTCACCACGCCGATGCACGGCGCGGGCGCGCAGCACGTCTTCGGTTGCGGCGAGCCCGCCATGGGCGAGGTCGGGGTGTGCTCGAACCCGACCGGCGTGTCCGGGCCGGGCGCCGGCCAGGAGGTGAACCTCAACGGTCTGAACTGGGGAATCGACATCGGCGGCGGCTTCGGCGGCCCCACCTCCCAGTTCATCGAGGACGCGGGCTTCGTGAAGCTCCGTGACGTGACCGTGAGCTACACCTTCGACCAGGACTGGGTGAGCAAGATCGGCGGCGCCAGCCGGATCGAGGTGTCGGCGGCCGGGCGCAACCTGAAGACCTGGACGGACTACACGGGTCAGGACCCCGAGTCGAACCTCACCGGCCAGACGACGGGGCGCGGGTTGGAGTACTTCAACACCCCGCAGACCCGGTCCTTCGTCTTCCAGATGAGCATCGTCCGCTGAGACCAGAGGAGGAATAGAGATCATGGATTGGATCAAGAGAGGGGCGGGCCGCCTAGCGCTGGCGGCCGCCCTCGCGGTCTCGGCGGCGAGCTGCGAGTTCGTCTCGCCCACCGAGAGCGACCCGAACGCGATCCCGAACGCGACAGTGGACCAGCTGTTCGCCGGGATCCAGGTGAAGAGCTACTTCTACGCCACCGGCCAGCTGAACCGCATCACGTCGATGTGGATTCGGCAGATGAAGGGGACGGACCGGCAGTTCGAGACGCTGGACCGCTACGTCCTCTCCGAATCCGACGCCAACGTGGAGTTCTCCGGGCTCTACACGGGCGGCGGGCTGGTGGACCTCAAGCAGGCCATCTCCCTCGCCGAGGAGGCGGGCCGGCAGCCGTACGCCGGGATCCTGAAGATCCACCAGGCGTGGCTGTTCGGGATGGCGGCCAGCATGTGGGGGGACATCCCCTACTCGGACGCCGCGAGCCCGGAGGTCACGCAGCCGACCCTGGATTCCCAGGCCGAGGTGTACGCGGCCGCCCAGAGCCTGCTGGACCAGGCGATCCAGGACTTGGCCGGTAGCGGGGCGGGCCCGGGCGCGGTGGACCTGAACTTCGGCGGCAACCCGGCCGCCTGGACGCAGGTCGCCAACAGCCTGAAGGCGCGCTTCCACCTCCACTGGGCGGAGGCGGAAGGGGCGTCGCGGTACCAGGCCGCTTTGGCCGCCGCGCAGAACGGGATCAACACGCCGGATAACAACTGGACCACGATCAACAGCACGGCGAGCACCGAGGCGAATCTGTGGCACCAGTTCCAGCGGGACCGTTCGGGGTACATCTCCGGCGGCTTCCTGGGGGTGGAGACGCTGAAGCAGCGGAACGACCCGCGGCTCGCGATCCTCTACACCGAGGCGACCACGGACTGCCCGGACGGCAGCGACTTCTGCGGCGCGCAGGTGGGCACTCCGGCCGGTGATCCGGGGCAGGACGCCTCCAACCTGAACGTGCCCGCGCAGCCCGAGTACGACCAGCCGATCATCACCTGCGCCGAGACGCAGTTCATCGCGGCGGAGGCGGCGCTGGCCCTCGGACAGGACCCCGCCCCGTTCTTCAACGCGGGCGTGGCCTGCCAGGAGCAGAACTGGGGGATCACGATCCCGAACCCGGGCGCCCCCACGCTCCAGAACATCATCACCGAGAAGTACCTGGCCAACTTCCTGAGCATGGAGAACTTCAACGACTGGAAGCGGACCTGCCTGCCGGCGCTGGATCCGCATCCGGCCGGCGCGCAGCCGCTGCCGCCGGGTCGGTTCTTCTACGGCCAGAACGAGAGAGAGACGAACGAGAACATTCCGACGGCGGCGCAGCAGCCGGCGCGGAACGCCAACGACCCGAACGCCTGCTGACGGGGTCGGTCTGACCAGGTGAGCGGGAGGGCCTTCGTGCCCCCCCGCCCCGTAACCCGAGGCCCGGTCGCGCTTCCGCTCCTTTCGGGGCGGTGGGCGTGGCCGGGCTTCCTTACGCACACGCGGAGAACGTCATGCGTCGGTATCTACACCGCTCGACCGCGCTGCTCCTGATGGCGCTGATGGGGTGCTACAGCTACGTGGAAACGGGTCTCCCGACGCTGGAGCGGGGAGACCGGGTGCGCGTCTACCTGTCGGAGCCCGCCACGTTCGACGTGGGCGAGCTCACCGCCAACAACATCATCCGCATGGATGCGGAGGTGGTCCGCTGGGACGAGGAGGAGCTCGTGCTCTC
>CAZTGV010000140.1:0-4928 GCA_964613475.1 uncultured Gemmatimonadota bacterium
CTCCACGACCAGGTCCACCCCCGTGACCAGCTCGGTGACCGGGTGCTCCACCTGGATCCGCGTGTTCATCTCCAGGAAGTAGAACGCTCCGTCCTCGTACAGGAACTCCACCGTGCCGGCCCCCCGGTAGTCAACCGCCCGGGCGGCCTGCACGGCGACCGCGCCCATCCGGTCCCGCTCCTGCGGGTCGAGGGCCGGCGAGGGCGCCTCTTCCACCAGCTTCTGGTGGCGCCGCTGGATCGAGCACTCGCGCTCCCCGAGGTGCACGACCGTGCCGTGGGCGTCGGCGAGCACCTGGATCTCGATGTGCCGAGGCCGGCGGAGGTGGCGCTCCAGGTATACCCGGTCGTCCCCGAACGCCTGCCGGGCCTCGCGCCGGGCGCGCGGGTAGGCGGCGCGGAGGACCGCCTCGTCCTCCGCGGTCCGCATCCCCTTCCCCCCGCCGCCCGCCGCGGCCTTCAGCAGCACGGGATAGCCGATCCGCCCGGCCGCCTCGACCGCCGCCTCCTCGTCCGGCAGCGCCTCGCTCCCCGGGATCACCGGGACGCCGGCCGCCCGCATCCGCTCGCGGGCGGCGGTCTTGTCGCCCATCGCCTCGATGGCGGCGGCCGGCGGCCCGATGAAGGTGCGACCGGCCGCCTCCACCGCGCGGGCGAAGGCGGCACTCTCGGCCAGGAAGCCGTAGCCGGGATGCACGGCGTCCGCGCCACTCCGCTCGGCCGCCTCGAGCAGCCGCTCGACCGAAAGATAGCTTTCGGAGGCCGGCGCGGGGCCGATCGCCACCGCCTCGTCCGCCAGCAGGACGTGCGGCGCCAGGCGGTCCGGCTCCGAGTACACCGCGACGGATCCGAGGCCGCGCTCCCGGCAGGCGCGGATCACCCGGACGGCGATCTCGCCGCGGTTGGCGATCAGGACCTTGCGGAGCGCGGCCGATCCCGATCGGCGCGAAGCGGCACCCGGCGGCACGGTCAGAGCGGAAGGTCGCGGGGCGGCACGGTCAGAGCGGGATGTTCCCATGCTTCTTGGGCGGATTCCGATCCCGCTTCTCGGTCAGCATCTCCAGTCCCGAGATGAGGCGGGCTCGGGTCTCCCGCGGGTCGATCACGTCGTCCACGAAGCCGCGGGCGGCGGCCAGATAGGGATGGGCGAAGCGCTCCCGGAAGCCGGCCTCCAGCTCCGCCGTCTTCTCGTCCGGCTCCTCGGCCCGCCCGATGTCGCGCCGGTAGAGCACCTCCACCGCGCCCTTGGGCCCCATCACGGCGATCTCCGCCGTCGGCCAGGCCAGGTTCAGATCGCCCCGGATGTGCTTGGAAGACATGACGTCGTAGGCGCCCCCGTACGCCTTGCGGGTGATCACGGTCAGCTTCGGCACGGTGGCCTCGCAATAGGCGTACAGCAGCTTCGCGCCGTGCCGGATGATCCCGCCGTGCTCCTGGCCGACGCCGGGCAGGAAGCCGGGCACATCCTCGAAGGTGACGAGGGGCACGTCGAAGGCGTCGCAGAAGCGCACGAAGCGGGCGCCCTTCACGCTCGCGTCGATGTCCAGGACGCCGGCCAGCACGGCCGGCTGGTTGGCCACCACCCCGACGGGCCGGCCGCCGAGGCGCGCGAAGCCGACGACCAGGTTGCGGGCGAAGCCCGCGTGCACCTCGAGGAACGCCCCCTCGTCGACCACCCGCCCGATCACCTCGTGCATGTCGTACGGCCGGTTCGGCCGGTCCGGCACGATCTTCAGCAGCGCCTCGTCCGCCCGCGCCGGGGGGTCGTCCGTCGCCCGGAAGGGCGGCGCCTCCGCGTTGTTGGAGGGAAGGTAGCCGAGCAGCGCCCGCACCGCCCGGAGCGCCTCGATCTCCGTCTCGTGGGCGAAGTGGGCCACGCCGGACTTGGAGGCGTGGACCGCCGCCCCGCCCAGCTCCTCGAAGTCGACCTCCTCGTGGGTGACCGTCTTCACCACGTTGGGCCCGGTCACGAACATGTGGCTGATCCCGCCGACCATGAAGACGAAGTCGGTGATCGCCGGGGAGTAGACGGCGCCGCCGGCGCACGGGCCGAGGATCACGCTGATCTGCGGGATCACGCCGGAGGCGAGCGTGTTGCGCAGGAAGATCTCCGCGTAGCCGCCGAGCGAGGCCACGCCCTCCTGGATGCGCGCCCCGCCCGAATCGTTCAGCCCGACGACCGGCGCGCCGGTGCGCAGGGCCAGGTCCAGCACCTTGCAGATCTTCTCCGCGTGCGCCTCGGAGAGGGAGCCGCCGAACACGGTGAAGTCCTGGCTGAAGACGAAGACGGTGCGACCGTCCACGCGGCCGTAGCCGGTCACCACCCCGTCCCCGGGGATCTTCCGGTCGGCCAGCCCGAACTCCGTGCAGCGGTGCTCCACGAATCGGTCCAGCTCCACGAAGCTCCCCTCATCGAGCAGCAGGTCGAGCCGCTCGCGCGCCGACAGCTTCCCCTTCTCGTGCTGACGGGCCAGCCGCTCGGCGCCCCCGCCCTCCTCCGTCCGGCGGCGGCGCTCCTCGAGCTCGGAGAGCCTCTCGCGCATGGTCACGGGCGTCCCTCCGGCTCCTCGGCCTCCCGCTCGGCGGCCAGCCGCGCCTCCTCCAGCCACTCGAGGATGCGCCCGGGGTCCGCCTCCACCAGGCTGCGCTCGAGCAGCATCCGGATCAGCGTCCGCCGCGCCACGGTGGAGGTGGCCGGGTCGACGCGGAGGAAGCCGGTCGCGCCGGGGCGCTCGGGCAGGCGCGCCAGCGCGTCCGCCACCGCCTCCGGCAGCGGCAGCCGGGCGGCCGCCGCGGCGGCGAAGACCAGCCCGGCGGCGTCGTATGCGAGCGCCGGCAACATGTTTTCACGCAGCGGCTTGGAGTATTCCACCTCGTACGCCGTCTGAAATCTATCCCAGGCGCTGCCGGTCTCGAGGCGGTCCACGAACGTGCCGACCACCCGGAAGTCGGCGGCCGGCGGCTCCAGGCGACGGACCACCGCCGGGTCCGACCAGATCGGACCGCCGGCCACGACCGCCGTCGAGACCCCGTAGTAGGGGAGCTGCGGGGCGATCTGGAGCACCGTCGGCGCCGTCTCCGCCGCGACGAACACGACCTCCGGCTCGGCGGCGGCGATCTCGCCGATCGGGCCTTCGAAGGTGGTGGCCCCGGTCGCATAGGCGGCCGACCGCACCAGCTCGCCGCCGGCTTCAAGCACGCTCCGGGCGAAGGCATCCGCCGCCCACCGCCCCCCCTCCCCTTCCGGATGGAGGACCGCCGCGCGGCGCAGCCCGAGCCGGCGCACCACCCAGCGACCGACGTCGGCGCCCACGTCCCGCTCGCGGCGCTCGCGCGACCAGAGCGTGTAGGCGTGCGGCGCCGGCGCCAGCACCTCGGTGGCCGTCGGGCTCACGAGCGCCAGCCGGGGATTCCGCCGCGCCCGCGCCCCGCCCGCGAAGGACTCCGACCGCACGGGCCCGAGGATCGCGACCACGCCCCGCGCCTCCAGCTCCCGGATCAAGGCGACGGAGCGTTCCGGGTCGGAGCGGTCGTCCGCGAAGACGATCTCCACCGGCACTCGCCCCCCGGTGGCGGCCCGGAACTCCTCGAGCGCCAGCTCCATCCCCTCGCGCAGCAGACCGCCCACACCCGAGAAGCGCCCGGAGAGCGGCAGGACGGCGCCGACGCGGAGCGCGACCGCCTCGCCGGCGCCGGCGGCCAGCAGGGCGCGCGCGACCCGCGCTTCCTCCTCCGGGGGCGAGGCCGCGAGCACGTCCCGGGCGATCCGCTCCGCCTCGCCCCGACGGCCCTCCAGGGCCAGCCGCCGGGCCCGCTCGACGTGCAGCGCGGCCGCGCCGGGACGGACCGGGGGGTGGTCCTCGACCAGCCGCCGCAGGGCCGCGTCCTCCAGCTCCGGGGCCGCCTCGCGCAGCAGGGCGCGCTCCTCCTCGCCCACCGCGGAGGGAGTCTCCAGGAGCCAGTGGGCGGCGGCGGCGGGGTCCCCGGTGGCCAGCCGCACGCCCGCCAGGCGCCGCACCGCCGCGTCCCGCACCGCTCCCTCGCCGAGGCGCTCCAGGAGCGACTCGTAGGCGCGGCCGGCGTCGGCCAGCTCCCCGAGGGCCTCGAGGGCGCGCCCCTGGAGCCACAGCGCCCGGTTCGCGGCCGAGGTCAGCCCCCGGTCCTCCCGCCACGCCCGGTGGAGGGAGTCGGCGGTGCGCGCCGCCGCCCGGTGCTCCCCCTCGCGATGGAGCGCCTCCGCCGCCTGGAGGGCCGCGGCCGCTGCCCGCGCGTCGGTCGCGGGCGGCTCGGGAGCGGGTTCGGGGCGCGGGCCGGGCCCGGCACAGGCGAGCGCGGCGGCCAGCCCGAGGCCCGCGAGCACCGACGCGGCGCGCGCCGCCCAGCCGCGCTCCGTCGCACCGGTCACGAAAAAGGCCCGGCGGCGACCGCCGGGCCCCCTCCCGCTCCCGAACCGCTCGAGCATGGCGCCGCGGAGCCGATCGATCAGCCGGTCTCCTCCTCCTCGCCCGCGGACGACGCCCGAGCCGCCTCGAGCGCCTCGTCCGCCTCCTCCTCGGGGGCCTCCTCCTCGGGGACCTCCTCGGCTTCGGCGGCCGGCGGAGCCTCGTCCTCCTCGGCGACGTCCCGCTCGGCTTCGGCGACCTCGGCTTCGGCGGTCGGCGCCTCCGCCTCCTCCTCGGCTTCGGCGGCCGGCGGGGCCTCCTCGTCCTCCTCGCCCGCCTCCTCATCCGCCTCGTCGGCGTCCGTCGCTTCCTCGGCCTCGGCTTCGACCGCTTCCGCCTCGGGAGCGGCGGCGGCTTCCGCCTCCGGCGCCTCGGCCTCGGGCGTCTCCGCCACGACCGCTTCGTCCGCCTCCGAGGAAGTCTCCGCCGCGGCCGCTTCGTCCGCCTCCGAGGAAGTCTCCGCCGCGGCCGTTTCGTCCGCCTCCGA
>CAZTGV010000141.1:0-4927 GCA_964613475.1 uncultured Gemmatimonadota bacterium
GGCCGGCCTCCGTCGGCGGGCTGCGGCCGGCCTCCGTCGGCGGGCTGCGGCCGGCCTGCGTCGGCGGGCTGCCGTCGGGCCATCTGAAGCTCCTCGTGTCCTGGGCGGGGCGCCGGCCGGGCCGTGCGCCTCCGGAGCCGCGGTCTGAAGGGAATCTCGCACGGCTCGGGCCGCATCGCGAGGCGAGAGGCGGGGCGCGTCCCGCCCGGCGCTCGCGTTCCCTGAGCCGTCCGGTCTTCCCTCGCGCCGGTGCGGTCTTCCCTCGCGCGTGCACGCTCGCTTAGATTGCGTTCAATATCCTGAACAGACCGCCGACCTCCGCGGGAGCTTCCAAGATCATGAACACTGTACAAGACCGCCTCCGATACCTGCGCGAACAGGTCCTCGGGCTCTCGCTCCGGGAGTTGCAGGAGGCCGTCAACGCGGCGCTTCCGGAGGAGGACGGGGTGAGCCTCGGCACGGTCAGCAACTACGAGCGGTCCGGTCCGGACGGGCGACGGGCTGGCCCCCGGGCCGAATTCATCGCCGCCCTCAAGCGGGCGTTCCCGTCGCTGCGGCTCTCCTGGCTCCTACTTGGCGAAGGCGCGCCGACGGAGCCGGGCGCCCGGGCCGCCGCGCTGGCGGGCCAGGATGGCGCGGCCCCGGCCGGTGGTCTGGCGGGCCGGCTGCGCGAGGAGCACCCGGACCTGGAGCTCCTGTCCCCCGAGGCATCGGCGCTGTTCGTAGGGGCGTTAGCCCGCTACGCGACCGGGGAGCCGGGCATGACGCTGGATGAGAGGGCGGTGCTCGAGCTGGCGGCCGACCTTCGCTGGCTCCTCTTCCTTCCACTTCGACTCTGGGGCTTCGATCCCCGCCCGGGCTACGACCAATTCTCCGCGTACTGCGTGGCGGCCCTCCACGCGCTCACCCTCGCCATGCCCGCGGCCGGCGGGGGCGATCCGGCCGACGCCTACGCCGACGCTCCCAACCGGCGCCTTCGGGCCTTCCTGGAGGTGGGGTTCAGCGAGGAAAACGGGGCCTGAGCGCGAGGATGCGAGGCGGCGCGCCCCGCCGGCCGTTCCGCGGTCGGTAGGCGCGCATCAGCCTCCGGACTCGTCCCGAGCCTCGAACACCCGCACCTGGTTGTCCCGCAGGCTCCAGGTGACGATCGAGCGTTCACGAACCACGATCTCGGGGGAGAGAATCGTCTCTCCGCGGCGGGGTTCCGCCATCAGGCGATAGCGGAGATCCGACTCCAGGTCTCCGGTGGCGTCGAAGGACCGCATCTCGCCGGCCTCCACGTCGCCCAGGGTCTGGCGGTTCCCCTCGCTGTCCAGGAGCGCGACGCTCACCTGCTCGAAGCCTCCGAGGTCGTTGGTCACGCGAATCTCCAGGTCGGCGCTGCCGCCGCCTCCGCCGATCCCCAGCGTCGCGCAGGCGGAGAGGGTGGCGAGCGCTACGCAGAGGAGGATGAGGAGCGCGGGGCGCGGTGTCGCTTCGGGACGCCGCATGGTGGTCTCCTTCGGAAAAGAAGTGGTGGCCGGCGGCCGCGGACGTCTTCCGCGGCGTGGGGCGCTTCGGATGACCCCTTCAGCCGGGTGCCGCATCGAATTTGATTAATTTGATTTAAAAAGCAGGAAATGTGCCGTGCCGCTCTCCGTTCGACTCGCCCAGCCTCCGGCGTTGCGGCTGCGCCGGACGCCGGTGGTCGGAGGGGGGCGCCGATTATACTTTTAGCGGGTTCGGCATCGGGCTCCGGCCCTCGGTCCCGACGGTCCGCGCGCCGGGTCCGAACCGCTCGCGGCCGCTCGGCGCCGAAGCGCCGGAACTCCGAAGGCGCGGGGCCGTAGCGGATATCTCCCGTAGCGAGCATCCGAAAAGCAGCGGCGAGGCGATGGCGACGCCACTGGAACAGGTAGGCACGGAAATCACCGGGAAGGAGACCCACGGGCTGGGGCCCGAGGCGCTCGTCTCGATCTACCGGACGATGTACACGTCCCGCCGCGTGGACGATCGCGAGATCGCCATGAAGCGGCAGCAGAAGATCTTCTTTCAGATCAGCGGCGCCGGGCACGAAGCGGTGCTGGTGGCGGCCGGGCTGGCCACGCGCCCCGGCCACGACTGGTACTTCACCTACTACCGCGACCGGGCGCTCTGCCTCCAGGCCGGCATGACGCCGTACGAGATGTTCCTCCAGGCGGTGGGCGCGGAGGAGGACCCGGCGAGCGGCGGCCGGCAGATGCCGGCTCACTTCGGGCACAAGGACCACAACATCGTCACCGCATCGAGCCCCACCGGCACGCAGTTCCTCCAGGCGGTGGGCGCCGCGGAGGCGGGCGTGCGGGCGCACCGGCTCGGCCTGGACCGCGAAGGCGAGTTCGGCGTCCGCTTCGAGGAGGACGAGATCGTCCTCTGCTCGGCCGGCGACGGGACGACGTCCGAGGGCGAGTTCTGGGAGTCGCTGAACACGGCCTGCAACCTGAAGCTCCCCGTCCTTTACCTGATCGAGGACAACAAGTACGCGATCTCGGTCCCGATCGAGGTCCAGACCGCCGGCGGCAGCATCTCGCGGCTCCTCTCCGGCTTCCCGGATCTCCTGATCCGGGAGGTGGACGGCACGAATCCGCTCGAGAGCTACGGCGTGCTCAAGGAAGCGGTCGCCCACTGCCGGGGGCGGAAGGGCCCCGCGCTGGTCCACGCGCACGTGATCCGGCCCTACAGCCACTCCATGTCCGACGACGAGCGACTGTACAAGACCGAGCGGGAGCGAGAGGAGGAAGCGCGGCGCGACCCGATCGGTACCTACGGCGAGTGGCTGGAGCGCGAGGGGATCGCGACCGCCGAGGAGCTCGAGGCCCTGCGGGCCGAGGTGGACCGCGAGGTGAGCGAGGCCGCCGACCGGGCGGTCGAGCGGCCGCAGCCCGGCCGCGACACGGTCTACCGGCACCTCTACTCCGACGAGGTCGATCCCCGGTCGGACGGCTTCGCCACCGAGCCGGCGTTCGAGGGCGACCCGACCACCATGGTCGACCTGCTCAACGCCTGTCTCCGGGACGAGATGGAGCGCGATCCCCGGATCGTCGTGTTCGGCGAGGACGTGGCCGACGCGAGCCGGGAGGAGGCGCTCGAGGAGGTGAAGGGGAAGGGCGGCGTGTTCAAGGTGACCGCCGGGCTCCAGCGCCGCTTCGGCGGGGAGCGGGTGTTCAACTCCCCGCTGGCCGAGGCGAACATCGTCGGCCGGGCGGTGGGCATGGCCTGTCGGGGGCTCAAGCCGGTCGTCGAGGTCCAGTTCTTCGACTACATCTGGCCCGCCTTCCACCAGCTCCGGAACGAGATCACGACCTATCGGTGGCGCTCGGCCGGCGCGTTCAAGGCCCCCGCGGTGATCCGGACGACCTACGGCGGCTACCTCCAGGGCGGCGCGATCTACCACTCGCAGACCGGCGCCACCCTGTTCACCCACACGCCGGGCATGCACGTCGTCTGCCCCGCCACGGCGCTGGACGCGAACGGCCTGCTACGCACCGCGATCCGCTGCGACGACCCGGTGCTCTTCCTCGAGCACAAGCACCTCTACCGGCAGACGTACAACAAGTCCGCTTATCCCGGCCCCGACTTCATGATCCCCTTCGGCCGTGCGAACCTGGTCCGGGAGGGCTCGGGGATGACGGTCGTGACGTACGGCGCCCTGGTGGAGCGGACGAAGAAGGCGGTGGCGCTGCTGGAGCGCGAGGGCCGCGCGGTGGACGCCGAGGTGATCGACCTGCGAACGCTCAATCCGCTCGACATGGAGACGGTCGCCGCCTCGGTGAAGCGGACGAACAAGGTCCTGGTCGCGTACGAGGACGCGAAATCCTGGGGCTTCGGCGCGGAGATCTCGGCCCGGATCGCGGACGAGGTGTTCGAGTGGCTGGACGGGCCGGTGCGGCGCATCGCCTCCACGGACACGTTCGTGGGCTACGCGCCCGCGCTGGAGAACGCGATCCTGCCGCAGGTGGAGGACATCGCGGAGGCGATCGCCGAGCTGGACGCGTACTGAGGCCGACTGGACGCGTACCGAGGCCGAGCTGTCGCGTCGCGGCGCGCGTCGTCGCCTGCACCAAATGCACCAAAGCGGTCTTTCTTCGCTGTAGCCTTCTTCACTGTGCTTGCTTCGCGGTAGCTTCTTCAGTCCTGGCTCCGGGAAGCGGCTGGCGGGAGGCGATGCGGACGGCGTGCCTTAAGAGTGGTCCATGATCCCCAGAATCCTTCGCACGGACCGCCTTCTCCTCCGTCCCCCGGAGCCCTCGGACGCCGAGGCGATCTACGACGCTTACGCGACCGATTCGGAGGTCACCCGCTTCGTCCTCTGGCGGCCGCACAAGCGCGTGGAGGAGACCCGCGCTTTCCTGAAGGAGGCGGCGCGAGCCTGGGACGGCGGGCGTCGATTCCCCTGGGTGATCCTGCTGCGCGATGCCGCCGAGGACTCGCTGATCGGGATGGTCGAGCTCCGTCTCGCGGGGCACCGGGCCGACCTCGGATACGTCCTGGCCCGGGACGCGTGGGGGCGCGGCTACATGACCGAGGCCCTGCGGGCGGTGCTCGAGACCGCGTTCGCCGTCCGCGACGTCCGCCGGGTGGCCGCCTATTGCCACGTGGAAAACGTCGGTTCCGCCCGCGTCATGGAGAAAGCCGGCATGGAGCGCGAAGGGCTCCTCCGCAGCTACGCCCTCTTCCCGAACGTGGGCGACGAGCCCGCCGACTGCTGGCTCTACGCCGCGGTCCGCTGAGTCGCGCCGCTTCCGATTCGGGCCCGCTCGATTCCGAACGGATCGCGTCGGAGTTCGTCTAGAACGCGACCGTGGCTCCCGCCTCACCAGGCGTCCGTAGCCCGGAAGTAGACCTCATCGGGGATGTCCCGTTCGCGCTTCCAGCGCGCTCCCGCGGTGAGCGGCCCCGGATCCGCCCC
>CAZTGV010000142.1:0-4763 GCA_964613475.1 uncultured Gemmatimonadota bacterium
GCCCGTCAGCGCCCCGACGGGGCGAGGGTGTCGGCGGGCCGCATCGACGGCAGGCTGTCCTCCTCCGCGGCGTCCTCGCTCGCGGCCTCGTCTTCCGCCACCAGCGCCAGCAGGCGGATCGCCTCCTCCACCGGCACGCCCAGGTTCGAGCCGCCGAACTCGGGCAGGATGGCCATGTTCACCGCCACCACCTCGCCGGCCAGGTCCAGGACGGGCCCGCCGCTTCCCCCGCGCGTCGTCTCGGCGTCGTAGACGACCCGCACGGGCGTCACCTGCCCGACGATGCCGCGGGTGGAGAGCGGCGTGATCTGCCCCGCCTCCGAGAGCCGCTCGGCGACCCTCCACGCGTCCCGCCGCTCGCCGGTGAGCTCGGCCACGATGCGCGGGTCGCTCCGCGCCAGCAGCGCCCGGATGCCGGTCGGGTAGCCCATCACCACGATCTCCTCGCCGGGGCTGGGGGAGGAGGCGGCGAGGGCGAGCGGCGTCACCTCGCCGGCGATCTCCGGGGCGCGCATGGCCGCCAGGTCGGAGCTCCCGCTGGCCGCCACCAGCTCCACCTCGAACCGCTCCTGGCGCTCGGGAACGTACCCGTACATCCGGGTCATCACGGGGATGAAGCCGCGGGAGGCGATCGCGCGGGCCGGCTCGTCGGACTCCCAGGGGAGCGCGACGTGCCGGTTGGTGAGCAGCAGCCCGTCCGGCCCGACCACGAAGCCGGTGCCGGTGAACAGCCGCTCGAACACGGGCCCGTCGCCGCCGGTGCTCACGGTCGGATTCCCCCGGCCGTCCCGCGATGTCCGCCCCTCGTCGTCCGTGACCAACCGGAGGGGCCGGCGGCTCTCCGGCTCCAGGAAGCCGTAGGCGCCCTGGAGGAAGACCACGGAGCCGGCCGCCTCGGAGATCACCGTCTGCACGGCGCGGCCCCGCGCCTCCAGCGCGCCCACCCGCTCGCCGAGCCCCGTCTCGATCTCCTCGCGCAGCCGCGCCAGCTCCGCCTCGCTCAGGACGCGGTCGTCGGAGCGCTCGAGCAGCTCGCCGATCCCGCGGATCCGCATCACCTCGGCCTCGAGCCGCCGCTCCAGCGTCCAGGTCCGTACGGCGAGGATCGCCAGCAGCGTCAGCAGGGCGGCGACGCCGACCGCCACCACGGTCTTGGAGCGCCAGGAGAGCGCCCGGTGCAGCTCCCCGGGGAGGAGCCGCAGGAAGGCCAGGCCACGGGCGAGAGGCCCGTCCTCGCGCCGCGCGCGGTCCACGGCGTTCCGGAGCGCCCGGCGGGCGCCCGGCCGGGGGGGTGGGCCCGCCTCGTAGCGCAGGAGGGGGCCGCCGTCGCCGATCTCCACCAGGTCCCCCGGCAGGAGGAGGTGGCGCGCCACCGTCCGGCCGTTCACGCGGACGACCCGGCCGGGGCGAGCCTCCAGCTCGTACGTCCCTCCGGCCCGCCGCAGGACCGCGTGACGGAAGGCGACCGCGGGCTCGCGGTCGGCCGGGAAGTGGATGTCGGAGTCGGGGGAGATCCCGATCTCCAGCTCCTCCTCCGAGAGCGGCCGCTGGCCGCCGCGCCCGGCGCCCGCCACGTGGACGAGCCGGGGGGCGCGGCCGTCGGCGCCCTCGGTCACGGCGTCCCCGTCGCGGGAGCGTCGGGTGCGTCGGGTGCGTCGTGAGCTTCGGGAGCGTCGGAGCTGTCGGAGGCGTCGGCGGCGACCGGCTCCAGTGGCACGGGCGAGCGGCCGCCCTCCGCGGCGCACCCCGAGAGGGCGCGCGCGCCGTGCCGCACCTCCGCCCGCCAGGCGTGCCAGGCCCCGGACATGGAGTCCATGCAGCGGTCGGGCACGAAGGTGACGCGAAGCGCCTCCCTGTCCGGGCCGGGGGGCACCTGGTAGACGACCGAGTCGGGGAGCGCCCGGACGGAGCCTTCCGGGGCGGACGCGCGAGGGGCGCCTTCCGGGGCGGCGGCCCGCGGCGAGCCCGCCCGCGAGGGAGCCGCGTCCGCCGCGTGAACGCGCGGCTCGGCGGGCGGAAACCGCTGTTCGCGCTCCGGCTCGCGGAGCTCGATCCCCTCCGGGGCGACGTCGATCAGCCAGAACGGCTCGTTCCCGCGGCCCCGGAAGACGAGTTCGCGCAGTCGCTCCACCTCGCGGCAGCGCACCCCTTCGTGCTCGGCCCGGCGGACCGCGAGGGCTACGGGGATCGTGGTTCCGTCCTGGGCGTCGGCGGTGCCGTTGCGGGCGTCGGTGCCACGGGTCCCGTTGGCGGCCCCGGACGGCGCGTCCGCGGCGGACCGGCGGACCAGGAGCTCCACGAACAGCGGGCGGTCCGAGGGCGGCTCGAGCCACCCCCACGCCTCCTCGAGCGCCCCATCCGTCTCATCGCGGACGGGGAGAGCGCCCTCCTCGCCGCACGGCTCCAGCCGCCACGGGCCGCCGCCCGTCTCCGGCAGGCGCAGGTGACCGGCCAGGACGACGAGGGTCGCGGCGCCGGGCGCTTCCGTGAAAGCCCCGTTCTCGCCCGCGGGACGTTCCGCGGGCGGCCGCTCGCCGTCGGCTCCCGCCTCCCGCTCGGGGGAAGGCTCGCAGCCGACCAGGGTCCAGGCCGCGAGGAGGGCCGTGGGGACGAGAAGCGAGGGATGGAGTCCGGCGCCGGAGCCGCGCGGCGGCCCGGGAGCGCGCGAGCTCAGCCGCGGGTCTCGCGCGTCCACATGACGATCGCCCCGCATCCGCCGCGGCGGAACTGCTGCGGGCGGTCTTGCGGCCGCGTGTAGACCTCGAGCGCCTCGATCAGCTCCGGCAGGTAGTCGTCCAGGAACTCCGCGTGGACGGGGGTGCCGTTGATGAAGAGCAGGGGCAGGCATCGGTTCGGGCCGTGGCCCATCATGATGATCCGATCGGTCGCCGCGCCCGTCGGATACCCCAGCCGCACCCCGGGGATGCCGGCCAGCAGGTCGCTCGGGACGAGGGGGTCCTCCCGTTCGATCCGCTCGCGACCGAAGAAGACGCCGCGTCCGCGGGTCCGCCGGTGCTCGAAGCCCGCCAGCGGACCCCAGCCCACTCGCTCCACCTTGACCAGGAGCGCCGCCATCTGGTAGGGAGGCGACACGACCTCGAACTGGACCCGGATGGTGCTGTCGGGCCGCAGCCGCACGGGGATGCGATGCGAGGTCAAGCCCAGGTAGTGGACGATGAGGCTGTCGCGGCCCGGCTCGAGGTCCCGGAGCACGAAGCTTCCATCCTCCCGCGACAGCGTCCCGATCCCGCGCTCGATGAGCGCCACCTCCGCCCCGGAGAGCGGGCGCTCGGCCAGGGCATCGGTCACCGTGCCGGCGATCGAGGCCCGGCCGTCCGGGCCCGGGCGCGTGTCGGACTGACCGTCGGAGGGCGCGGCGAAGAAGGCCAGCCACGCGCACGTCACCGTCAGGCCGTACCAGAGTCGGCGACATGTCGGCGTCCAGCGGTCCTCGGACATGGTTCTGGCCTCCCCGACGCCTCGTCGGGCCAGGGAACGCGCTCGGGAGGAACGGTCGGGACGACTCCGCACGGTCCGCTCCCGGCTATCGCCCCCATCACCTGCAATCTGGGGTCCACCGGTTCGGCACGGAAGGGCGCGGCGCCGGGAGAGCCGCGGTTAGCTCGGGAGCCGCGCCAGGAGCTGCACCGCCCGGGAGTCGCGCCGCACCCGGTGAACGCGGATGCGCCCTGTAACGTTCCCCGGCTCCGTTCGTCCAAGGATCGGACGACGGTCGGTGGCGGCCGGTCGACGAGACGTACGGGCGAGGGACGATGGGGAAGCGGAGGACGGGAGGGACGATGGGGTGCAGCGAGGTGTCGCGCGGCCGGTCGTCGCCCCGTCCCTCCACCTGGTGGATGCGGGGGGTTCTGCTCCTGCTGCTGGCGCTCGCGGTCGGCGTCCTTCTCGGCTGACCTCGGGTCTCTCGCCTGACCCGGGCGGCGCCGAGGCCCGGTGCCGTGTTAGGATGCGTCCCATGACGCGGCCGAAGGAGACGCCGATCGCGGACGGGGAGGCCGTCCGCCGGGTGCGGGACGGTGACCGGGACGCGTACCGCGTGCTGGTGGAGCGGCACGCGCCGCTGGTGTTCGCGGTCGTGCGCCGCTACTGCCGGGACACGGCGCAGGCGGAGGACCTGGCGCAGGAGGTCTTCCTGAAGGCGTACGAGGCCCTGGACGGCTACCGCGGCGACGCCCGGTTCTCGTCCTGGCTGTACCGGATCGCGCTGAACCGGTGTCGGGACTGGGCGAAGAGCCCGCGTCGGACGGAGCGCTCGCTGGAGGCGCTGGCCGAGGCGGGCGCCGCGATCGGGACGGGGGACAGCGTGGAGGGGCTGGACGGCGGAGAGGTCGCGCCCCGGACGCCGGAGACCCCGGAGGAGGCGCTGGAACGCGGGGAGCGGGCGGCGCGGCTCCGCCGGGCGCTGGAGGAGCTGGCGCCGGACTACGCGGTGCCCTTTCTCCTCAAGTACGAGCAGGACCTCTCCTACGCGGAGATGGCGGAGAGGCTGGATGCGACGGCGGGCGCGCTGAAGGTGCGGGTGCACCGGGCGCGCGCCCGGCTCCGGAAGCTGCTGGAGGACCGGATATGATGGACGAGCGAGAGCCGCGGGACGCCGGCGCGTCGCCCGAGGACGGGGCGTTCGAGCGCCGGCTGCGGGCCGCGCTGCGGCGCGAGTGGGGCGAGGGCCCGGCGGCCGTGCCGCCCGGCTTCGCCGACCGCGTGATGCGGGCGATCGAGGCGCGCGAGGCGGCCGCGGCCGC
>CAZTGV010000143.1:0-4741 GCA_964613475.1 uncultured Gemmatimonadota bacterium
CCGCGGCGGCATCGGGTGTTCCGGCGCGATAGTATGGGCTCCGCCGTCTGGTGCCCGATTCTGACCCAAAAACTGACCCGACCGGCCGAACCGAACAGAAGCCGATCGCGTAACTGCTTGCCCTGCAGAGTGACCGGGGTGGGCCTCGAACCCACGACCTACGGATTAAAAGTCCGTTGCTCTGCCAACTGAGCTACCCGGTCGGAGCGCTGATACCCCGCCAGTGGAAGGATTCTCCCGTCGGCCGCGCGTGGCAAGCCCCGCGCGCGACGCGATGCGCCCGTGCGCCCTGCCGCGTGCCTCACCGCAACCCGTACAGCAGGACCAGCCCCGCCGCGTAGAGCGCCACGACCACCAGCGAGTCCCGCCCCATCCCGAGCACCACCCCACGCTCCCGACGCAGCAGACCCACCGCGTATGCGCCCGTGAGCACAACGCCGAGCAGTGCCGTCACGGCGGTGAAGCGGCCGGCCGCCTCCAGGAGCGGTCCGCCGGGATAAACGAGGTCCGCCACCGCCAGCAGCCCGATGTCCAGGATGTTGGCGCCGAAGACGTTCGAGAAGGCGAGCGTATACGCGCCGAGCCCCACCGCCCCGATCGTCGTGCTGATCTCGGGGAGCGAGGTGGAGAGCGCCACGAACACCGCGCCCACGAAGTCCGAGCCGAGGCCGGTCTGGAGGGCGAGCGCGTCCGCGCTCAGCGCCACGCCGACCCCGGCGATCAGGATGCCGACGCCCGCCGCCGCCGTCCGCGCGGCGAGCTCCGGCGTGCCCAGGTCGGCGACGGCGCCCTCGGAAACGAACTCGGTCGTGCGCGCGGGCCGCACCGGCTCCCACGTCTCCGGCGGGTGACGGCGGATCAGGAGGAAGGCGGCGACCGCCGCCGCCGCAATCCCGAGGCTCCAAAGCCCGATCCCGAACACCAGCCGGTCGCCGGTGAGCGCGCCGGCGGCGGCGAGCGCCAGCAACACCACGAAGAGGGACATCTGGAGCAGCACGGAGGACTCGTCCACCCGGGCGGTGATCGCGGGACCGCGGGCGACCAGGTCGGCCAGGGCGAGCACCGCGACCTGCATCGCCACCCCGCCGATCAGGTTGTTCACCGCGATCCCCGCGTTCCCGACGGCGGCCGCGGTGGTCGTGGTGGCCGCCTCGGGGAGCGAGCTGATGCCGCCGAGGAGCAGCGCCCCGATGAACGCGTGCCCCAGGCCCGTCCGCGCGGCGATCGCGTCCGCGTAGGCCGCCAGCCGGGTCCCGGCAAGCCACACGCCCGCGGCCGCCGCCGCGAAAGCGAGCAGGTTCGCCCACAGGGGCAGCCCTTCCATGACCTCCGCGATCCCGTTCAGACGAGCCCTCCCAGGAACCGGCCGTGGGCGCCCTGGTGGCCGGACGCTAGGCCCCGGCGCTATTCCACCCGCAAGGGCGCCCAGCGGTAGCCGGCCCAGCAGCCGGCGATGGCGGCGGCGCCCTGCACGAGGAGGGCGAGGGCGGCGGTGCGCACGGTCAGGTGCTCCCAGGCGGAGGCGCCAGTCGTGACGCCCCCGAAGGCGAGGTTCAGGAAGAACCAGACGACGAAGGTGAAGATGGCCATGGCGGCGCCGTGCAGGATCGGGGCGGCGGCCGTCTTGAAGCCGGCGATGAAGCCCCCGATCGCCCAGCCGACCGCCACCGCCAGCGCGACGCCCACCGGTTCCCCGTACCGCAAGGCGTCCAGCGCACCGGACGCGACCAGCAGCAGGATGATCCCGCTGGCGACCGCCAGCGCCACGAACCAGCCGAAGGCGACCCAGGAGAGCTGGACGTTCCGGAGGTGCTCGGTGTGCACCTCAGGCCCTCCCCGAGGTCCCGACGCCCTCCGGATCCCCGGCCTGATCGCCGAGGCCGTCGGCGCCGGTCCCGTCCAGATCCAGCTCCCGCTGCAGGACGCCCTGAAACGTCCGCCGGTGGTGCGGCGTGGGTCCGAAGCGCCGGATCGCCCGCAGGTGGTCGCGGGTCCGGTAGCCCTTGTTGGAGGCCCAGCCGTACTCGGGGTAGCGGGGGTCCAGCCGGCGCATCAGGTGGTCCCGCGTCACCTTGGCGAGGATGGAGGCGCAGGCGATCGCGTGCGACCGGAGGTCTCCGCGCACGATCGGCCGATGCTCCATCAGCCCCGGGGCGCGGCGTCCGTCCAGGAGGAGGAGGTCCGGGCGGAAGGGGAGGCGTCCCACCGCGCGCCGGAAGGCGAGGATCGCCGCCGAGCGGACGTTGAGCCGCTCGATCTCCCGCGGCGAGGCGGCGGCGACCGCGAAGGCCAGGCAGTCCTCGCGGATTCGCTCGGCGAGCTCCTCCCGCCGGGGGGCGGAGAGGAGCTTGCTGTCCGTCACGCCGTCGAAGCGCTGGCCGGGCTTCAGCCCGACCGCCGCCACCACGACCGGACCCGCCAGGGGCCCGTAGCCCGCCTCATCGAGGCCGACGATCCGCTCGTGCCCGGCCGACCAACCCTCCCGTTCGAAATGGAGCGGCGCGGTCGGCGGCGTCACGGACGGAAGCGAGCCCGGCGCTACTCCGCCGCCGCCTCGGCGGCGGCGCGGCGTTCCGCGGCGTCTTCCGCGTCCTCGACGTCGGGCGAGACCGAGGCGTCCACGTCCGCGCCCGATTCGCCGTCGTCCGCCGGAGCCGCCGAGCCCTCGAGCTCCGGAGCCTCCGTCTCGGCGGTTTCCTCCGCGCCCTCGTCGATCGGGGCCGCCTCGTCCTCACGGACGCCCAGCGCGCCGGGGCGCGCCTCGGCCGGGTCCAGCCACCAGCGGCGCTCCCGCACCCGGGCCCGCTTGCCGCGCCGGCCGCGCAGGTAGTACAGCTTCGCCCGGCGGACATCGCCGCGGCGGACCACCTCCAGACCCGCGATCGCCGGCGAGTTCAGCGGGAAGATCCGCTCCACGCCGACCCCGCCGGACACCCGGCGCAGGGTGAACGTCTCGGCCGTGCCGCCGCCCCGGCGGGCGATGCAGATCCCCTCGAAGGCCTGGATCCGCTCCTTCTCCCCTTCGACGACACGGAGGCGCACGCGCACCGTGTCCCCCGGCGAGAAGGCGGGAAGCTTCCGGCGGTATTCCTTCTCGATCTCTGCGATTCTGGGATCCATCGTCCTGTCCTTTCCGCAGCCGTCGCCGGCCAATCTAGCGTGCCGCCGGTCCGCTCGGCAGACCGCCCGAGCCGGACGTTCCGCGTCCGCCCGCGACCCCGCCGGGTCAGCCCCCGCGCTCCTCCTCATCCTCCAACAGATCCGGTCGGCGCTCCCGCGTGATCCGCAGCGCCTCCCGGCGCCGCCACGCCTCCACGCGCGCGTGGTCGCCCGACCGGAGCACCTCCGGCACCCGCATGCCCCGGTACTCCGCCGGCCGGGTGTAGACCGGCGGGGACAGCAGCCCCTCGTAGAAGGCATCCGTCGCGGCCGAGCTGTGGTCCCCGAGCGCGCCCGGAAGCAGCCGCACGACCGCGTCGATGACCACCAGCGCCGCCGCCTCCCCGCCGCTCAGCACGAAGTCGCCGATCGACAGCTCCTCGGAGGCGAGCCCCGCCGCCACCCGCTCGTCCACCCCTTTGTAATGCCCGCAGAGGAGCGTCAGCTCCTCCGCCAGCGAGTACCGCACCGCCGTCCGGTGGTCGAACCGCGCGCCGCGCGGCGTGAGCAGGACGACCGGCCCGCGCGGGCCGAGCGCCTCCACCGCCTCGAAGAACGGCTCCGGCTTCATCACCATGCCAGCGCCGCCGCCGTACGGCTCGTCGTCGACCGTCCGGTGCCGGTCGTGCGTGTGGTCCCGCAGGTCCACCACCCGGTACTCCACCAGCCCGGCCTCCGCCGTCCGCCCCGGAATGCTGATCGAGAGCGGTCCCCGGAAGAACTCCGGAAAGATCGTGACCACGTTGATCCGCATCCGGCTTCCTCCCGCCTCCCGCCTCCGCGGGGACGTCGACGCGGACGCCGGTCGGACGTCAGACGTCGAGCAAGCCCTCCGGCAGCTCGACCACGAGCCGGCCCGCGGCCAGGTCCACCGCGACCACCACCTCGCGCCGGAACGGGATCAACCGCTCGCGACCGGCGACCGAGACCGCCAGCGTCGGGGCGGCCGGCGTCTCGTACACCCGTCCGACCTCGCCGAGCGCCCGGCCGTCCGTCGTCACCACCGTCAGCCCGACCAGATCGTGGAGGAAATACTCCTCCTCGGCCAGCTCCCGGAGCTCTTCGCGCGGCAGGGTCAGGTACCGCCCCGCGTAGCGCTCCGCCATCGTCCGGTCCCCCAGCTCCCCCGTCTCGAGGAGCCAGCCGCTCCCGTGGGGGTGGGCGTCACGCAGGGTGAGCGCGCTCGGAGCGCCCGGAGGCGGCTCCCTGACCCGCAGCACCCGCCCGGGGACGAAAAGCTCGGAGGGGTGGTCCGTCTCCGAGTGGACGAGGAGCGCTCCCTTCACCCCGTGGGGGCGCACGACGCGCCCGACCACGATCCGGCGGGGACGCGCCTCCTCGGTACGGTCCGCCGCGCTCTCGCCCATGCCGGTCGCCTCCGGAGGCTCGGGGCCGACGTCGGCCGCCTCCTACTTCTCCTCGGCCTCCTCGTCCTCGCCGGCCCCTTCCTCCTCTTCCTCGGCCTCTTCCGCCTCGGCGGCCGGGGTCTCCTCGGCCTCGCCGGCGGGCGCCTCCGCTTCGGCCTCTGGCGCCTCCTCCGCCTCGGCCTCGGGCGCGGCCCCCTCGCGGATCTCGTCCGTCG
>CAZTGV010000144.1:0-4729 GCA_964613475.1 uncultured Gemmatimonadota bacterium
TCTCCTCGGCGGTGGCGAAGCCGGAGAACTGGCGCATCGTCCACAGCTTCGTGCGGTACATGCTGCGGTACGGCCCGCGGGTGAACGGGTATTCCCCGGGCAGGCCCAGGTCCCGCCGGTAGTCGAGGCCCGCCACGTCGAGCGGCGTGTACACGGGCCGGACGGGGCGGCCGGAGATGGTGGTGGTGTCGGCGTCCTCCCGCACCGGGGCCTCCGAGAGCCGCTCCTCCCAGCGGGCGAGCGCCTCCTCCAGCTCGCGGAGCGCCCGCCGGCGGCGGTTCACCTCGCGTTCCAGCTCCGCGCGCTTCCGCTCGCCATTCAGCACGGTGCTCATCGGCCTGCCCCCTGTCGGTTTCGGCTTTCGGCTCCGGACTGATACCGCCCTGTCAGGGTTCCCGTTCCGGCAGGAGCCGGCGAAACAGGGCTTCTGCCACCTCGTAGGGGCTCCGCCCGTCCTCGAGCAGCGCGGCCCGGACCTCCTCATCGGCGGCGCGCCAGACGCGGTCGGCCTCGCTGCCGGCCAGCCGGAGCAACACGGCGCGGCTGCGCGCCACCAGCGCCGCCCGGCGGCGGCGCTCCCGCTCTCCCGAGCGCTCGAGATGCTCCGCGTGCCGGTCCAGCTCCTCCCGGAGCGCCTCCACGCCCTCGCCGGTCGAGGCGGTCGTGGCCACCACCGGCGTCTCCCAGGGCGGGGCCTCGGGCGCCGCGCCGTCCGCGGCTCCGTCCGCGGCGCCCGGCTCCGCCACGTCCATCCGGCGCCCGTGGTGGTGCGCCGGGATCCCCTGGAGGGTCCGCCCGCGCCTGATCGAGAACATGACCTTCAACTCGCGGGCCAGCCGGTCCGCGCCGGGCCGGTCCGCCTTGTTCACCGCGAACAGGTCCGCCACCTCCATCAGCCCCGACTTCATCGCCTGGATGGCGTCGCCCGACTCGGGCACCAGCACGACGACGGTGCTGTCCGCGGACCCGGCGATCTCGAGCTCCGACTGCCCGACGCCGACCGTCTCCACCACGATCCGATCGTAGCCCGCCGCGTCCATGAGGTCGGCGACCTCGCGGGTGGCCGTGGCCAGCCCGCCCACCGCCCCCCGGGTGGCCATGGAGCGGACGAAGGCGTTCGGCTCGATCGTCAGCTCCGGCATCCGGATCCGGTCGCCGAGCAGCGCGCCGCCGGTGAACGGGCTGGTGGGGTCCACGGCCACGATCCCGATCCGGTGCCCGTCGGTCAGGTAGAGCCGCGCCAGGGCCGCCGTCAGGGTGGACTTCCCCACCCCGGGAGGGCCGGTGATCCCGATGCGGCGCGCCGCGCCGACCCGGCCATGCACCGCGTGCAGGAGCCGCTCGAACCCCCGGGCCTCGTCCTCGACCCAGCTGATGCCGCGCGACAGCGCCCGCCGGTCTCCCTCGAGGAGGCGGGCGGCGAGCCGTTCGGGGTCCTTCCGGGCGGCGTCCACGCTCACAGGAGCACCACCGACGCGAGGCCGAGGAGGAAGAAGAACCCGCACAGGTCGGTGAACGTGGTGACGAAGATGCTCGAGGCGACCGCGGGATCCACCCCGATGCTCTCGAGCAGGATCGGGACGAAGGCGCCCACCGAGGAGGCGACCACCAAATTTCCCCACATGGCGAGCATCACGACGAGACCGAATCGCACTTGGCCGACCAGCAGCAGGCCCGCCGCCGCGATGATCAGGCCGATCGTCAGGCCGTTAACCAGCCCGACCAGCAACTCCTTCCCCACCACCTGCCATCGCTCCGCCAGCGACTCGTCGGCCAGGGCGATCCGGCGGACGGTGACGGCGAGGGCCTGGGTGCCGGCGTTGCCCCCCATGCCGGCGATGATCGGCATCACGGCGGCGAGCAAGATGATCCGCTCGATCGTCTCCTGGAAGAAGTAGACGACGCTGGCCGCCATGACGGCCGTGCCCAGGTTCACCACCAGCCACGGGAGACGGCTGCGCACGGCGTCGCGGGTCGTCCCGCGGATCGCCTCCTCCTCGGAGACCGCGGCGAAGCGGAGGATGTCCTCCGTCACCTCCGCCTCCATCACGTCGATCACGTCGTCGAAGGTGATCCGTCCCACCAGGCGGCCCCGGGGATCCACCACCCCGATCGCGGCCAGGTTGTACTTGGACAGGATCCGGCCCACGTCCTCCTGGTCCATCTCGACCGGCACCACCGCCGGCGGCTCCTCGACGAGCTCCGTCAGCGGCCGCGACGGATCGGCGAGCACCAGGCCGGGCAGGGAGACCACCCCCTCCAGCCGTCCGTCCGCCGCGACGACGAAGATCGTGTAGAAGTCGTCCAGCTCCGTGGCGCGACGGCGGATCTCATCGAGCGCCTCGCCGGCCGTGGACGTGCCCGGGACCGCCATCAGGTCCCGGGTCATGATCCCGCCCGCGGTGTCCTCGGGGTAGTGGAGGAGCTCGCGGATCCGCGAGGCGTCGTCCAGGGAGCCGAGCAGGCGTGCCTGCTCCCGGGCGTCCAGCCGCCCGATCAGGTCGGCCGCGTCATCGTCCGGCAGCGCCTCCACGACCCGGGCCACCCGCTCGGGCTCCAGTCCGACGAGGAGCCGCTCGGGGCCCGCCTCGGGGTCGAGCTCGGCCAGCGTGCCCGCCGCCAGCTCGGGGGACAGCGCCCCCAGCACCCGCTTGCGCGCCTCCTCACCCTCGAGCCCCTCGACGATGTCCGCGAGGTCGCTCGGATGCAGCCCGTCCAGGAAGTCGGCCACCTCCGCGTCCGCCTCCTCCTCGAGCAGGCGCCCGAGGAAGCGGACCTTCTCCTCCAGACGGTCGACGGGCTCCGTCACCCGGCCCGCCTCCGGCGCCTCACGAGCCGCGCCCCGGGGGCGGGCCCTCCGAACGGGCCGACGCGTCCGGCGGCTGGCGGATCCGCAGCAGCCGCTCCACGTCGATGCCCGCCGCGACGGGCGTCTCACGCCCCGGCGCGGCCAGCCCGGCGGAGAGCACCAGCTTGAAGCCCTCCTCGACCGTCATGTCGAGCCGCCGGACCTTGGAGGCGGGCAGGATCAGGAGCCAGCCGGTGGTCGGGTTCGGCACGGTGGGGAGGAAGACGCTCAGGGACGGCTCCCCCACCGCGTCCGTCACCTCCTCGGGCGCGGCGGCCGTCACGAACACGACCGCGTAGGAGCCGGGCATCGGGTATTCGATGAGGGCGCACCCCTGGAACAGCTTCTCCTCTCGGTCCAGCACCGACTGCACGATCTGCGACGACGCGTTGTAGATCCGGCGCGTGAGCGGGAAGCGGGAGAGGATCGCGTTCCCCCAGGAGACGAAGCGTCGGCCCAGGGTGCGCTGCGACAGCCAGCCGACCAGCAGGAGCAGCGCGAGGAGCGCCACCACCCCGACCCCGGGGAGCTCGCGGCCGATCAGCGCGGGCAGGTGGCGGCCGAGGATCGCGTCCAGCGTGTTGAACAGCCACAGGAGGACGACGATCGTCACGAAGATCGGCGCGATCACGATCAGGCCCGTGATCAGGTAGCGACGCAGCCGCACGGCCGCCGAGCGCGCACCCGCGCCCATCAGGCGCCGCCTCCGAGCGGGCGCCCGGGGTCCCGCGGCGGCCCGTCCGACGAGCGGCCCTCGCCCCGGCCCCGCATCACCCCTCTCGCTCGCGGCAGAGGCCGCCGCTGCCGCTCGCCCGCCACCAGCCTCTCCTGGATCCGGTACATCTCCGACTGCCAGCGCTCCTCGTCCTCCGGATGATCGTGGCCGAGCACGTGGAGCACGCCGTGCGCGGTCAGCCGCAGCACCTCCTCGGCCACCGGGATCCGGGCCTCCCGGGCCGCCCGGCGCGCCACCTCCGGCGCGATGTAGATGTCCCCCAGCAACGCCCCCTCCCCTCCGAGGTCGAAGGCGATCACGTCCGTCGCCCGGTCGCGGCCCAGGTAGCGCCGGTTGAGATCGCGGATCTCCTCCTCGGAGACGAAGCTGATCGAGAGCTCGCCGTCGGCGGGGGGGGACGCTTCGGTCCCGGCGGGCGGACCGACCGCGAGCGCCGCCCGGGCGATGCGCCGCAGGCGCGCGCCGAGCGCGGCCGTCTCCGGCCAGGCCTCCGCCCGGTTCACGTGGAGACGCGGTCCGACCTCGGAAGGGCTCAGTCGTCGGGCGGAAGCGGCATGTCCATGC
This sequence comes from uncultured Gemmatimonadota bacterium, assembly GCA_964613475.1. Lineage (GTDB taxonomy): Bacteria > Gemmatimonadota > Gemmatimonadetes > Palauibacterales > Palauibacteraceae > CAZTGV01. The sequence continues at coordinate 4,149 of CAZTGV010000144.1, forward strand.
CCCTCGCGGCACGCCGCCCGACGCCGTCGGACGTCGGGCGCGGACCGGAGGGCGAGCCTCCGTCCGCCGCGCGCCCCTCCGTCCGCTCCGTCCGGGCGGCGACGGCCGCCCGCCCCGCGCCCCCCGCTCCCGGTGCCGCGGCCTCCGGCGCGCCACGCCGCTCTCCCGCCCCCGCGGCCTCCCGGGGGCCCTCCCCCGCGCCCGCGGTCGCGGGGGCCTCCCGGCGGGCCGGCTCCGGCCCGGTCGGCTCCGGGTAGTCGATCCGCCGGTGGTAGAGTCCCGTGAGCACGCGGGCGAACTGGCTCTTCACCACGTCCAGGTCGCGCAGGGTGAGCGGGCTCTGATCGAGCTGTCGCTCGTCCACCCGCGCCTGGACCAGCCGCTCCACCAGCGCCCGGATCCGCTCGGAGGTGGGGTCGCTCAGCGTCCGACAGGCGGACTCGACCGCGTCGGCCAGCATCACGACCGCCGTCTCCTTCGTCTGGGGCTTCGGCCCCGGATAGCAGAAGTCGGCGGGGTTCAGCGTCAGCTCGGGCTCCTCCTCCTTCGCCCGGGCGAAGAAGTAGGCGATCTTCTGCGTC
>CAZTGV010000145.1:0-4664 GCA_964613475.1 uncultured Gemmatimonadota bacterium
CCCCAGGAGGAGGGCGAGACGGAGCGGGCCGGACCGCCCGGCGCGGGCTATTTGCCCTCCATGAACGGATAACGGTGGTCGGTGGCCGGATCGAAGTTCTCCTTGATCACCCGCGGCGACACCCAGCGGAGCAGGTTCAGCATCGAGCCCGCCTTGTCGTTCGTGCCGCTGGCGCGCCCGCCCCCGAACGGCTGCTGCCCGACGACCGCCCCGGTGGGCTTGTCGTTGATGTAGAAGTTGCCCGCGGCGTGCCGGAGCGCGGCGGTGGCCTGCCGGGCGGCCCTCCGGTCCACGGCGAACACGGCGCCGGTCAGCCCGTAGGGAGAAGTCGTGTCCACCAGCTCGAGCGTCTCCTCCCACGCCCCGTCGGGATAGACGTAGACGGTGACCACGGGCCCGAAGATCTCCTCCCGCATGAGCTTGCCGCGGGGGTCCAGGGCGCGGACCAGGGTGGGCTCGATGAACCAGCCCGTCTCGTCGTCGCACCCGCCGCCGTGCACGATCTCGTGGTCCTCGGACTCGCGCGCGTGTTCAATGTAGGAGACGATCTTCCGGAAGGCCTCCTGGTCGATCACCGCGCCGAGGAAGTTGCGGAAGTCGGTCGGGTCGCCCATCCGGAGGTCCTCGAGCCGCTCCACCACCCGGTCGCGCAGGGCCTCCCACATCCCCTCCGGCACGTAGACCCTGGAGGCGGCGCTGCACTTCTGCCCCTGGTACTCGTAGCCGCCCCGGACGATGGCCACCGCGACCGCGTCCACGTCGGCGCTCTGGTGGGCGACGATGAAGTCCTTCCCGCCCGTCTCGCCCACGATCCGCGGGTAGGAGCGGTAACGGTCCAGGTTGTCGGAGATCTGCCGCCACAGGAGCTGGAAGGTGGCCGTGGAGCCGGTGAAGTGGATCCCCGCCAGCTCGGGGCTCCCGATCAGCGCCTCGCTCACCTGGCGCGCGTCGCCGGGAAGGAAGTTGATCACCCCGGGCGGCATGCCGGCCGCTTCCAGCAGCCGCATCACGTGATAGCTGCTCAGCACGGACGAGAAGGCCGGCTTCCAGATCGTCACGTTCCCCATCATCGCCGGCGCGGTGGGGAGGTTGCCGGCGATCGAGGTGAAGTTGAACGGGTTGATCGCGTAGATGAACCCCTCGAGCGGCCGGTAGTCCATCCGGTTCCAGATGCCCGGCGCGCTCTCCGGCTGCTCCTCGTAGATACGTGACGCGTAGTAGGCGTTGAAGCGCCAGAAGTCGATCAGCTCGCAGGCGCTGTCGATCTCCGCCTGGTGGGCCGTCTTGCTCTGGCCGAGCATGGTGGCGGCGTTCACCCGCGCCCGCCACGGTCCGGAGAGGAGCTCGGCCGCCTTGAGGAAGACGGCCGCCCGGTCCTCCCACGACCAGGCCGACCATTCCCGCCACGCCTCCCGCGCCGCGGCGATCGCCGCCTCCGCCTCCGCGGTCCCCGCGCGGTGACAGCGGGCCAGGACGTGGCCGTGGTCGTGCGGCATCACCACATCCTCGGTCCGCTCCGTCCGGACCTCCTGCCCGCCGATGATGAGCGGGATCTCCTCCACCCGGTCGGCGAGCTCGCGGAGCGCCGCCTTCAGCGCGTCGCGCTCCGCGCTCCCGGGCTCGTAGTCCAGAATCGGCTCGTTGATCGGAAGCGGCGGATCGACGCGGCCTTCCACTCGGCCGGCACCGCCGGCGCGGGCGGGGCTCGGACGGCGAACGGCCTCACGGGTGCTCGGCTGGCGGGCGGTCGCGGTCTCCATCTATCTCCTCCTGCGTGGTGTCCTCTCGGGTGCTTCCATCTGTCCTGGCGTTTCTGCGTCGCGGCTTCCTCCGTCCCGTGGGCGCCGGGAGGGAGCGGCACCGCGGTCGCGCCGCCGGAGCCGTGGCTCCGTGCCCCCGACGGGCGAGAAACTTCTCCCCGGACGGCGCGTCGGATATCGTAGGACATCCTATGCCCGAAGCGCCTGGAAGATCGAGGAGGACATGATGCTGAGCCACCGCGCCTCCCGCGAGCGGCCGTCCCGACCCGGCGGCGCCCCGGGCTACTCCAGGGCCCCCGAGGCCCGCCTCCTGGTCGGCCTCCTCGCCGCCGCGGCGGCGCTGCCGGCGCCTCCGCTCGCCGGGCAGGAGGCCCGGGAGGCGCAGGAGGCCGTGGAGGCGCGGGAGGCTATGCAGGCGTTGGAGGCGGTCCGGGTGGAGGCGATCGACCCCGCTGCCGCCCTGCGCGAGCGGGCCCGGCGCGCCGACGCGCACCGGCACGCCCCCATCGCCTTCGGTGAGGGGGAGGAAGCGCTCCGCCGCGCGCGGCTCCTCGTGGAGGCGCCGGCCCCCGGCCAACCCCCCGCCGCGGACGTGCCCCCGGACCCCGCGGCGCGGGCCGCGGAGGCGCGGGCGCTCGCCGAGGAGGCCGCCGCCGCCTTCCGGCGGGCCCTCCGCGTGGCGCCGGTCGCCGACAGCCTGCGCCGCGACCGGCTCACCCTGGAGGAGGTGCTGTGGCGGCAGCAGGCGGAGGCGGCGCGCCTCGGGCCGCCCCTCGGCTTCGAGGCGGACCCGGGGGCGGGCGTCGGCCCGGCGGTGGACCGGGCGATCGAGGCCGCTCGGGCGCTCCAGGAGGAGCGGCGGCGCCTCCGGGCGGAGCTCGCCGGGGCGCGCGAGGCGCTCGACGCGGCCGCCGTCCGGATCGACACGCTCGAGGCACGTCTGGTCCGGCTGGAAGAACGTCATGGCGAGGTGGCCGAGCGACTGGCCGAGCGCGAGCGCCGCGAGCGCCGGCTCCGGGAGGTGCGCGCCATCTTCACCGAGGAGGAGGGGGAGGTCCTCCTTGCCGGGGACCGCCTCGTCCTGCGGCTCACCGGCCTCGTCTTCCCGACCGGGGAGGCGGAGGTGCTGCCGGACCATCGCTCGCTCCTGACCAAGGTGCAGCGGGTGCTGCGGGAGTTCCCGGACGCGCCGGTCACGGTGGAGGGCCATACGGACTCGCGCGGCGACGCCGACGCGAACCGCGCGCTCAGCCAGCGCCGCGCCATCGCGGTGCGCGAGTACTTGCTCGCCGCCATGCCGATCAGCTCCGACCGGATCTCGGCCGTCGGGCACGGCGCGGACCGCCCCGTCGCCACCAACGCCACCGAGGAGGGCCGCGCGCGGAACCGCCGGATCGAGGTCGTGCTGGAGGTCGGCGGAGCGCTCTGAGGCGGTCCCTCAGCCCTCCGCTTCGGCGCTCCCCGTCCGTCCCTCCTCGGGCACCGGGTCCAGCAGGCCGCCGTAGGCCTCCGGCCGGCGGTCGGCGAGGCGGTCGTACTCGTAGGCGCCGGGCCGGACCACGACCCGCGTGCTCCGGGCCTCCGAGAGATCGACCGCCAGGTGGAAGCGGCCCGGCTCGGCGCCCGCGTCCAGGAGCAGGTCGCCCGAGGGATCCGCCGCGCAGCTCCCCCCTTCGAAGCGCACGCCCCGCTCGGTCCCGACGCGGTTCACCGCTAGGTAGAAGGCGCGGTTCTCGTAGGCGCGGACGCGGACCAGGTCGCGCTTCACCCGCAGGTCGGGCCAGTTGGTGATCAGGACCAGCAGCTCCGCGCCGCGCAGCCGGAGCGCCCTGGCGCTCTCGGGGAAGCTCCCGTCGTAGCAGATGTGCACGCCGATCCGGCCGACCGGGAGGTCGAAGGGACGGAAGGGCTCGGGAGAGGGGCGCGTGAAGCGGTCTACGCCGAGGCAGAGCGTGTGCACCTTCCGCTGCCGACCCCGCGGCCCGTCCGGCCCGAGCACGAAGGCGGTGTTGTAGAGGTCGGGCCCGCGCCCCGGGCCGCCCTCCCGGTGCGCGGCGTCCGGGGGCCCGGGCGCGGGGTCGACCCGCTCGATCGCCCCGACCACCGCCCAGACGCCCGCCTCCCGGCAGGCCTCGGACACCGCCTCCAGCTCCGGGCCGTGCGCCGCGACCGCGCCTTCGAGCGCTTCCTCGCGACCGTCGAACAGGTAGCCGGTGAGCGCGGCCTCGGGGAAGACGACCAGCCGGGCGCCCTCGGCGGCCGCCGCGCGCACCGACGCCGCCACCTCGGCGGCGTTCTCGGCGGACTGCCCGAGCCGCGGGTCCATCTGCACCGCGCAGACGCGGAGCGCCGGGTCGGCCTCGCGGGCGCTCAGCCGTCCCGCTCCGCGCGGGCGGCCGTGGAGCGACGCAGCGGCGCGGCGGGCCCGCTCAGTCGCGCGGCCACTCGGCGTACAGCGCGGCCGCGATCCCCGCCGCCATCGCGCCGGTGGCGAGGCCGAAGCCGACCCAGCGACCGACCTCGGCGGCGGCCCCGGACCGCCCCTCGCGCCACGGGCGGCGGAGCTCCCGGACCCACCCGCGCGTCCGGCGCCGGGCGGCCCGGCGCGCCCCGCGGACGGCGCGGCGGCCCAGGAAGCGCACGGCCGCGATCCCCGCCGAGCGGCCGAGCCGCGCGCCGCGGCTCATGCCTCCGCCTCCGGTGGGGTGCCGCTCATCCCCGGACCTCCCGTGCCATGGCGCTCATTCCTTCGTCACCGGCGGCATGGAGCCGACGAAGTCCTCCCCGCCGTCCACTCGGACGGTGTTGCCCGTCATCCAGGCCGTCTCGGGCCCGGCGAGCACGACCATGCAGCGGGCCACGTCCTCCGGCGTGGTGAGCCGCCCGTGCGGGTTCTGGCGCTTC
>CAZTGV010000146.1:0-4574 GCA_964613475.1 uncultured Gemmatimonadota bacterium
GGTCCAGGCGCTGCTCCTGGGCGGCGCGCTCGCGTTCCTGGTCCTCTTCCTGTTCCTCCGGGACCCCCGCTATCCGGTGGCCGTGGGGCTGGCCATCCCGATCTCGGTTCTGGCGGCCTTCACGCTCCTGTACGTATTCGACGTCAGTCTCAACATCATGTCGCTGGGCGGGCTGGCCCTTGGCGTGGGACTTCTGGTGGACAACTCCATCGTGGTGCTGGAGAACGTCTTCCGGCACCGGGAGCAGGAAGGACTCGACGCGCGCGCGGCGGCTTCGGTCGGCGCCCGCGAGGTGGCCGGGGCGATCGCCGCCTCCACGCTCACCACCATCGCCGTCTTCGGCCCCGTGCTCTACGTGGAGGGGGTGGCGGGGGCGCTGTTCGCCGACCTGTCGCTGGCGGTCACCTTCTCGCTCCTGGCCTCGCTGCTGGTGGCGCTCACCCTGCTGCCGATGTTGGCGGCGCGGGCGTCGGGTCGGTCGCCCGCCCGCCCGGGCGGCGAGAAGCCTGCGATCCCCGGCTCCGACAGGGGCGCACTGGGACGGCTCCGGACGATCCGTCGCCTCCCGGGCCGCGCGCTGGCGCCCGTCCGGCGTGGGGTCGGGCGCGCGGTCCGGGCGCCGCTGGACGCGTTCGACCGCGCCTTCCGGCGGTTCGCCGCCCGCTACGAGCGTGCGCTGGCCTGGGCGCTCGCTCACCGGGGATCGGTGCTGGGAATCGCCGGAGTCGCGCTACTCTTGGCCGTCCTCGTGGGCGCGGGGCTCCCCCGCGGGCTGATGCCGGCGGTGGACGAGGGCCAGTTCCGGGTGGAGCTCGAGCTCCCGGCCGGGACGCCGCTGGCCACGACCGATTCGGCGGCGAGGGCGCTCGAGGCGCTGCTGGTGAGCGCGGAGGGCGTGGAGGGCGTCTTCGCGCGCGTGGGCCGGGCGCGCGGCTCCGAGCTGGCCGCGCGCGAGCTCACCGGCCTCAACAGCGCCGCGCTGGAGGTGAGGCTGGCGCCCGGGGCGCCTCCGGTGCGCGAGGTGGCCGAGCGCTTCCGCGCCGGGCTGCCCGAGGCGGGGGTGGTCCCGTCGAGGGTGGCCGTCCGGACCGGCCAGGCCACGTCCCTGGGCCGGGTGCTGGAGCTGGGCGAGGCGGACCTGTCGGTTCGGGTGCAGGGGCCGCGGTTGGACGAGCTGGTCGGGGCGGCCGAAGCGGCGGCCGCCCGCCTGCGCGACGTCCCGGAGCTGGCGGACGTACGGGTCGGCTTCCAGCGCGCACAGCCGGTGTTGGAGGTGGAGGTGGATCCCGACGCGGCGGCCCGGCACGGCCTCACCGTTCGCGAAGTGGCGGAGGCGATCGAGGGTTACCTGCGCGGGCGCCCCACCGAGCGCCCTTACGCGGAGTTCGCCGACAAGGTGGAGATCCGGGTGGGCCTGCCGGCGACGCGGCGCGAGGACCTGGAGGATGCGCTCGGGCTAAGGATGGGCGGCGTGCCGGTGGGGGCCCTGGTCCGGGCGCGCGAGACCCGCGGGCCCCTGGAGGTCCGGCGGGAGGAGCAGAGCCGGACGGTGCCAGTTCTGGCCGACGTACGCCGGGGCGGGCTGGGGGGCGCGGTGGCCGCCGCCGAGGCGGCCCTGGCCGACCTGGAGCTCCCTCCGCAGACCGCCCTGCGGGTGGGCGGCGAGAACGAGGAGATGCGCGCCAGCTTCCGCTCGCTGCTGTTCGCCTTCGGGCTCGCCCTCTTCCTCGTCTATCTGATCATGGCGGCCAAGTTCGAGTCGCTGATCCAGCCGGTGGTGGTGCTCGCCTCCGTGCCGCTGGCGGGGATCGGGGCGGTCGCGGCCCTGTGGCTGGCGGGCGCCGGGATCGACGCGATGAGCGGGATCGGGGTGGTGATCCTGATCGGGATCGTGGTGAACGACGCGATCATCAAGGTGGACTTCATCAACCAGCACCGGGCGGCGGGACACGGGAAGCGGGCGGCCATCCTGGAGGCGGGCCGCCTCCGGCTGCGGCCGATCGCCATGACGACCATTACCACGGTCGTGGGCCTCCTGCCGCTGGCCGTGGGCTGGGGGCCCGGCGCGGACCTGCGGGCGCCGCTGGCGCTGGCGGTGATCGGCGGGCTGCTGTCGGCCACCCTCCTGACGCTGATCGTCGTTCCGGTGGTCTACTCGCTCCTGGTAGATCCGGGCGTCTCGGTGGCCGCGGAGGCGGAGACGGATGCGGGAGCTGGCGAGCGCGCCATACCGGGCGTCGCTGAGGCCGTGATGGTGGGTGAGGCCCGCCGGTGATCGAGCTCTCGGTCCGGCGGCCGGTCGCCACCGCCTGCCTCTACGTGGCGCTCTTGGCCCTCGGCGCCTGGAGCTTCCGGCACATCCCGGTGGAGCTCCTTCCGGACGTGAGCTATCCCCGGCTCACCGTGACCGCGGCGTGGTCCGGCGCCTCCCCGGAGATGATGGAAGCGCTGGTCACGGCGCCGCTCGAGGCGGCCGTCCAGCAGGTGGAAAGCGTCCGGAAGGTGGTCTCCACCTCGCGCGCCGACCAGGCGGGCGCCGGCGCCGAGGCGGAGATCGAGGTGGAGTTCGCGCGCGAGGCGCGGATGGACTTCGCCCGGCTGGAGCTCGGCGAGCGCCTGGCGGCGCTTCGGGAGGAGCTGCCGACCGGCGTGCACGCCACCGTGAGTCCTTACGTGCCGCCCGAGTTCGCCGAAGAGCAACGAACCTTCCTGAGCTGGAGACTCAGCGGGCCGTACACGCATGGGCGGCTGGCCGAGGTCGGCCGCCAAGAGCTGGGCCGGGCGCTCGAGGCGCTGGACGGCGTGGCCGCGGTGGCGGTCCGGGGCGGGGAGGAGCGGGAGCTATCGGTGGAGCTGGACGGGGAGCGGCTGGCGGCCTTCGGGCTCCGGCCGGCGGACGTATGGCGGGCGGTGGCCGAGCACGCGGCGCCGCGAGCGCCTGGTGCGGTGGAGCTGGCCGGCCGCCGGATGGCGCTGGCGGTGCGCGCGCCGGCGGCCGGCGCGGCGGACCTGGAGCGGGTCGTGGTGGCGTCGCGGCCGGAAGGGCCCGTGCGGGTCGGCGACCTGGGGCGGGTGCGGGACGGGACCGCGGAGCCGCTCTCCTACCACCGGATCGACGGCCTCCCGGCGGTCACCACTGAGCTCTACCGGCAGGTGGGGACGAACGCGGTGCGGGTGGCCGACGCCGCCAAGGCGCGGGTGGCGAAGCTGGACGGGCGGCTCCCGCCGGGCATCCGGGTGGAGCTGGACCGGGACGCCAGCGAGGACATCCGAGCGCAGCTCGGCGACCTCCGGGTGCGGGCGCTGGTCGCGGCCGGGGTGATCCTACTCGTCCTCGGCCTCTTCCTCCGCTCGCTCGGCGCGGTGCTGGTCGTCTTCGCCACCATCGGCTTCAGCGTGCTGATCGCGGTGAACCTCCTCTACGTCGGCGGCTTCTCGCTGAACGTCCTCACCCTGGCCGGGCTCGCCTGGGGCTTCGGGCTGGTGGTGGACAACGGCATCGTGGTGCTGGAGAACGTGGAGCGGCACCGGCGGAGCGGGCGAGGCAGGGAGGAGGCGGCCCGCGAGGGCGCCCGACAGGTGGCTCTGCCCGTCCTGGCCGCCACGCTCACCACCGCCATCGTGCTGGTCCCGTTCCTCTTCTTCCAGGGGGAGCTCAGGCTCTACTACGTGCCGCTCGCCTGGGCGGTGGGGTTCGCGATCCTGGCCAGCCTGCTGGTCGCCTTCACCTTCGTGCCGGCGTTGGCGGCGCGGGTGGCGCGGGCGGAGACCGCGCCCATGGTCTCGATCGGCCCAGAGCCGGCCTACATCCGCGCCTACCGCGGCCTGCTGGGCCTCGCGCTCGATCGGCCGGCCCTGGTCGCGCTCCTCTGCCTCGCCTGCCTGGCCGGAAGCGGGTGGCTGTTCGACCGGCACGTGAGCCGGGACGTCCCGTGGCGCTCCTTCTGGGGCCAGGACACCTTCATCGCCATCCAGATCTCCTTCCCGCGCGGCACGGGGCTGGAGCGGACGGACGCGCTGGCCCGCTCCTTCGAGGAGCGGTTGGCCACCCTCCCCGAGGTCGACCGCTTCGAGACGCGCGTCTTTCCCCGGTACGCCTACATCCGGGTCACCTTCCCGCCGGAGCTGGAGCGGACCGCCGTCCCGGTGGCGATCAAGGAGCGGCTGGTGTCCTACAGCTACGGCTTCTCCGGGGCCGAAGTCCGGGTCTACGGCTACGGGCCGAGCTTCTATGGAGGGGGCGGCGCCCCGCCCAACTACCGGCTCAAGGTGCTCGGCTACAGCTACCTGGCGGTGCAGGGGATCGCCGAGGAGCTGGCGGGCCGCCTCCAGCGGTTCAGCCGCATCCGCGACGTGGACCCGAACGCGAGCGGTCTCTGGTACGAGCGCGACAAGGAGTTCGAGTACTTCGTCCGTCCGGATCGGCCGGCGCTCGGCGCCGCGGGGCTCACGGTGGAGGAAGCGCTCGAGTTCGTCTCCGCCCATCTCCGGGGCGGCCCCGCCGGCCGGCTGCGGCTGGAAGGGGAGGAGGTGCGCTGGGCGGTGAAGGTGGCCGGCTGGGACGCGTTCGACGT
>CAZTGV010000147.1:0-4518 GCA_964613475.1 uncultured Gemmatimonadota bacterium
TCCCGCTCCAGGCCTACTTCCGGGTGAACGCCGAGCGGATGGGGCAGTTCGAGCGCACGCTGATCATCGCGGACGAGGGCTCCCAGGCGCATTACATCGAGGGCTGCACGGCCCCGGTCTACTCCACGGAATCGTTCCACTCGGGGGTGATCGAGATCATCGTGAAGAAGAACGCCCGGTTCCAGTACACGACGATCCAGAACTGGTCGAACAACATGTACAACCTGGTCACGCAGCGCGCGCAGGTGCACGAGGGCGCGCGGATGCAGTGGCTGGACGGGAACCTGGGCTCCAAGGCGACGATGAAGTACCCCTCCTGCTACCTGGTCGGGGAGGGCGCGCACGGCGAGGTGCTCTCCATCGCCTACGCGGCGGACGGCCAGCACCAGGACACGGGCGGGAAGGTGGTCCACGCGGCGCCGCGCACCACCTCGCAGATCACCTCCAAGTCGATCTCGAAGGGGACGGGGCGCTCGTCCTACCGCGGGTTGTGCAAGGTCTACAAGGGCGCCGAGGGCGCGCGCTCCAACGTGGAGTGCGACGCGCTGCTGCTGAACGAGACCTCGCGCACGGACACCTACCCGTACATCGAGATCGACGAGAACACGGCGCACATCGGCCACGAGGCGACGGTCTCCAAGGTCGGCGACGAGCAGCTCTTCTACCTGATGAGCCGCGGCCTGGACGAGGAGGAGGCGATGGCCATGATCGTCCGCGGCTTCATCGAGCCGATCGCCAAGCAGCTCCCGCTCGAGTACGCGATCGAGCTGAACCGGCTGATCGAGCTCGAGATGGAAGGCTCGGTCGGATAACTCGGAGTGTCGGTCCCTTCCGCTCGCTGTCGCTGCTGATCCTCGGAGTCTCCTCGCTTCGCTGCGGGGTCTCCTCGGGCTGGCGACGGCTCGCTCCACGGACCGACACGCCTCGAAATGAACGGGTGGCGTGGACGAAGCGCCGATAGCATCAGGCCGCGAGGAGGACATAGGGCGTGGGTGACGGAACGACGACGGTGCGGGCGGACGCGCCGCCCGAGGCGGGCGCGGAGGCGGAGACCGGGACCGCGTGGTTCGAGGACTTCCTCGGGCGGCTGGACGAGCCCGAGGCCCTGACGCGGCGCCGGCGCGAGGCGTGGGAGCGCTACCGGGCGCTCCCGATGCCGACCCGGAAGTCGGAGGAGTGGCGCTACACGGACCTCTCCGGCCTCGAGCCGGAGGCGTTCCGACCGCTCGAGCCGGCGGTCGACGAGGTCGGCCTGGAGGCGCTCCCCGCCGCCGTGCGCGCGGTGCTGGCGCGCTCCGACGCGCGGGCCGGGCTCTCCGTGCAGCGGAACGGGACGCGCTTGCACCACCACCTGGATCCCGCGCTCCGCGAGGCCGGCGTCGTGTTCGCCCCGCTCCTGGAGGCCGCCCGCGAGCGGCCGGAGCTGCTGGAGCGGTGGCTGTACACGAGCGCGGTCGCCCCGCACGAGGAGAAGCTGTGGGCGCTGCACGCCGCCGCGCTGAGCGGGGGCTACCTGCTCTACGTGCCCCGCGGCGTCCGGATCGAGCATCCCGTCCACGCCTTCCGCACGGTGGACCGCGAGGGGATCCTGGTCGCCACCCACTCGCTGATCGTGACCGAGGCGGAGGCCGAGGTCACCTGCATCGACGAGTACGTGTCGCCGGATCTCCAGGGCGGCGCGCTGAGCGTCGGCGGGGTGGAGCTGTTCGGGGGCGACGCGTCCGTGGTGCGCTACCTGTCGCTCCAGCGCTACGGACGCGGCGTGAAGCACTTCTCGGCCCAGCACGTGGTCGCCGGGCGTGACACCCGGCTGGAGGGCTTCAACGTGGGGCTCGGCGCGGACCTCGCCCGGGCGGACGTCACCAGCCGCCTGGCCGGTCCGGGGAGCGAGAGCGAGATGCTGGCGCTCTGGTTCGGCGACCGGGAGCAGCACCTGGACCACCACACGCTGCAGCACCACGCGGCCCCGCACGCCCACAGCGACCTCCTGTACAAGGGCGCCCTGACGGACCGGGCCAGGAGCGTCTTCCGTGGCCTCATCCGGGTGGACCCGGGCGCGCAGCTCACCGACGCGTACCAGACGAACCGGAACCTGCTGCTCAGCGAGACGAGCAAGGCGACCTCGCTTCCCAACCTGGAGATCGAGGCGGACGACGTCCGGTGCTCGCACGGCGCCACGATCGGGCAGGCGGACGAGACGCAGGTCTTCTACCTGATGAGCCGCGGCTTGACGCGCACGCAGGCGGAGCGTCTCCTCGTCTTCGGCTTCTTCGACGAGGTCTTGAACCGCGTGCCGCTGGAGGGGGTACGCGCCAGGGTCCGCGAGGCGATCGAGGAGAAGATCGGGATCTGATGAGCGACTTCATCGCGGTGGCGAAGCTCGACGAGGTCCCCGAGAGCGGCCTGCACCCCGTGCAGGTCGACGGTCGGCAGATCGTGCTGGCCAACCGGGGCGGCCGGATCTTCGCGCTGGAGGATCGCTGCTCGCACGAGGAGTTCCCGCTCTCGGCCGGCGAGGTGACCGGCGACCAGGTCACCTGCGCGCTGCACGGGGCCCGGTTCGACCTCGAGACCGGGGCGGCGAAGGCGCTCCCGGCCGTGATGCCCGTCAAGACGTACGACTGCCGAGTGGAGGGGGACGAGGTCCAGGTCCGGCTCGACGGCTGAGCCCGCCGGGCGGTCGACGCCCGGCGGTCCGGAGCCCGGCGCCGGCGGCTCGCCGGCCCGGAGATCCCGGCCGCCCCGGCCCGCGTCAGGAACCGATGAGCACGCTCCCACAGCAGGCCGAGAGCCCCGCCGCTCCGCCCCGTCCCCTGGACGTGGACGCCGTCCGCGCCCGCTTCCCGATCCTGCGCCGCCAGGTCCACGGGCGACCCCTCGTCTACCTGGACAACGCGGCCAGCTCCCAGCGCCCGGACGCGGTGCTCGAGCGGATCGCCCGCTACGAGCGGGAGGAGCACGCGAACGTGCACCGCGGCGTGCACTTCCTGAGCACCGCGGCCACCGACGCCTACGAGGGCGCGCGGGCGGCGGTGGCGGCGCACGTGGGCGCCGGGGACCCGGGGGAGATCGTGTTCGTCCGCGGGACGACCGAGGCGATCAACCTGGTGGCCGGAAGCTGGGGGGCGTCCGAGCTTTCGGAGGGCGATGAGGTGGTGCTCACCAAGATGGAGCACCATTCCAACCTGGTGCCCTGGCAGCTCCTCGCCGAGCGGACCGGGGCGCGGCTCCGCTTCGTGGACGTGACCCCGGAGGGCCGGCTGGACCTGGAGGACTACCACCGGCTGCTCTCCCGACGCACGCGCCTGGTCGCCGTGACCCACGTCTCCAACTCGCTCGGGGTGGTGAACCCGGTGGCGGCGATCGCCGAGGCGGCGCACGAGGCGGGCGCCCTCTGCCTGGTGGACGGGGCGCAGGCCGCGCCGCACCTGCCGCTCCGGCTCCCGGAGCTGGGGTGCGACTTCTACGCGTTCAGCGGCCACAAGATGTGCGGCCCGACCGGGATCGGCGCGCTGTGGGCCCGCCGCGAGCACCTGGAGCGGATGCCGCCCTGGCAGGGCGGCGGGGAGATGATCTCCTCGGTCCGCCTCGAGGGCTCGGAGTGGGCCACCGTGCCGCACAAGTTCGAGGCGGGCACCCCGAACATCTCGGGCGCGGTGGGGCTCGGCGCGGCGGTCCGGTTCCTGGGCGAGCTCGGCATGGAGGCGATCCGCGCCCACGAGAAGGCGCTGGCCGCCTACGCCCTGGAGCGGCTGGAGGCGGTTCACGGGCTCACGCTCCACGGCCCGCGGGAGCGCGAAGGACGGACGGCCGTCTTCTCCTTCACCTACGGAGACATCCACCCGCACGACCTGGCGACCATCCTGGACCGCCGCGGGGTGGCGATCCGGGCCGGGCACCATTGCAACCAGCCGCTCATGGACCACCTGGGGGTGACGGCTACCGCGCGGGCCAGCTTCTATCTGTACAACACCCGGGCGGAGGTCGACGCGCTGATCGAGGCGCTCGACTACGCGGCCGAGCTGTTCGGCGGGGTGGCGTGAGCGCGGCGGCGCGGCATCCGGAGCGCGGCGGGCGCGGCTCCGGCGGCCCGGGCTCCGGCCGCTCCGGCTCCGGCCGCCCCGGCCCCGAGGTGGACCGCGGGGTGCCCGACGCGCTCAGCTCCCTCTACCAGGAAGTGATCCTGGACCACTACCGCCGCCCCCGGAACAAGAGCGCGCTGGACGACGCCACCCACACGGTCACCATGAACAACCCGCTGTGCGGGGACGTGATCGAGCTCATGCTCCGGGTGGAGGACGACCGGATCGGGGAGGCGCGCTTCGTCGGCCGCGGCTGCTCGATCAGCCAGGCGTCGGCCTCCATGATGACAGCGGCCCTGGAGGGGCGCACGGTTCGCGAAGGGCTCGCACTGGCCGAGAAGTTCACCCGCCTCCTGCACGGCGACGCGGAGATCGCCCGGGACCGCGAGCTCGGGGATCTCCGGGCGCTGGCCGGCGTCTCCAAGTTCCCGGTCCG
>CAZTGV010000148.1:0-4439 GCA_964613475.1 uncultured Gemmatimonadota bacterium
CCAGCTCCACCGCGTCGAAGATCTTCGTGTAGCCCGTGCAGCGGCAGAGATTGCCCGACAGGGCCTCCTGAATGTCGCGCCGGCTCGGCTCCCGGTCGGCGATCAGGAGGCCGTAGGCGCTGGCCAGGATCCCGGGGGTGCAGAAGCCGCACTGCGCCGCGCCGCACAGGTCGAAGGCGTCCTGGAGGGGGTGCGGCCGGCCCCCCTCGGCCATCCCCTCCACCGTGCGGATCTCGTGGCCGACGGCCTCGTGGACCGGCATGATGCAGGAGAGCACGGCCTCGCCGTCCAGCAGCACGGTGCAGGCGCCGCAGTCGCCCTTGTCGCAGCCCTGCTTGGAGCCGGTGAGCCCGAGGATGTACCGCAGCGTCTCCAGGAGGGTATAGTGGGAGGGTACGCCGACCTCGTGGTCGTCCCCGTTCACCCGCAGCCGCAGGACTTCTCGCATGCTCGGACCTCCCGGCGCTTCCGCGTGCCTCATGAAAACGCTACCCGAGGCCGCCCGCCCGGGTCCTGTCGCGTCGGGGTCCCGCGTCCAGGCCCCTCGATCGACCTGCCCGTCGCTTCCGCCCACCGCGACGGCGGAAGCGCCCAGGCGCCCTCCGAGCCAGGCCCCCCTCGACCGCCGTCAGGAGCCCACGCCATGGTAAAGCGATCTGGTAAAGTGCAGGCCCCGCGCCCGTCGATCGCGCCATGCACGGCGCTGGCGCTCGCCCTCCTCCTCGGAAGCGCGGGCTCGGGGGTCGGACCGGCGGCGGCGCAGGAGCCGGAGACCTTCCCGATCGACCGCTGGCTGGTGGCGACCGGGTTCGAGTCCGCCGACGCCGCCGATCGGACGATGGAGGCGCTGGCCGCGGCGGTTCGTGAGGAGGCGTTTCCGGAGCGGCTCCGCGAGGCGGCGGGCGCGCGCTGGGAGCTGGTGCGCGAGGACGGGAGCCGCCGGATCGTCCCGGAGGGAGCGGAGGGTCAGCTCGTCGTGGGGCACGCGTTCCTCCGGTCGCCCGAGGACCGGAGCGTCCGGCTCGCCTGGGAGGCGCCGGTCTGCGGTGGCGTGGACCTCCGGCTCAACGGTCAGCCGATTCGGTCCGAGGCGGACTCCCCGCGCGCGGGGGCGTCGGAGTCGAACGAGAGGGGCGGGTCGGCGGGCGCGGGGCACGGCGGGATCGCCCTGGTTCGACTCGCCCGCGGCTGGAACACCGTGGCGGCGCGCGTCACCGCCGACGGCTGCCCTCCGGCGCTCGCGGTCGGTCTCCTGCCCGGCCCGCGCGAGGGGGACGAGGGGCCGCCCTCCCTCTCCGGTCTCCGCGTGCAGGCCTCGCGGCCGCCGGGGGTGCACCGCACGCTGCCGGACCCCTGGGCCACCGTCGGGGCGCCGGAGCCCGTCGGGCTCGCCTGGCCCTTGGAAGCCGATGACCTCGCCGCGGAGCTCTCCGTGTCGCTCCGCGCCTGGGGCGCCCCGCCGGGTGGCCTCCCCGGCCGGGCCGAGGGGGCGGGCGCGGAGCGGGACACGGCCGGGGAGCGCGAGGAGGCCGAGCGGGATACGGCCGAGGAGCGCGAGGAGGCGGAGGAACGGCCGCGGCGGACACCCCGAGGCCCGGGGGCGGATCCGGAACGGACCGCATCCCCCGATCCCGAGGAGCGACGGCGGCTGATCCGCGAGCGGCTACGGCCGCCGATCCCCGAGTACGATCCCGCGCCGCGGACCGTCCGCGTGGAGGGCCGCGCCGCGGGGGCCCGCTGGCGGACGACCGCCCGGCTCGCCGGCCCCGCGCGGCCGACCGCGGTGTCGCTCCCGCTCTCGTTCGAGGACCTCCGCCGGGCGGCCGGCGAGCGGCCCTCCGTGCGGCTCGACATCCGGTACGACGGGGCGCGCCGCCGGGTGGAGCGGGCGCTCGATCCGGCCGCCGTGCGAGCGCTCCTGGAAGGGCCGATCGCCCTCACCGGCGGAGCGCTCCCCGGCGCGTCGGACGAGCGCTGGGGCGGCACCTGGCGGGTCCCCGCGGCCCTCGGCCGGGCGACGCTCGAGCTCGTGACGGCGGACGCTCCGGGCGACTACCGGGTCGACGGCCGCCCGCTCTCCGCCGATGAGAACGGGATGGTCGTGCTGTGCGCGGACTGTCGGGAGGGAGCGGAGCTGGCGATCGAGGCGACGAGCGCCGCGGCCTGGAGCCGTCCGCCCGCGGTACGGATCGTGGAGGGCGCCGCCGCCTCCGAGCCCTGAGGAGCGCGGAGCGAGCGGGTCGCCGACCGGACGAGCCGCCGGCCGCCCGGCGCGCGCGGGGCGTCAGCCCTGCGCGGCCGAGCCGAAGAGGTCCGACTGCCGCGGGTCGGGCTCCGGCTCGACGCCGGCCGCGGGCTCCGGGCCCGCGCCGGTCGGCTCCGATTCTGTGGCAGCGGGTTCGCGGCCGGCGGACGCGCCGGTCGGCCGCGGCTCCGGCTCGGCGCCCGAAGCGGGCCTGGCTGCCTCCGGCTCGGCCGCGGAAACGGGCATGGCCGTTTCCGGATCGGGCTCGGTCTCGCGCCGGGCCTCCTCCGGTGCGATCCGTCCCGGCGGATCGCTCGCCTTCGCCCGGCCGGACCGCTCGGAGGCCGGCGCGCGCCGGCGCTCCTCCTCCTCGGCCAGCTCCAGCTCGCGCTGGATCTCGTTCAGGCCCTTCTTGAACTCGCGGATCGCCTTCCCGGCGGAGCGGGCGATCTCCGGCAGCCGACGTGGCCCGAAGAAGATGAGGACCAGGACGCTGATGATCAGGATCTCCCAGATGCCGATATTGCCGAAGCCCATTGGCGGACCCGCCTAACGGGTGAGAGCGGCGAGGACCTCGTCGCCGTAGAACATCCCGATGTACTTCGCCTGGATCGGGGTGACCCGGCGGACGGCCCAGATCAGCTCGACGTGGTTCGGCTCGCGTGGCTCGGTCACCAGGTCGAAGCCGCACTCCGCGGGAAGCTGGTTCCCTTTGCGCAGGTTGCAGCGGCTGCACGCGGTGACGACGTTCGACCACCGGTTGTCGCCGCCGCGGGAGATCGGGACCACGTGGTCGCGGGTGAGCGACTCGCGGTAGCCGAGCGCTCGGCGGTGACGGCCGCAGTACTGGCAGCGGTAGCCATCGCGCGCGAACAGGAAGGTGTTGGTCACCTGACGCCGGAAGCGCCGCGGCACGTGGATGTAGCGGACCAGCCGGATCACGACGGGCGCGGGAAGCTCCAGGGCCTCGGAGCGGAAGGGACGGTCAGGGTCCACTTCGAGCGCCTCGGCCTTCCGATCGATCACCAGCCGCAGCGCCCGGCGCACCGGTAGGATCGTCAGCGGCTCGAACGAGGCGTTCAACGCCAGACAGCCCATGTCGCGAAAAACCTCCAGCAATCGGATCGCGCGGCAGATTAGGTCCGCCGCGATGGGGGCGTCAAGCCAGCGCGCGGCAAGCTTCGCGGCCCGGCGCGCGGGCTCCCAGGCCCCGCGGCGAGCCGCATCCGAGCCCGTTCGCCCTGATCGCGGCCGACGCTCCCTGCCTTGAGATACCAGGAATGAGCCCGGAGGATTCACCCGGCTTCTGCGAAGTGGCGCTCCCGAAGCCGCTTCTACGCACCTTCACCTACCGGCTGCCACCCGAGCTCCGGGCCGACGCGCGCCCGGGCAGCCGCGTGCTCGTCCCGTTCGGCCGGCGCAAGTTGCTGGGCTGCATCGACCGCCTGAAGGGATCGACCGATCTCCCCCGCGTGCGTCCCGTCCTCGACCTGGTGGAGGCGGAGCCGGCGCTCCCGCCGGCGCTGCTCGCACTCTGCCGCTGGATCGCGGACTACTACGTGGCGCCGCTCGGCCTGGTGCTGCGGGCCGCCCTGCCGCCCGGCTTCCTGGCCGAGTCCTCCTTCCGGGTGCGCCGGACGGATACCGCCCCTCCGGAGGACCTCGCCGAGCCGGAGCGGCGGCTGCTCGCCCGTCTGGAGGCGGCCGAGGGCGGGCTCCAGGCGACCACCCTGCGCGACGCCCTCGGCGTGTCCTCGGTGTGGCCGCTCCTCCGCCGGCTGGAAGGGACTGGGCTGGTCGGGGTGGAGGAGGAGCCACCTGCCGGCGGAGCCGCGCCCCCCACGCGGCAGGTGATCCGGCTGCGGACCCGGCTGCCCACCTTGACCGGGCGCCGCGAAGCGTTCGGGCGCGCGCGGCGGCAGCGGGAAGCGTTCGAGATCCTGGAGGGGATGGGGGGCGAGGCGGCCGTCGCCCACATGGAGGGCCGGCTCGGCTTCAGCCGCTCCGTCCTGCACGGATTGGTCGAGAGAGGCCTGGCGGAGATCGCGGAGGAGAGGGTGCGCCGGGATCCGCTGGCCGCGCTGGCGGCGGCGGCGGCGGACGTGGCGGCGGGGGCGGCCCGGGGCGCAGGCGCGGCGGACGTGGCGGCGGACGCGGCGGCCGCCGACGCGGCCGCGCATGGGGGGGCGGCCAC
>CAZTGV010000149.1:0-2615 GCA_964613475.1 uncultured Gemmatimonadota bacterium
CGGTCGCGCAGCCTCCCGAGGGCTGACATGGAGGATAGCCGGCACCGTAGCCGGCCCGTAGCCGGCACCGCCCGGGCACCACCCGCCAGAGCCTCACGTCCGCCTCACGCCCGGCTCACCCGCCACTCACGGGAACTGTCCATTTTTACGTACCATTAGTATCCGGCCGGAACGGTTTTTGAAATTTCGGCCGGACCAGCGCCGTTCCACACGACATTCGGCCCGGGAGGACAGCTTGGCTCGCCTGAGCGTCGGGGTGATCGATCTGGTCACCAAGCAGCCCACCCGGTCCCCCTGGGCCCGGCTGATGTTCCCGAACCTGGCCAGCATCATGCCCCAGGCCATCGCCCTGTGGTGCGAGCGCGCGGGCCACGACGTCCGGTTCATCTGCTACACGGGCCGCGAGGACCTGCTGGCGGAGCTGCCGGAGGACGCGGACCTCGTCTTCATCGGGGCCTTCTCGCACGCGGCGCAGCTCGCCTACGCCCTCAGCAACCTGTTCCGCTCCAGGGGGATCGTCACCGCCCTGGGCGGCCCGCACGCGCGGAGCTACCCGGAGGACGCCCGGCGCTACTTCGACTACGTGCTGGGATTCACGGACGAGACGGTCGTGGGAGACGTGCTGCGGGACTGCGCGCCGCACCGTCCGACCGGCCTCCACATGGCGGCCCGGCGTCAGCCGGCCCAGCTCCCCGGGGTGCGGGAGCGGTGGCGCTTCATCGAGCCCACGCTGGACAAGGCGCCGTTCGTCAAGGTGGTGCCCATGCTGAGCAGCCTGGGCTGCCCCTATACGTGTAGCTTCTGCGTCGATTCCGTGGTCCCCTACCAGCCGCTCGATCAGGAGCGGATCGCGGAGGACCTGCGGTTCCTGCGAACGAAGTTCGAGCGGCCGTACGTGGCATGGCACGACCCGAACTTCGGCGTCCGGTTCGACGAGATCCTGACGACGATCGAGGGAGCCGTGCCGCCCGACAGCGTGACCTTCTTCGCCGAGAGCAGCCTGTCGCTCCTCTCGGAGGAACGGCTGGCGCGGCTGAAGCGGAACGGCTTCAAGGCGATGCTCCCCGGGGTGGAGTCCTGGTTCGACCTCGGGAACAAGGCGAAGACCCGGAACACGTTCGGGATGGACAAGGTGCGGAGCGTGTCCGGGCAGGTGAACCAGGTGCTGGAGCACATCCCCTACCTGCAGGCGAATTTCGTCTTCGGGACCGACCTGGACGAGGGACCGGAGCCGTTCGAGTGCACGAAGCGGTTCGTGGACCGGGCGCCCGGCGCCTACCCGGCCTACTGCCAGCTCTCCGCGTTCGGGACCTCGGCCCCGCTGAACCTGGAATATCAGAAGGCCGACCGCGTGCTGCCGTTTCCGTTCCACTTCCTGGACACGCAGCACGCGATGAACGTGCGGCCCAAGCACTACGGCTGGGTGGAGTTCTACCGGCACCTGGCCGACCTCACCCGCTACACCTTCTCGGCCCGGGCCATATGGCGCCGCTACCGGGCGAACGAGGGCGCGACCTGGCAGATGGCGAACCTGCTCCGCGGGGCCACCGCCCAGGGCCGCGGCCGCGCCCGCCGGTACGAGCGGATCATCCTCCGTCTGGAGACGGACCGGTCCTTCCGCGCCTTCTTCGAGGGCGAGACGACGGAGCTGCCCGACTACTACGTGAACCGGATCCGCCGGGACCTCGGCCCCATGTGGGAGTGGCTGCCGGAGGGTGCGCTGACCCATGACCACACGGCCGGCCTGCGCGATGCGGTGGGGCCGCCGGACGTGCGGGCGGGGGCGAACTGGAAGGCGAGGGACGGGGGCCGGTCGGCGGGGTCAGAGCTGGTCCGGCCGACCCGGGGGAACGATGGGGAACGGAGGGAATCATGGGGCACCTGAGGGAGTCACTCATCCGAGCGGAGATGCGAGCACTGATCGAGGCGAGCGGGAACGGCGGGGACCCCGCCACGGCCGAGAAGACGGCCGGCGAGCGGGCGGCCCGTCGCGGTCGCCGGCGGAACCTGGAGGCCGTGGCGCACGACCTCCGCGAGCCGCTTCACACCATCCGTCTGGCCGCCAGCGCCCTGGGCGAGTACCGGGTCGTCGATGATGCGCGACGCGACCGCCTCATGGGGGCCATCCTGCGCTCGGCGGACATGATGAGCGACCTGATCGCGAACCTGCTGGAGGGGGACCGGTACCCTGGGGGCTGGCCGGCGCTGCATCCCGAGCTGGTGGACCTGGACGCGTTCCTGGCGCAGACGCGCGATCGCTTTCGGCTGGAGGCGGAGCAGCGCGGCGTCGTCCTGACCACCGCGCTGCCGACCGGGCCTCCGCTCCGGGCGCGCGCCGACCGCGGGCTGCTGGACCGGATCCTTTCCAACCTCGTGCGGAACGCCCTCGAGCACGCGGGGGGCGACCGCGTCACGCTGGCCGCCGCGGCCGGGGGCGATGGCACGGTCCGCCTGGCGGTGCGCGACACGGGATGCGGGATCCCGCCACAGGAGCGGAAGAGGCTCTTCCGTCCTACCTCGAGCGGGCCCGTCGAGCGGCGGGAGGGCCGGGGGCTCGGCCTCGCCATCGTCAGGGCGAACGTCGAGCTGCTCGGCGGCCGCGTGTGGCTCGAGTC
>CAZTGV010000149.1:2715-4335 GCA_964613475.1 uncultured Gemmatimonadota bacterium
AGCGGCAGGCGCACCGTGAAGGTCGTGCCGCGCCCCGGCTCGGTCTCCACCTCGATGTCGCCGCCCAGCATGCGGGCGAAGCGGCGTGCCACGCTGAGGCCGAGGCCGGTCCCTCCCTCGGCGTTTCCGTGCTCGAGCTGCCAGAAGGGCTCGAAGATCCGATCCAGGTCCTCGGGCGCGATCCCCACGCCGGTGTCCCGGATCTGAAAGTGGAACTCCTCGCCCGCGGCCCTCGCGCGGATGCGAATGTGTCCCTCGTCCGTGAACTTCACCGCGTTGGAGCTGAGGTTGAGGAGGATGTGACGGAGCTTGCGGGGGTCGGTCCGCAGCACGCGGCCGTCCTCCGCCGCCTCCACCCGGAGGTCGATCCCCTTCCGGCTGGCGAGCGGCTGGATGATCGCGCTCACCTCTTCCATCAGGTCGCCCACCGCGACCGAGGACGCGTCCACCGCCGCCCGACCGGCCTCCAGGCGCGAATGGGTGAGCACCTCCTCGATGAGCTGCAGGAGGTGGCGGGCGCTGGCCAGGACCCGCTCCACGTGCCGTGCGTCCGGCTCCGGAATCGGCTCCGGCACGCCGAGCCGGAGGAGGTCCGCGTAGCCGATGATCGCGTTCAGGGGCGTGCGGAGCTCGTGGCTGACAGTGGCCAGGAACTCGGACTTGGCGCGGCTCGCCGCCTTCGCCTGCTCGCGGGCGCGGACGAGCTCCGTGACGTCCACCGCGTGGAAGAAGATTCCGGAGACGCAGCCGTCGGCCTCGACGAGGGGCTGACCGACGAAGTCGAGGAAGAGCTCGCGGGCCTCGCCGTCGGGGCCGTTCTCCAGGCGGAACCGCGCCTCCACGCCCCGGTGCGGCTCCCCGGTCTCGTACACCCGGTCCATCTGCTCGAAGAGGCCCTGGTCCCCGAGCTCCGGCAGCACCTCGCGGATGGGGCGCCCCAACACCTCCCGGTCGCCGACGAGCCGGAGGTAGGCGGGGTTGGCGATCTCGAACACATGGTCCGGACCCCGCACCACGGCGATCAGAGCGGGCGTCTTCCGGAAGATGCGCCGGAGCCGGGAGCGCTCGACCTCGAGCGCCTCGATGAGTCGCTCGCGCTCGGCCTCGATCCGCTTGGCGGCGGTCATGTCGATCACCTCGATCACCGTGCCCACCTGCTCGCCGTCCCGGACGATCGGGCTGGCCGAGCACTTCACCGGGAAGAAGCCGCCGTCCTTCCGGATGAAGACCTCCTCGTGGTCGAGGACCCGGAAGCCCTCCGGCAGCGCGCGGTCGATCGGGCACTCCTCGATCGGATAGGGGCTGCCGTCGGGATGCGAGTGGTGGATCGCATCGTGGAGGCATCGGTCCCGGACTTCCTCGAGGATGAAGCCGGTCAGCCGCTCGGCCGCCGGATTCATGTAGGTGCAGTGGCCGCGGGGGTCCATCATGAAGAGAGCGGCCGAGGCGTTCTCCGTAATGGTGCGGAGGAGGTCGTATCCCTCGGCGTCGCGAGGCTTTGGAGCGCCTGGAGGCGCTTCCGCTGTCCGAGAATCCATGGGGTCTCCGGGGTACCCGGCCGGCAGGATTCAGGATCGGCACGATAACGCCATCGAGGCAAGTTCCGGTCCGCTCGGGCTC
>CAZTGV010000150.1:0-4287 GCA_964613475.1 uncultured Gemmatimonadota bacterium
TTCCGGGCCCGGGTGCTCGCCGTCGTGGTGGCGGTCGGCGTGATGCCCCTCCTCCTTCTCGGCCTATGGCTCACCGGCCAGACCGCCCGTTCCGGCGAGGCGCTGCTGCGGGAGCGGCTGGACGCGGCGCTCGTGGAGGGTGCGGAAGCCGTCGAGCGGCGCTGGATCCCTTATCGCTCGGCCCTGCTCGACTTGGTCGAGGACGAGGTGGTCCGGGACGCGCTCCACGGGACGCCGACGGCCGATGCGGCCACGGTCGGACGCGGCACGGAGCCGCCCGAGGCGCTCGCCTCGGCGGTGGTCGCCCTCGACGGGGCGATCGCCTTCGTCACGATCCGCGACAGCATGGACCGGGAGGCGTGGTCCTTCGACCGGTCGGGCCCCGGCGCCGACGGCCTGTTCGGCCGGCCCCTCACGTTTCGGCTCCCCTTCCACGCCTGGGACGGCCGACGACTGGGGACCGTGGAGGCCGGCATCCGCTTCCCGGCGCTCCGGGGCTCTGCCTCGGAGGCGGTCGTCGCGGGCGGGATGCTCACAGCCCTCGACGCCCGGACCGGCGCCGTGCTCCTCCCCGTCCCGTTCGACCCGACGCTGGTCGGCCGGGAACGATTCCGCTGGAACGATCGCGACTGGATCGGGCGGAGCCGCGAGGTGGTCGAGCCGCGGGCGACCCTAGTGGCCGCCGCGCCGGTGGCGCCGTTCATGGGCCCCTTCGAGGCGGCCGCTCGCCGCGGCCTCTGGATCCTTTCCGCAGTGGCCGGCCTCGGCCTCGTGGCGACCTGGGTGCTCACCGGTCGGCTGACCGCGCACCTGGAGCGGCTGGCGGAGAGCGCGCGCGCCGTGGCCGCGGGCGACCTGGACCGCACGGTGGAGGTGGGCGGCGACGACGAGGTCGGCCAGGTGGCGCGGGCCTTCGCGACGATGGTCGAGAGCCTCCGGCGCACCCTCCGCCAGCTCGCCGAGCGGGAGTCGCTGGCGGCGGTCAACGAGTTCGCGGCCTCCCTGGCCCACGAGATCCGGAACCCGCTGACCTCCGTCCAGCTCGATCTGCAGCAGGTGGAGGAAGAGCTGCAGCCGGGCTCGCCGCTCCGGATCCTCCAGGGCGAGGCGATCGACGAGCTCCGGCGCCTGGACCGAACGGTGGCGGGTGCCCTGGAGACTGCCCGGAGCGGCCGCGTCGCGCCGCGGGCCATGGATCTGCGGGAGCCTCTCCGGGCGGCGACGCGGCGGGCGCTCCCGGCCGTCGAGGAGCGCGGGGCTCGCCTCTCACCTGCCGGGGTCGGCGCGCCGGTCCCCGTGCCGGGCGACCGCGATGCGCTGGAGCAGGTCTTTTTGAACCTGCTACTGAATGCCGCCGCCGCCGTCGAAGCAGGAGGGGAGGTCTCGCTGTCCGTGTCGGTCGACGAGGCCGAAGCGACGGTCACGGTCCGGGACGACGGCAGGGGGATCCCGGAGGAGGAGCGGGAACGGATCTTCGAGCCCTTCTTCACCACCCGGCCGGGTGGCACGGGGCTGGGGCTGGCGGTGGCCCGGCGGATCGTCGCCGCGCACGGGGGAACGATCCGGGTCCGGAGCGCGCCGGGGGAAGGGACCGCGGTTGAAGTCCGGCTGCCGCGGGAGGAGAGCGCCCCCCGGGAATCGCCCGCTCCGGCGCGGCGCGCGTAGGGGGGACGAGAGCCCGGCGGCCAGGGGTTGATCGTCCGCGCCGGTGGAACGGGCCGTTCCGGTATCCGGGCGCCGGGTGGAACGGATCGTTCCGCCGCCGCCAGTCCGCCCGATCCCCTGCAAGATCGGTAGGTGATTGACCATCCGTCGATTAGCTCGAACGGAGGCTCGGGGCACGCTCCGTGTACCGGCGAGAGGCGAGCGAACGACCGTCCACACTCGCCCGGAGGCCACCGTGGTCCGCGTTCCCGCCGCCGTCCTGGTCCTCGTCCTCCTCGCCGCGGCCTGCGACGTGCCCGAAGCGGCGCGCCCGCCGCACCCCCGCGCCGCCCTGGCTGCCAGCGCGCTCGAGAGCGCCGAACAGACCGAGGCGCGTCGGGTCTGGGCCGAGGCGCGCGACTACGCCAGCCCCTCACCCGACGGCCGCTATGTCACCTACGTGGACTGGAGCACCGGGGACGTGGCCATGCATGACCTGAAGTCCGGTGAGGACACGCGCCTCACCGACAAGGGTCCCTGGACCGAGGACGGGAGCTGGGCGGAGGAGCCGCTCTTCTCGCCCGACGGGCGGTGGGTCGCCTATTCCTACGGCAACACGGCGCGGGGGGACCAGCCCTGGCGCTACGAGCTCCGGATGGTCGAGGTGGGCGACACCGAGCAGCGGGTCGTCCTCGCCATCCCACCCGAGGACGAGTGGATCGCTCCCCTGGACTGGTCGGCGAGCCACGGGATCGCCGTCAAGGTCGTCCGGGGCGACCGGGCCACGGAGCTCGTCCTGGTCGATCCGGCGAGCGGGGACACCGCGGTGCTGGAGACGACCGGGGCCGAAGAGGACTCTCCCCGCGAGGCGTGGTTCTCGCCGGACGGCGCCCGGCTCGCCTACCGAACGGGCGATCGCGCGTTCGTCCGGGACCTGAAGGGCCACGGAGGTGACGCCGTCGGTCTCGACGTCCCGATCAACAAGCTCTTGGGCTGGGCGCCCGGAGGGAGCGGCCTGCTCGTCCACACCAGCCATCGGGGACAGACGGGGCTCTGGGCCATCCCGGTGGACGGAGACGGAGCGTCGGCAGGCGAGCCCGTGCTGGTGCGGGCGGGGCTTCCTCAGCTGGAGCCGAGCGGACGGGCGGGTGACCGCTACTACTACGGAGTCGTCGTGGACGCTCCCAAGATCCACCTGGTCACCGTGGACCCGGCCGCCGGTCAGATGCTTTCCGGGCCGGTCGCGCTCACCTCGCCGCTGGAGGGTCGCGCCGGCCTGCCCGCCTGGTCGCCCGACGGGAGGAGCCTGGCCTATGCCCTCGAGGACGTGATCGACGGCGGCGTTCGGTTCATGGTCCGGGCGGCCGACGGCGACGCGGTGCGCGAGATCGCCCGCGGCGACTTCCGCCTCGGCGCCATCCACGATCTCAAGTGGGCCCAGGGCGGCCAATCGCTAGTCTTCACCGCCCTCGAGGACAGCCGGGCCACCCGGGGGCTGTACCGTATCGATCCGGCCTCCCGCGATATCACGAGCGAGTCGCTGCGGTCGGTGGCCCGCGGGGCGGACGTGCTGCCGGACGGCGAGCGGCTGCTCTATCTGGTCACCAGCGATCCGACCGGCCGCGGGGGCCACGGCGAGGTGGTCGTCCGCGAATTGGCCACCGGATCCGAGCACACGGTGGCGCGGCTGCCCGAGGAGGTGAGAGTGGCCAATGTCGCCATCGCGCCGGACGGCCAGCGGGCGGCCCTCGTCCATCGGAGCCCCGAGACCGACGTCTCTACGCTCGCTCTCCTCGACCTCCAGAGCGGCGAGCTCCGCGAGCTCTACTCGGTCGAGCTCCCCCTCCATCTCGAGCTCCGTGAAGAGGACCTCGCCTGGAGCCCCGACGGCGAGCACGTGCTGGTGATGGCGGGGCCGTGGGGAGGTCAGGAGGAGCACGCGATCCTGTCCGTCCCCGTCGACGGCGGCGAGCCCGTGCGTCTCATGGAGGCCATGGTTGGCCAGCGCTACCTGGCCCTGCACCCCGACGGGCGCAGATTGGCGTTCGCCGGAGGCGATGTGCGGGTGGAGCTCTGGGTCCTGGATGGGGTGAGCGAGGCGGTCGCGGCGGCCCTCGCCAGGTAGGTCCCACGCCCGGTCCCTCCTTCGCGGCACGGACCGGACGGTCCGGCCGATCGTTGGCCGGAGACACCCGGGCACGGCGCTTGGCTCAGTACTCCGGCGGCGCGTACACGTTGAGCGTGCGGAGCGGCTCGTCGCCCGCGTTCTCGATCTCGTGCGCCTCTCCGGCCTCGATCAGGAGCAGCCCGCCCGCCTCCACGGTCACGGTCCGACCCTCCACCGTGGCCCGGCAGCGGCCCGAGATCACGTAGAGCCACTGGTCCGAGTCCGGGTGCCGGTTCTCCGGCCCTCCGGTCGCCTCTCCCGGCCCGAGCACCATGCCCGCCGCCTGGCTGCGGGCGGTGCCTCCCAGCACGTGGAAATCGGCGAACTCTTCCTCCATGTCGAACACCTTCATCGAGGCCCTCCGTGCTGCGATCGTTCGCGGCCCGGCGCCTACTGCGCCGCGAAGCAGTAGAACAGCCCCGCGCCGCCCGTCCCCTCCAGGTCCTCCTGGCTGCAGCCTCGCGAGGGGTGGGCCG
>CAZTGV010000151.1:0-4286 GCA_964613475.1 uncultured Gemmatimonadota bacterium
GCGGTCGCCGATCGTCCGGAGGTCGTGCTCCCGGCCGTAATCTCTTTCTTGACAGGCGATCCGCCCGCTGCGGGCGAGGCGGCCGAGCGCGCGGCCGGTGTGGAGGCGGTACCGGTCGCTGAACTGGCAGGATGAGGTGAGCGTTACCCCTGGTACCATGCCGCCGCACTGTATCCCTGTCGGACGACCTGCTCCGTGACGCGGGTCGGGCGATGAGCGTCGGCGTCCGATTCTGGGGCGGAGGCCTTCTCGTGGCCGTCGCGCTGGGCTTCATCGAGCCCGTGGCCGAGGTCGGCGTGCGGGAGAGCCCTCTCTTCGTCCCGGTCGTCGAGGGCCGCATCGGCGGCGACGGCGGAGCCTCGCGGGGCGTGGGCTGGGCGGACTTCGACTCGGACGGGGATCCCGACCTCGTCGTCTCCAACACGAACGGCCAGTGGAACGCCTTCTACCGGAAGGCGCCCGAGAGCTTCCGCAAGGAGTCCGATCCGGGCGCCTCTCCCGGCGGCGCCGTGGCCGCGGCGGCCGGCAACGCCGAGGGGGTCGCGTGGGTGGACATCGACGGGGACGGGGACCTGGACCTCCACATCGTGACCCGCGGCGAGGAGCCCGACTTGCTGTTCGATAATCGGGGCGAAGAAGGGCTCGTTCGCCTCATCGAAGGTCACCTGCTGAGCCCCGCCGGCCGGTCGATGGCGTGCTGGGCCGACCTGGATGGCGATGGCTGGCTGGACGTGTTCCTCGTGGGGTCCGGGGAGGATCAGCGGAACGCGCTCTTCCGCAACCACGGCGCGTGGCGTTTCGAGGAGGCCCCACTGCCGCCGGAGGCGGTCGGGACGGGCGCGGCCCGGGCCTGCAGCTGGGGCGACCCGGACGATGACGGCCTTCCCGACCTCTATGTAGCAAACGCCCGCGAGCCGAACGTCTTGCTTCGCAACCGTGGCGCTTTCCGCTTGGAATCCGACCTCGACGCGGGCCACGCGGTGGAGCACGTGGGCTATAGCTACGGGGTCTCATGGGCCGACTTCGACGGCGACGGCCACCAGGACCTCTTCGTGGCCAACTTCGACGTGGAGAATGCCCTCTACCGGAACGACGGGACGGGTCGGCTGGAGCGCGTCACCGAGGGCGCCATCGCCACCGAGGAGGGGGGCGCCTCGAAGGGCCACGCCTGGGGAGACTACGACCTGGACGGCCGGCTGGACCTCTTCGTGGCCAACGGCACCTACCGGCCGGACATGCGGAACTTCCTCTACCTGAATCGGGAGGACGAAGGCTTCGAGCGGATCTGGGCCGGAGAGTTCGCCGCCCACGCCGACACCTCGGCCGGTGCGGCCTGGGCCGACATCGACGGCGACGGCGACCTGGACCTCTTCGTGGCCAACTGGGGGAGCGGCGATCAGGTGAACCGGCTGTACCGGAACACGGCATCGGAGACGACCGGGCGGGCGTGGATCGGCTTCCGCCTGCGCGCCGAGGGACCGAACACCCAAGCTTGGGGCGCCAGGCTGCGAGCCAGGGCGGTGATCCGGGGCGAGCCCCGCTGGATGTCGCGCTGGAACGTGCCGACGACCGGGTACGCGAGCCAGAACCAGCTCCTCGTGCACTTCGGGCTGGGTGACGCGGAGCGCGTGGACTCGCTCGTCGTCCAGTGGCCCTCCGGGCGGAAGGAGGTGCACACGGACCTGGAGGCCCGCCGTTACTGGACGCTGGTAGAGGGGGGCCGGCCGTCTGAACCCCCTCGATCGGTGGCCCAGCAGGTGACGAGCGACGAGACCGTGGCGAGCGTCGCCTCGGACATCCACGCCCTGGTCCTTCCCCAGGCCGAGGCCGAGCTGGTCAGCGGCGTCATCCTCGTCGCCCAGGGGGAGCAGATCCTGTTCGAGCGGGCGTACGGCTTCGCCAACTGGGAGCTCCGGACTTCCGCCACGCCGTCGACCCGGTTCGGCATCGCCTCGATCACCAAGCCGATGACCGAGTTGGTCGTCCAGAGCCTGGCGAGGGCGGGCCGCCTCGACCTCGAGGCTCCGGTGGAAACGTATCTGCCGGGGTTCCCGAGAGGGCCGGAGGGAGGCGCGCCTACGGTCCGTCACCTGCTGACCCATCGGGCGGGGGTTCCGCATCGCGTGACGGACGCCGCAGAGGAGACGCAGGGGCTGAGCCCCGCGGCGATCGTCGAGCGCGTCGAGGCGACGGGGCTCCTCTTCGAGCCCGGAAGCCGGAGGCTGTACAGCAGCGCGGGCTTCACGTGCCTCGCCCGGGTGATCGAGGTCGTCGAGGACAAGCCGTTCGACGCCGTCCTGGCCGAGCGGGTGTTCCGGCCCGCCGGAATGACGTCGGCGACGGGCGAGACCGGCCAGCGGCTGCTTCCGCGGAGAGCCATGCCCTACCGACTCGGCGCCGACGACGGACGACTCGTCGTGAAGAACGCACCGTACAAGGACCTGCGCTTCCTCACCGGGGCCGGCTCCGTGTACGCCACGCCGCGAGATCTGTTGAGACTGGTGCGGGCCGTGGAGAGCGGCGCTTTCGGGAGCGAGGCCGCCGAGCGGGCCTTCAGCGGCGACCCGACGGCGTGGCGCGGCTGGACGGGCAGGACGAACGGGTATGAAGCCTTCCTGGACGTACTGCCCGCAGAGGGTCTGGTGTTCGTCTTCCTCAACAACCTTCAATCGGCGGCGAACTGGCAGCTCAGGGACCGGATCCGGAACCTCCTGGTCGGACAGCCGGCCGCCGCCGTTCCCCTCCCTCCGCCCGTGGCCGAGCCGTTCGAGGATCCGGAGGCGCTGGTGGGATCCTACGGGCCGGCGGAGATCAGGCTCGAGGACGGCGCCCTTTTCCGTGGCGACAACGAGTTCTACCCGGTGGACGGTCAGCGCTACTACATCCCCGCCAGCGGCACGGTCATGCGCTTCCGCCGGGACTCGGCCGGGACGGCCGACGCGATCGTCACCATCGGAGGCGACGGAGAGGAGAGGATCCTGCCCAGATCAGAGGAGGCCGGACAGTGACCGGAGCGAGACAGCGAGGCCGGGACTCGGCGGGAGGACGTGGTGCCCTCCCGCTTGGTCAGGGCAGGTAGTCGATCGCCTCGACGAGCCGCATCTCCGGATGCGTCTCCACCAGGTGCCGGAGGATCGGCGTGTGTCCCGCCCCGACGATGAACAGGATGCGGTCCCCGGGCTCGGCGATCCGCGCCAGGTTGGCGAAGATGGCCAGGTTGCGCTCGTACCACTCGGCCACCACGCGCGCCCCGATGTACGTGTCGCCGCCCACCGTGGCCTGGACCGCGTAGGGCTCGTGCGTCCGACGGACGTTCTCCGGCTCGTTCATGAAGCGGAGATTGGCCGCGATCGTCTCTTCCGCCTGCATCCGGTCGAACAGGGCGACGATCTTCCCGATGTAGTCGTCGAACCTGGGGACGAAGGTGGGGTCGTTCGCCTGCGCCCACGCGAAGACCGAGTCCATTCGCATGCCCTTCCGGAAGTCCACTGGATAGAGCGCCTCATGGCCGGAGCGGGCGGCGAGCCGGAAACCGAGCTGGTGTGTCTCGTTGGCGGTGAGCGTGAACTGGCCGTCCCGGTACCGCCGGAAGCGCGCGTTCAGCGAGTCGCCCTCCGCCGGCGTCTGCTCGACGGCCACCTTCGTGGCTCGGAAGCGCTCCAACGCATCGACGATCGCTTCGATCTCCCGCTGCCGCTCGGGCGACAACACGTCGATGCCCTCGAACTGCGCGTAGTCGGCGCCCGGATTGTGGAAGTGGAACACCCCGAGGATGAGGACCTCGACCGGCGCCCGGGTCGTGTCGGCCAGCGTCGGGATCGGGTAGGGCTGCTGCGCCAGCGCGTCCAGCGCCGGCACCGCGGCGAGGAGGAGGGCGAGCGACGCCGCGCGGACGGAGTGGGACATGGTCGGCCCCTGGAAGCGAGAATCCGGAATTCGGTCGTCGAAGATGGCTCCGACGCCGGCCGGAAGCGAGTGGCACGGTGAACGCGCCCTTCCGCCCGTGAGGCCCGCGCTCGCCTCCCTGCTCGCCGCGTTCCCGCTGCTCGCCGCCAGCGTGGCGCCCGCGGCGCCGCAGCAGATCGACACGCTCGCACTGGAGCGCCACGCGCGCTTCCTGGCCGACGATCTCCTCGAGGGCCGCGGGCCCGCCTCGCGCGGCGAGCGGCTGGCCGCGCTGTACCTGAGCCTCCGCCTCGACGAGCTCGGCCTCCGGCCGCTCCCCGGCCGCGACGACTACCGGCTCCCGGTGCCGCTCACGGCCGTGCACGTGGACGAGACCCGGG
>CAZTGV010000152.1:0-4285 GCA_964613475.1 uncultured Gemmatimonadota bacterium
CACAGAGTTCACCACGTGTACGAAGACCAGCAAGGCAAAGACCCGCACACTCCCGAGGAGTACAGCGGCCTTAAAGGCCTTTTGTGGGCTCATATGGGTTGGATGCTCTTTGAGTGTAACGGGCTCATTAAGGAGCAGGTGGAGCGAATAAGAAGCAAATTCCTCGACCCCCGATATATGAGGCCGTTCGATGCCAAGGTGGCATCCTGGCAGGCAAAGCTAATAGTGCCACTGGTGGTAGTCCCCGGGTTTTTGGTTCCGGCAGCTATCGGGTATTTGTTCAGCGGCGCCAAAGGCGCGCTGGACGCCCTGCTGCTGGTCGGATTTTTGCGCCTGGTGTTTACCCTGCACGTTGCCTGGTCTGTGAATTCAGTCGGCCATATGTTCGGATCGCCGGCCAAGTACCCGTGTGGGTGCCCGTACGTAAAGGTGGACGCCCGAAACAACGCTCTTCTTCTCCCGGTATCGGGAGGTGAGTGGGGGCACGGTAACCACCATTACGACCAGACATGTGCCTATTTCGCCGAGTATCTTGATCCCGGCAAGTGGCTCCTCGAGTTTTTCGAAAAGGCGGGATGGGTGGACAGCATCAACAAGAAGCCCAAGATGCGAGGATGCCCCGAGCACGGCAAAGTCGGCAGCACCGAGACAATCGGATCTTCCGCGTAGAATCGATGGGCCTGATCCGCTGCCGGATCAGGCCCATCTTCTTCCAGGCCGGCTGAGGTTGGCCTAGGGGATCTCAGGCCGGGTCGATGTTCAGGTTGAGACGGAAGACGTTCTCCGGGTCGTAGCGGCGCTTGATCTCGACGAGGCGCTCGTAGTTTTGCCCGTAGGCCTGCCGAACGCGTCCGTCGTCGTCGGCGGACAGGTTGTTCGAGTAGACCTGGTCGGCTGTGTACGGGCGGAGCGCCTCGAAGGTCTCCCTCGCCCAGGCGATGTTGGGCTCGGTGTCCGCCCGGTCTTCCCACTGGGCGACGATGGTGGGGCTGTACCCGGGCCCGCGGTGCGGGAAGGCGGTGTCCGCGGGATCGATCCGGCTCGTCGCGCCGTGGTAGTGAACCGTCGGGACGGCGCTCATCGTGGACGGGCTCTGGGCGAAGGCGTCCACCAGGACCTGCATCGCGTCCGGGGAGGCATCGGCCAAGAAGGCCGACTTCCAGTAGTTCAGCGCCCCACGGGGGAACCCGTCGTCGAGGAGGGTGTTGACGACCGGGTACGGCATCCGGTCGACGAGGTCGAGGGCTGGTGATCCGAACTCCCGTAGGGGCCGGACGTCGGCCTCGGCCTGCTCCGGATCGTCGCCGCAGTGGCAGAGAGGCATGGCCGCGAGCTTCTGTCCCGACCCATCGGGGGCGTGGATGAGGCCGAAGAAGACCGTGAGGTCGTCGGACACGTCGGCCGTGAACTCGCGGTAGAACTCGAAGACGTCCATCGCCTCGCTGAGCGGGTGGGCCACCAGGCCCCCGAGGACCGTGGGGACCGGGTGTGCCCGGTACAGGAACGACGTAGCCACGCCGAAGTTGCCTCCCCCGCCGCGGAGGCCCCAGAAGAGGTCGGGGTTCTGGTCGGCGCTGGCGTGCAAGACCTCGCCGTCGGCCGTTACGAGCTCCACGGCGAGCAGGTTGTCCACGGACATGCCGTAGCGGCCCATCAGCCATCCCTCGCCGCCGCCCAGGGTCAGGCCCGCGATACCGGTCGTGGAGACGATGCCGCCGGTCGTCGCCAGCCCGTGGATGCCGGCCGCCCGGTTCAGCTCCTGCCACGTGACCCCGCCCTGCGCCCAGATCGTCCGGGCTTCGGGGTCCACGTGGATCCCCTTCATGGGGGCCAGGTCGATCATCAGGCCGCCGTCGGTGACGGCTCGGCCGGCCGCGTTGTGGCCACCGCCCCGGACGGAGATCTCGCTCGCCTGCTCCCGTCCCAGGCCGACGGCGTCGACGACGTCGGCGGTCGTCCGGCAGCGCGCGATCAGGGCCGGGCGCTTGTCGATGAGCCCGTTGTGGACGTGCCGGGCCTCTTCGTAGCCGTCGTCGCCGGGGGCGAGCAACGCGCCGCTGAAGGACATCTGCACCCCTTCCGGGACCTCGATCGCCGTCTTCGTCGGCATGGCCGCTCCTTCCTCGTTCGACCGGATGTGGGCAGGGTGACGGAGGAGCGTGTCGCGAGCGTGTCGTGGACGTCTCATGCGTGGGATGCTCGAGGCGGTGGGATCGGTGCAGTACGGGCTCCTGGGCCCGCTCGAAGTGCGGGTGGAAGACGGCCGTATCAGGCCGTCCGGCGACCGACAACGGCTGTTGCTCGGCGTCCTACTCCTCCGCGCCGGCCGCCTCGTCCCCTCGGACGTGCTCGTGGAGGAGCTCTGGGGCGATGCCCTCCCCGTCGACCCCCGGGGAGCGCTCCGCACGCAGATCTCGCGTCTCCGTCGCGTTCTCGGCGATGCCGGTGAGGACCTCGTGACGGAGCCGGGTGGCTACCGACTGCGGGTGTCTCCAGACCAGGTCGATGTCGGCATCTTCGAGGGCCTCCTCCGACGGGCGGAGGGCAACACGACCCCTGAGGGCCGGCTCCGCCTCCTCGACCGGGCGCTGGAGCTCTGGCGGGGCCGGGCCCTCGACGACTTCGCCGACCGGACGTTCGCGCAGCCCGAGGCGGTACGGCTCGAAGAGCTCCGCACGGGGGCGCTCGAGGAGCGGGCCGAGCTCCTTCTGGACGTCGGGCGTGTCGATGAGGCCGTGGCCTCGCTGGAAGAGCTCGTCGCCGCGGAGCCCGCACGCGAACGTCCCCGGGGGCTGTTGATGCGGGCCCTCTACCGAGCGGGGCGTCACACCGAGGCTCTGGAGACCTTCGAGGGGTGGAGGCGGTGGCTGGCCGACGGGCTGGGGCTCGATCCCTCGCCCGAGCTCCGGCGCCTCGAGCAGGACATCCTCCGCCACTCTCTCGAGGACGAAGGGGAGGGGATCGAGGCCCCGAGGTCGCCCCCGCCGATCCCGATGCCCGTCTCCACCTTCGTCGGGAGGGAGACGGAGGTGTCGACGGTCGCCTCGCTCCTCGAGGGGGCCAGGGTCGTGACGCTCTGCGGGCCCGGCGGGGTCGGCAAGACCCGGTTGGCCTTGGAGGTGGTCCGGGTCGTCGCCGACGGATACCCGGACGGCGTCCGGTTCTGCGACCTCGCCGACGTCGACCGGCCGTCCGGCGTGGCTCGCGCCATCGCCACTGCGGTCGGGGCCTCCGAGCGGGGACCGGGGCGGATCGACGATCAGCTCGTCATGCATCTCGCGGCCCGCAGGATGCTCGTCGTCCTGGACAACTGCGACCACGTCGCCGGAGCCGTTGCCGGGATCGCCCAGCGGATCGTGCGCGAGCGGCCGTCGGTGGACGTCGTCGTGACCAGCCGGGAGCGCCTCGGGGTCGAGGGGGAGCACGTCTTCGGGGTGATGCCTCTCGAGGCGGAGGGGCCCGACTCCGCCGCCGTCCGGTTGTTCGTGGATCGGGCGAGGGTCGCGAACCCCGGCGTCGAGCCCGACGAGAAGGAACGTCGGGTCCTCGCGTCCATCTGCGCCCGCCTGGACGGTCTGCCGCTGGCCATCGAACTGGCGGCCGCTCGGATCCGGGGCCTCTCCCCTGTAGAGCTCGAACACAACCTGGACCAGCGCTTCCGCGTGCTCGCCTCCGACCACGCCGTCGACCGACGCCACCGGTCGCTGGGTGCCGTGGTGGATTGGTCCTACGACCAACTCTCGCCCGTGGATCGCGGGCTCTTCGAGTATCTGTGCGTCTTCGCGGGGTCCTTCGACCTCCCGGCCGCCAGGGCGGTGGCCACCCGTGTGGGTATCGATGACGGCGTGGTCACCGCCGGTCTCTTGCGTCTGGTGGACCGCTCCTTGGTCTCTCCACAGGAAGCGGGCAGGTCGACCCGCTACGTGCTGCTCGAGACCCTCCGCGCCTACGGCCTCCAGCGGCTCGAAGACCGCGACGCGCTGGGCGACGCCCGCGACGCGCATGCCGCGTGGGCCCTCGAGGAGGCGGAGCGCGCGTCGGCGGGGCTCCCCGGGCCGGACGAAGCGGTCTGGGCGGAACGGCTGCGGTCGGCGCTGCCGGACCTGCGCGCGGCTCACCGGTGGCTCGTGGGCCGCGATACCGAGATGAGCCTCCGCCTGATCGCCGCTCTCCACTGGTTCGCCTTCTTCCATGCCACCTCCGAGGTGTTCCGATGGGCCGAGGTGGCCGCCGCAGCGGTCTCCGAACGTGGGTCGGTGTGGTTGCCGTCGGTGCTGGCCTCGGC
>CAZTGV010000153.1:0-4187 GCA_964613475.1 uncultured Gemmatimonadota bacterium
TTGTGGAAGATCCGGAACTCGTCGGCCACCCGCATGTCGTAGCCGTAGCTGCTGAGCCCGTAGGAGATCACGCCGTCCCGCACCTGGCGGTCGGCGAAGGGCTCGATCATCCCGCATTCCCGGGCCATCCGGCGGATCCAGCGGTCGCTCTTGATCGTCATGGCGCGGTCCCGGTCCTCTTCTCGGCTTCCTCGTGCACGGCGCGGACGGCCCGCGCGATCAGCTCCGGCGCCTCCTCGGGCAACACGTGTCCCGCCCCGGGCGCCCACCAGATCGGGACGCCGAGGCGCCGGGCCAGCGCCTCCGCGTCCCCGGGCGACACCCGCGGGTCCCGCCGTCCGGCCACCAGACGGGTGGGCGGCAGCGCGCCCGGCAACCGATCCGCCAGCTCGCGTGGCCGCCAGTCGGCCAGGATCCGGAGCAGCCCCTCGGCCCGCCGCGCGTCGGCGAACGGGGCGGCGTAGCGCTCGACCATCGCGCGGGTGACCGGCGTCCGGGGGCCGCAGACGCGCCGGAGTATGAGCCGGGCCAGGGGCCGGCGAAAGGGGGCGACGGCCGCGACCGCCGCCCGCCGGACGAGGCGCGGCCGTAGGGCGGTCAGCACTGCGGGGCGACGCGTCCACGGCGTGACCGGGCTGGTGAGGACGAGCCCCCGTGGGAGGCGCTCCGCCGCCAGCGCCAGGGCGAGCGCCGCCCCCTGGGAGTGGCCGACCAGGAGCTCCGGGGCGGGCGACAGCGCCTCCCATAGGGCGGCGGCGCGGCGGAGCTCGTCGGCCAGCCCGTAGCGGGCCTCGGGGGCGACGTCCGACTCCCCGCGGCCGAGCAGGTCCGCCAGATAGAGCCGGAACTCTCCGTCCAATCGCTCCGCCACGGCGTGCCAGCCGCCGCGGTGGGCGCTCACCCCGTGGAGGAAGAGGATCGGGGGGCCCCGCCCGCGCACCTCGACGACCAGCTCTCCGTCGGACGTGGGCACCCGGAAGGTGGGCTCGGGCATGACGCTCCCGCGGGGGTCATACAAGGCCGCGCAATATGGCCGCCCGGCCCGCGGCGGGGCAACGCCGCACGGCCCGACGGGTCTCGGCATCGGAGGTCTATCGGCTCCCGCCCCGCACGGCTCGTCGGCCCCCGCGGCGCACGGCTCGCGGGCCGGGGACCCGTGGACCCACGCGGGCCCGGAGCGGCCGGCCGGAGGACCCGCGGAAGGGCCCGATTTTCCTTGCTCGGCGCCGCCGCGAACGCTATGTTCGCCGAGTTAGTGAAGAATTTCACAAGACCCCCGGCGGGGAGGTCCGGCGCGTGCTGGAACCGTACCTCGGCCTCGTGTTCCTGGTGCTCATCGCGGTGGCCAACGCGGTGCTGGTGATCGGGCTGTCGCAGCTCCTCGGGACGAGGCGGCCGACGGCGGCCAAGGCGAGCCCGTACGAGTCGGGGATGCGGCCGCTCGGGACCACGCGCGAGCGCTTCCCGGTGGACTTCTACATCGTGGCGATGCTCTTCATCGTGCTCGACGTGGAGACGCTCTTCCTGATCCCGTGGGCGGCGATCTTCCGGGAGCTGGGGCTGGTCGGCCTCGTGCACATGCTCATCTTCCTCTCGATCCTCCTCGTCGGCCTGGTGTACGCGTGGCGGAAGGGCGCGCTGGAATGGGATTGACGGGAAATACCCCGGGGATGGAAGCCGTATGTCCAGGCCGCTGAAGACGATCGAGAACGGGGGCGAGGAGCCGCGCCGGGCGGAGACGCCCGTGCCGCGGGGCTGGCTGACCACGCGCCTGGACTACGTGATCAACTGGGCCCGGCGGAACTCACTGTGGCCGATGCCCTTCGGCACCGCGTGCTGCGCGATCGAGATGATGGCCTCGGCCGCCTCCAAGTACGACATCGGCCGCTTCGGGATGGAACGGATGTCGTTCAGCCCGCGGCAGTCGGACCTGATGATCGTGGCGGGGCGGGTGAGCTACAAGCTGGCGCCGGTGCTGCGGACGATCTGGGACCAGATGCCGCAGCCGAAGTGGTGCGTCTCGATGGGCGCCTGCGCCAGCTCCGGCGGCATGTTCGACAACTACACGATCGTCCAGGGGATCGACACGATCATCCCGGTGGACGTCTACGTGCCGGGGTGTCCGCCGCGGCCCGAAGGGCTGATCTACGGGCTGCTGATGGTCCAGGAGAAGATCAAGGGCGAGTCGATCCTCGACCCGGCGGCGCGGGAGGAGTCGGGCGCGGCGGTGGGCCGGCCGAACCTGCCCCCCGAGGCGATCGAGCTGGTCGCCCAGCCGTTCGGCAACTCCACGAACCAGAACCGGGTGAGCGGCCTGGCCGCCACTTCCGCGGTGACGCGGCCGGGAGACCGGCGGGAGCGGCTCCTGGAGCACCGGGACTGATGGCCCCGCAGACGGTCGGTCGCCTGATCCGTCCGGAGCCCCTGCCGACCGCGGATCCGGAGGCGCATCCCACGGTCCGCGCGCTGCGCGAGCGCTTCGGCGACGCGGTCCGCGGGGTGAGCGGGGACGCGGACGGCTACCCGGCCCTCCGCGTGGACGGGGCGCGCAACCTGGAGATCCTCGCCTACCTGCGGGACGAGGCGGACCCGCGGTACGAGCTGCTGCTGGA
Organism: uncultured Gemmatimonadota bacterium; assembly: GCA_964613475.1. GTDB lineage: Bacteria > Gemmatimonadota > Gemmatimonadetes > Palauibacterales > Palauibacteraceae > CAZTGV01. Next base: position 2,613 of record CAZTGV010000153.1, read on the forward strand.
CGTCATGGGGGTGGACCTCGGCGCGGGACGGCCGATCCAGGTCTGGTACCAGCTGGTGTCGCTGGCGCGCGGGTGGCGGCTGCGGATCGTCTGCGAGGCGCCGCTCGAAGACCTGGAGCTCCGGAGCGTCACGCCGCTCTGGCGCACCGCGGACTGGCTCGAGCGCGAGACGTACGACATGTTCGGGGTCACCTTCCGGGGCCATCCCGACCACCGGCGCATCCTGATGCCGGAGAACTACGAGGAGGGGTTCCCGCTGCGGAAGGACTTCCCGCTGCGCGGGCGGTTCAGCCGCTCGGAGCAAACCCGCCGCTCGCTCACTCGCGGCCTCGAGGACGCCTACAGCCGCGAGGAGCTGGAGATGGCGTTCGGAAACGGGGACGGGACGCCCGCCATCCGCGAGCTGGATCCGGAGCGGGAGCTGGAGGAGACGGGCGCGGACGGGCTCGAGACCCGGCCGATGCTGATCAACCTCGGACCCCAGCACCCCGCCACGCACGGGGTCCTCCGGCTCGTCCTCCAGCTCGACGGCGAGCGGGTCCTCAGGTGCATCCCCCACATCGGCTATCTCCACACCGGATTCGAGAAGACCTGCGAGTACCGGGAGTGGAACCAGGTCGTCCCCTACACGGACCGGATGGACTACCTGGCACCGATGATCTACAACATCGGCTACGCGGGCGCGGTGGAGCGCCTCCTGGGGATGGAGATCACCGAGCGATGCCGGGTGCTGCGGGTCATCCTGTGCGAGCTGAACCGGATCCTCGGACATCTGCTGTGGCTCGGCACCACCGCACTCGACCTCGGCGCGTTCAGCGTGTTCCTTTACACCTTCCAGGAGCGCGAGCGCATCTACAACCTGCACGAGGCGTACACCGGGGCCCGGATCACCACCTCGGTCACCCGGATCGGCGGGATGATGGCCGACCTCCCGCCCGGCTGGGTGGACGGGTGCCGCGACTTCGCGGAGACGCTGGGCGCCACCCTGGACGAGTGCGAGCGGCTGCTGACCCGCAACTCGATCTGGGTCTCCCGCACCCAGGACATCGGGGTGATCAGTCCGGAGGACGCGGTCTCCTACGGCCTGACGGGGCCGAACCTGCGCGCCACCGGGGTCGCGTACGACGTGCGCAAGGCCCGGCCGTACCTGGGCTACGACGAGTACGACTTCGACATCCCGATCGGCGAGCACGGGGACACGTACGACCGCTACCGGCTGCGCATGGAGGAGATGCGGCAGAGCGTGCGCATCATCCGGCAGGCGCTGGACCGGCTCCCCGACGGCCCGGTCAACCTGGACGACCCGACCGTGGTTCTGCCGCCGAAGAGCCAGGCCATGGGGTCGATCGACGCCATGATCGCGCACTTCAAGCTGGTCATGGAGGGGGTCCGGGTGCCGGCGGGGGAGACGTGGTACTCGGTGGAGGGGTCCAAGGGCGAGCTCGGCTTCGGCATCGTGTCCGACGGCGGCACCAAGCCGGTGCGCTGCCGGTTCCGGGGGCCGTCGTTCGTGAACATCGCCGCACTCCCCTTCCTGGTGGAGGGCGAGCTGGTCGCCGACGTGATCGCGATCAA
>CAZTGV010000154.1:0-4128 GCA_964613475.1 uncultured Gemmatimonadota bacterium
GGAGGAGACGTTGATCAGCGAGCCGCGCGTCTCGCGGAGCGCGGGGATGGCCGCCCTGGCGCACAGGAAGGCGCCGGTGAGGTTCACCTCCAGGACCGCGCGCCACTCCTCGGCGTCGTAGTCGGCGATCGGGCTGCGGGACCCCAGGATGGAGGCGTTGTTCACCAGGACGTCGACTTGCCCGAAGGCCTCGCGGGTCCGGCGCACCCATTCCTCGACCTGCGCCTGGTCGGAGATGTCGGTCGGCACCGCCAGGCAGTCGGCGCCGCCGTCGCGCAGCTCGTCGCGGACCGCGCCCAGGGCGGCCTCGCCGCGCGCGCAGATGGAGACGGCCGCACCCTCCTCGGCGAAGCGCCGCGCCAGGTCGGCGCCGAGGCCTTCGGAGCCTCCGGAGATCATCGTGACTTTGTCGTCGAGCTGAGCGCTCATCGCACCTCCGCCCCGGGATTCGTCGCATGAAGCGAGCCCGCGACGGCGGCCTCCCGCCCGAGCTCGTAGCCCCTCCGCCGGGTGACGCCTCGCGCGCGCTGGCGCGGCGGCTGGCGCGCGTCGAGTCGCCGAACGTCACCTTCCTGTCGGACTCGTTCCCCATCTTCTGGGATCGTGCCCGGGGCAGCAACGTCTGGGACGCGGACGGAAACCGCTTCGTGGACCTCACCGCGGGGTTCGGCGTGGCGGCCACCGGCCACGCCCATCCGCGGGTCGTGGAGGCGATCCGGGCGCAGGCGGAGCGCCTGCCGCACGGCATGGGGGACGTCCACCCGCCCGCCGCGAAGGTCGCGCTCCTGGAGCGCCTGGCCGAGCTGGCGCCCTGGCCGGACGCGCGGACGGTCCTGACGACGTCCGGCGCCGAGGCGGTGGAGGTGGCGCTCAAGACCGCGCACCTGAAGACCGGCCGCCCCGGGGTGCTCGCCTTCACGGGCGCCTACCACGGGCTCACCTACGGCGCCCTGGCGGTCACCGACGGGCCGCGCTTCCGGGCTCCCTTCGAGCGCCAACTGAACCCCTACGTGTTGCGGGCGAGCTTTCCCGCCGCGGGCGGCGCGAGGGAGTCGGGCGATTCGAGCCGTGGCGCCGCCGCGGGGGAGTCGGGTGATTCCGGCCGTGGCGTCGAGGCGGGCGGCGCGGGCGCGCACCGCGCGGCCGAGGCCGATGACGCCGTGGCGGCCGTCCGCGCCATCCTCGAGAGCGAGGCGGGGGCCCGGGTCGGCGCGGTGATCGTGGAGCCGATCCAGGGGCGGGGCGGCGTGGTCCTGCCGCCGCCCGGCTTCCTGGCCGCCCTCGCCGAGACGGCGCGCGGCCACGGCGCCCTCCTGATCCTGGACGAGATCCTGACCGGCTTCGGCCGGACGGGCCGCCGCTTCGCCTGCGAGGCCGAGGGGATGGTGCCCGACCTGCTGTGCGCCGGAAAGGCGCTCTCGGGCGGGATGCCGATCGCGGCCTGCATCGGCTCGGCCGAGGCGATGGATGCCTGGCCTCCCTCCTCTGGCGAGGCGATGCACACCTCCACCTTCCTCGGGCATCCGATCGCCTGCGCCGCCGCGCTCGCCGCCCTGGAGGTGATCGAGGAGGAGGCCCTCGCCGAGCGGGCCGCCGAGGAGGGGGCGCGGTGGCGCGAGGCGCTGGCCGACATGGCCCGCGCCCACCCCGGCGTGGCGGAGGTGCGCGGGTCCGGGCTGCTGGTCGGCATCGAGCTCGCGCGCGCGGATGGGAGCGGCCGGGCCAACGGCGAGCGCGCCGCCCGGACGATGGTGGAGGCGCTCCGCCGCGGCTGGATCGTCCTCAAGGGCGGCCCGGCCGGCCACGTGCTGACCCTCACTCCGCCGCTCGACATGCCCCGCGCCCTGCTGGATGCGGCGGTGGAGGCGCTGGACGAATCCCTGGCCGCCGCCCGCGAGACGCCGTCCGGGGCCTGACTTGCTCGCCGGCCACGGCCGGCGTACAACCAGAGGAGCGAGCCGCGGGCGGCGAACGCGAGGCCGCGGCGCCGTAGTGGCGTTTCCGCGGCGCATCCGTGCGCGTCCGTGGCGCATCCGTTCCCGCCGAACTTCGATCCGCGCGCCGAGGGAGGCCCGGCCGACATGTCCGAGATCCAGGTGAGGGTCGAAGGCACGCCGAACCCCAACGCGGCGAAATTCGTCCTGGACCGGCCGCTGATCGGCGAGGGCGGTGGTCGCTCCTACTTCGACGCCGAGTCCGCCCGGGGCGATGCCCTGGCCGAGCGCCTGTTCGGCGTGGAGGGGGTGCGGGCCGTCTTCATGGTCGAAGATTTCATCACCGTGACCAAGACCGACCAGGCCGACTGGGACGATTTGGTGGATGGGGTGAAGGCGGCAATCCGGGAGGAGCTGCGCCAACGGGACTGAGCGGAGCGGCGGCCGCATTCGCGGGTTCGCTGCGCTCCTCGCTTCGCCGCTTCCGCGGTGCGGGCGCGCCGTCTCGCGCGCCCGCTCAGCGTTCCTTTCGTCCCGGGGCCGGCGACCGGCGCAGGCGCTCCAGGAACTCCCGCACGATCTCGAAGGTGAGTCCCCAGATCGTGTAGCCGTCGTACTCGATCGTCTCGAACCGCCGGGTGGTGTCGCCGCGGCGGAGCGCCAAAGACCCGCGCCTCGAGGGGTCCCGGAGCGCCCGCAGCGGGATCCAGACGTGATCGCGGATCTCCCGGTTCCCCCGTACCGCCGCTCCGCCGGCGTACCAGGCCACGAACGGGGTCACGGCGATCGACGGGAGCTCCCGGCTGCGCGGGTGGATGTCGCCCAGCCGGCCCAGGAAGTCCGTCGCGGCCAGCTCCAGCCCGGTCTCCTCCCACGTCTCGCGGCGGGCGGTCTCGAGCAGCGAGCCGTCGGCCGGCTCGCTCCGGCCGCCCGGGAGGGCCATGTGCCCGGACCAGGGGTCGCGCTCCACCTCGGCCCGTTGGACGAAGAGCGCCTCCACCCCCGGCCCGCCCGGAGCGTCCCCCGGGCGGAGGACGAGCGCCACCGCCGCGCGGCGCTGCCCCGGCGCGTCGGGCACGGCAAGGGGGGACGCGCGAGCCAGCGCCTCGGCGATGCGCCGGCGCAGCGCCTCGCGCTCGACCGTCTCGCTCATCGCCCGTCTCCCTCGGCCTCCTCGAGCAGTCGCAGGTAGCTCTCGTATCGGCGCTCGCTCACCGTGCCCTGCTCGACCGCCTCCCGGACCGCGCAGGCGGGCTCGCCCCGGTGGCGACAGTTCCCGAAGCGGCAGGCCTCGGCCGCGCTCCTGAACTCGGGAAACGCGTGCGTGAGCGTGGCCGGGTCCACCTCCCACAGCGCCAGGTACTGCAGGCCGGGGGTGTCGGCGAGGTAGCCGCCGCCGGGAAAGGGGTAGAGCGCTGCGGCCACCGTGGTGTGGCGCCCGCGGCCCGAGCGGGCGCCCACCTCCCCCACGCGCACCTCCAGCGCTGGAACGAGCGCGTTCACCAGGCTGGACTTGCCGGTGCCGGACTGGCCGCTGAGGACGGTCGTGCGGTCGTGGAGCCACGCGCGCAGCTCGTCCAGCCCGGTGCCCCGGGACGCGCTGGTGGGAAGCACCTCGTAGCCCGCGGCCCGGTAGGGGGCGAAGGTCGGCGGAAGCGGCGTTTCGGCCACGCCTCCGGATCCGGCTCGCTCGGACGCGCCGTCCGCGGGCGCGGGGCCGGTCCAGAGGTCCCACTTGTTGAGGATGATCCGCGCCGCCAGGCCGTTCAGCTCGGCGAGCACGAGCAGGCGGTCCAGCATGCCGAGATCGGGCTCGGGATCGGCGACCGCCGCCACCGCGGCCACCTGGTCCACGTTCGCCGCGATCACCTGCTCGCGGCGGCGGGCCACCCCCCGCCGCGCGAGGACAGAGGCGCGGGGCAGGAGCTCGTGGATGCGGCAGCTCCCGTCACCCAGCCGCTCCACCCGCACCCGGTCCCCGACCGCGACGCCGCTCGCCTCGCGCAGCTTCAGGCGCCCGCGCAGGCTGCACTCGAGGGTGGCGTCGGGAGTCTGGACGTGGTAGGTGCCGGCGACGATCCGGAGGACCCTTCCCTCCAGCAGGTCCAGGTCAGCCCTCCGCGCCGCGGGCGGCGCCGCCCTCCTCGGAGAGCAGCTCCTCCAGGCAGTTGAAGCCCAGGAGCGCGCACTTGAT
>CAZTGV010000155.1:0-4096 GCA_964613475.1 uncultured Gemmatimonadota bacterium
GTGGCGGTGATCTTGATCCACTCCGCCCCGTTCTTGATCTGGTGCCGCACGGCCCGCCGTGCCGCCGGGATCCCGTCCACGACGCCCTCGTGCGGCCCGGGCGCGCCCATCAAATCCCGGCGGTAGCCGTTGGTCGGGTCGGCGTGCCCGCCGGTGACCGCCAGGCTCTTGTTCACGCTCACGATCCGCGGCCCCGGCACCAGGCCCTGTTCCACCGCCTTCCCCAGCGCGGTGTTCACGCCGCTTCCGCCCAGGTCCCGGACGGTCGTGAAGCCCGCCTCCAGCGTCCGCTTCGCGAAGGCCGCCGCCCGGAAGGCGCGATCCTCCGGGTTGAGCTGGAACGCCTCCAGGTAGCGGTCGGGGTTCGTCTCCCCCTCCAGGTGCACGTGCATGTCGATGAGCCCGGGGAGCACGGTGTGGCCGCTCAGATCGATCAGCCGTTCCCCTTCGGACGCTTCGCGGAAGCCGCTCTCGACCGCGGCGATGCGGTCTCCCTCGACCACGATCGTGACCCGCTCGCGCGGTCCATCGCTCCGCCCGTCGATCAGCGTCCCGGCGTGGATGATGGTCCGCGGCGTCCGGGGCTCCGTCTCCTCCGCGGCCACTTCCTGGGCCGAGAGGCGGCCGGGAAGGAGCAGGCATACGGAGAGCAAGAGCGAGACGAGGGCCGAGACGACGGTGGGAGAACCGGCGCGCGGGAGCGCCGGCGAACGGGGACCGCGTGGATGCATCGTGACCTCCAGGACTGGGACGGATCGGGCTCTGGGACTCGGGGCTCTATCGGCGGCCACGGCCACGAGCGCGCCGCGCTCGCGCGGGCTCAGGGCTCGTAGCGGCTCGCCTCTCCAAACGACTCGCCAAGATCGAGCGTCTCGACCGAGGAATCCAGCGCACCGTTTGCCCGGCGCGGACGAAGCGAGCTAGGATGCCCCGCCTTCTGCCCCTCCACTCGGCGCCGGAGCGGCGTCGGCCACCTCGCCACCCTCGGGGAAAGGCACCACCCGGATGAGCGCCAGAAGGCGTCCGGTGCGCCTCGGCCTGCGCGAGAACTGGGAGCAGTTCGCGCTGCTCGTCCTGGTGAACGCCTTCGTGGGCGCGATGGTGGGCGTGGAGCGCTCCGTGCTCACCCCGCTGGCGGAGACCGCCTTCGGCGTCGCCTCGGCCACCGCGGCGCTCTCCTTCCTGGTCGGCTTCGGCCTCACCAAGGCGGTGGCCAACTTCGTGGCCGGCGACTTCGCCGAACGGATCGGGCGGCGGCGCGTCCTGATCATCGGCTGGCTGTTCGGCCTCCCCGTGCCGGCGCTCCTGATGTGGGCGCCGACCTGGAGCTGGGTCGTCTTCGCCAACCTCCTGCTCGGGGTGAACCAGGGACTCGCCTGGTCGGCCACCGTGATCATGAAGATCGATCTCGTCGGACCCCGGCAGCGCGGGCTCGCCATGGGGCTGAACGAGTTCTCCGGCTACCTGGCGGTGGCGCTGGCCGCGCTCGGCGCCGGCTACCTCGCCGGCGAGTTCGGGCCGCGCACCGCGCCCTTCTGGATCGCGGGCGCCGCCGCGGGGCTCGGCCTCTTCTTCTCGGTCGTCTTCGTCCGGGACACGGCGGGCCACGTCGAGCGGGAGCACGCGCTGGCCGATACGGCGCTCGAGGGCGGGCCGGACGCGCTGCCTTCCCGGCTCGGCGCCAGGCTGTGGCACGCGAGCTGGAGCCGCCGCCCGCTGTTCGCGGCGAACCAGGCGGGCTTCGTCAACAACCTGAACGACGGGCTCGCCTGGGGGCTCCTGCCCCTGTTCTTCGCCGCCTCCGGGCTCGGGGCGCGCGAGATCGGGTGGCTGGCCGCCCTGTATCCCGCCGTGTGGGCGATCGCCCAGGTGGGGACCGGCGCCTGGTCCGACCGCGTGGGGCGCCGGCCTCTGATCGTGACGGGGATGCTCCTCCAGGCCGTCGGGCTCGCCCTGATCGCCCTGGTCGACGGGTTCTGGCCCTGGGCGGCCGGCTCCGTCGTGCTGGGCCTCGGGACGGCGGCCGTCTACCCGACCCTCATCGCGCAGGTGAGCGATCTGGTGACCCCCCGGGACCGGGCGAGCGCGGTGGGGATCTACCGGCTGTGGCGCGACCTGGGCTACGTGGCCGGCGGCCTGCTCTCCGGCGTCCTGGCCGACCTGCTGGGCTTCCGGGCGGCGATCGGCCTGGTGGCCGCCCTGACCGCGCTCTCCGGCGGGCTCACGCGATGGCTGCTTCCGGCGCAGCCTCTCCGAGCCGTGGCGCGACCGACTCCGGCTGAGGGACGTCTCCGCGGAGACGTCCCGGCGACGTCGTCGTCGGCCTATCGCCCGACGGACAGGTCGGGCCGGTAGCGCACGACCATGTTCTGGACCGAGTCGACCAGGCCGGAGAATCGCTCTCCGAGGGCGGCCGCCTCTTCCTCCCCGTAGGCGTCCCGCAGCGCCTGGCCGACGTTCGGCTCGGGCTCCCGGAAGTCCGCCCAGTCGGGGTGCATGACCACCAGATGCACCTCCGGACCGCTTCCGCCGGCGATCACGCTGTCGAAGCCGTAATGCACCGGCACCTCCGCCCGGACGATCGCCTCGTGGAATCGCCCCACCACCTCCCAGAACTCCTGCATCGCGCCCGGCTTCAAGTGGTACACGGTGACCGAGAAGAGCTGCATCTGCGACGGGTCCTCCGGCAGGCTCGAGACATCGGGCCGGCCGCGGGTGATGATGCTGGTCAGGTCGCGCAGGTGCGGCCCGACGGTCCGGTTGAAGTGCTCGGCGCCGCGCGGCCCGAAGCCGGCGTCGTAGGCGTCCAGGTCCGCCCAGGCGCGCTGGGGCGCGCGGGCGTAGAAGGTACCGAGGTTGTCACCCGTCACGACCTGGTAGATGTCCCACGTCCACGGGTCTCCCTGATCCCGCCGCCACCGGGCGTGCTCGGCGAGAGCCTGCTCGAACTCCGCGGGCTCGGAGACCTCGGGCACCATCTCGTACATGACGGCCAGGTCTTGCTCCTGCGCGCGCACATCCACCGCGAAGAGCGAGAACAGCACCGCAGCGAGGGCGACTGCTGACGGTCCGAGGCGCTTCATGATGGCCTCCTCCTGATCGGGTGATCGGGGCAGAGCGGCGACGAGAAACTGCGAAGGCCGCCGACGCCCGGCCAGAGGCCGCGGAAACGCCGGACGATTACCTTGTCGGCCGCAGCGGTCGTCCCCGAATCCAGCAGGCTGAGGAGGAGCGTACATGACGCGCATCGCGCTCGCGGTTCTCGCTCTCGCGGTCGCCACGCCGGTCGCGCCGATCCAGGCGCAGCAGCAGGCTCCCGCGCCGACACCGACCCAGGCGCGGCAGGAGGCGCAGGCTCGGCCGGACACCCAGGCGCAGCAGGAGGCCCGCTTCTCGCCCGATGACGTGTTCCGTCTCGAATGGGCCACCGATCCCCGGATCTCTCCGGACGGGCGCACGGTCGTCTACGTGCGGAGCCGGTTCGACATCATGCGGGACCGCGTGCGCACCGAGCTGTGGACGCTGAGCGCCGACGGCGGCGGGCACCGGCCGCTGGTCACGGAGGGGGACCCCTCCGCTCCCCGCTGGTCGCCCGACGGCGGCCGCCTCGCCTACCTGGCCGAGGTGGACGGGGAGGAAGGCGCGCGGCGGGTGCTCGTCCGCTGGATGGACACCGGCGCGACCGCCCCCGTGGTCCGCACGGAGGAGACGCCCCGGAGCCTGACCTGGTCCCCGGACGGGCGGCGTCTGGCGTTCGTCGCCTTCGTGCCCGAAGAAACGGAGCCGTTCGCTTCCGCCCCGGCCAAGCCGGAGGGCGCCGAGTGGGCGGAAGCGCCGCGCGTCTACCAGGACGTGCTCTACCGCTCCGACGGCCGCGGCTACCTGGAGCCCGGCCACGTGCACCTGTTCGTCGTCCCGGCGGAAGGCGGCGCGCCCCGGCAGGTCACGACCGGGCCGTACGACCACGACGGCGGCTTCGACTGGACCCCGGACGGCGAGGCGCTGGTCGTGTCGGCGAACCGGCGGGAGGACGCCGCCCTTCACCCGCTCGACACGGACCTGTGGGAAGTGCGGGTGGAGGACGGCGCGCTGCGCC
>CAZTGV010000156.1:0-4095 GCA_964613475.1 uncultured Gemmatimonadota bacterium
CTCCTGATCGCGTGCGCGAACGTGGCCAACCTGGCGCTCGCCCGCGGCGAGGGGCGGGCGCGCGAGCTGGCGCTGCGGGCCGCCCTGGGCGCCGGCCGCGGACGCCTGGTCGCGCTACTCCTCACCGAAAGCCTGCTCCTGGCCGCGGCGGGCGGCGCGCTCGGCCTCGGCCTGGCCGCGCTGGTCGTCGGGCCGCTGCCGTCCTTCCTCCCGCTGGACCTCCCCGCCCTGCTGGCTGGGCGGGTCGCCCTGAGCGCGCCCGTCCTGGCGTTCGCCCTCGGGGCCACGCTGCTGAGCGCGGCGCTCTTCGGCCTGCTTCCGGCGCTCCGGCTGGGTTGGCGCGGCGAGCACGCCCGGATGGTTCGAGGCCCGCGGAGCTCCGGCGGCGCCGGCGGGAAGGAAGCGCGCCGGCTGCGGGACGCCCTGGTGGTCACGCAGGTGGCGCTGTCGTTGGTCCTTCTGGTGGGCGCCGGGCTGCTCGCCCGCAGCCTCCAGCGGCTGTCGGGCGTGGACAAGGGCTTCGTGGCGGAGCGGGTGATCACGGCGCGCCTCCAGGCGCAGCGGGGCACGTTCGAGGACGCGGCGAGCCGCCACGCCTTCTACGACGCGCTGACCGCGGAGCTCGAGGCGTCCCCCGAGGTCGCCTCGGCGGCCGCCACCCAGCTCGTGCCGCTGGTCCCGCGGAACTGGGAGCGGCTCATCGCGCCCGAAGGGGCCTCGCTGGACATGAACGAGATGGCGTCGGTCCTCTACAACGTCGTCTCATCGGGATACTTCGAGACCCTCGGCATCCCGCTGGTGCGGGGTCGCGCCTTCTCGGAGGCGGATCGCGGGGACGCCTCGCCGGTGGCGATCGTCGACGAGACGATGGCCGCGCGCTTCTGGCCGGGCGCGGACCCGATCGGCAAGCGCGTGGCGTTCGAGAGGTCGAGCCCGGACGATCCGCCCACCTGGATGGCGGTGGTCGGCGTGGCCGCGAACACCCGCCATTACGAGCTCGAGAACCCCTCCCGCATCCAGGTCTACGTGCCGATGCGCCAGGCGCCGCCCATGGGGCTGAGCGTGGCCGTGAAGCACCGGCCGGGCGCGGAGGCGGCCGCGGCCGGCCTGCTGCGCGGCGCCGTCGCGACGCTCGAGCCCGGCATCGCGGTGGCCGACCTGCGCCCCCTGGACGCCCGGGTCTCGGAGGCGCTCGGCCCCCGGCGCGCCCTCGGCGGCGTGACCGTCCTGTTCGGCGCCTTCGCGGCCCTCCTCGCCGCCCTCGGCATCTTCGGCGTCCTCTCCCTCGCGGTGGCCCGCCGCCGCCACGAGCTGGGCATCCGCATGGCGGTCGGCGCCGCGCCGGCGGACGCGCTGCGCCTCGTCCTCCGCTACGGCCTCGGCCTGGCGGCGGTCGGCAGCGCCCTCGGCCTGCTGGGCGCACTCGCCGGGAATCGGCTCATCGACTCGCTGCTCTTCCAGGTCCGGCCGTTCGAGCCGCTGGTCTACGGGACGGTGACGGCGGCCCTGCTGGCGGTGGCCGCGGCCGCGGCGCTGGCGCCCGCCGCCCGCGCGGCGCGGGTCGACCCGATCGAGGCGCTGCGCCATGAATGACCTGCGCCACGCGCTCCGGCGGCTCCGCCGCGAGCCGGGATTCACCGCAACGGTCGTGCTGACGCTGGCGCTGGGGATCGGGGCCACCACGGTCGTCTTCTCCGCCGTGAACGCCCTTCTCCTCCGACCCCTGCCCGTCGAGGCCCCGGACCGCCTGGTCACCATCACCGAGATCCGACAAAGCGGACGGACCGTCAACGCCCTGTCGCTGCCGGAATACCTCGCCTACCGGGAAGAGGGCGCCGCACTGTCGCGGCTCGCGGCGCACGGCCTCGACGACGCGACGCTCACCACTTCGGGCGGAGCTACGGTTACCCTCGCCACGTACGTGTCCGGCAACTACTTCGACGTGCTCGGGGTCCGACCGGCCGCGGGGCGCTTCTTCGACGAGGAGGAGGCCCGCGGACCCGGCGCCGCCCCGGTGGCCGTGGCGAGCTGGGACCTCTGGCAGCGCGAGCTCGGAGGTTCGGTGGACGCGGTGGGCCAGAGCGTTCGCGTGAACGGCCAGCCCGTGACGATCGTCGGCGTCGCGCCGCGGGGCTTCCACGGGGCGTTCGTCGGGGCCCGGCCGCCCGTGTGGCTCCCACTCGGACTCTACGCGGACCTGAACCCCGGGACCGACCCCTACGCCTGGGACGGCATGGGATGGCTCCTCATGTTCGGCCGCCTCGCGCCCGGGACGGAGAGGCCGCAAGCCGAGGCCGCCCTGACCCTCGCGGCCCGTCGCCTCGCGGAGCGACACCAGTACTTTCGCGACGACATCCCCGTGGCCGCCCGCCTGGGCACGTTCTCGGCGATCCCGCCGGGAATGCGCGAGGCGGTCGTCCGATTCATGGCCCTGCTGCTCGCCACGGCGGGCCTGGTGCTCCTGATCGCGATCGTGAACGTCACCGGGATGTTCCTGGCCCGTGTCGCGGACCGCCGGAGGGAGGCAGGCATCCGCGCGGCGCTCGGCGCCGGACGATGGCGCCTGGCGCGACAGTGGCTCGCGGAGGGAGTCGCGGTCTCCCTCCTCGGAGGCGCAGGGAGCGTCTTCCTCGGGCTCTGGATCGCCGGCGTCCTGCAACGGGTGCGACCGCCCTTCGCGGGGCCGTTCACCCTCGACCTGACACCGGATGTGCGCGTCGCCGCGTTTGCCGGACTGACCGCCCTCGGCGTGGGCGCGCTCTGCGGCCTCGTGCCGGCGATCCGCGGAAGCCGCTCGCAGGTCCTGTCCGGGCTTCGGCTGGGACGGATCGTCTCGGAGAGCCCCGACCGACTCCGCGCCGGCCTGGTCGGGGGGCAGATCGCGATCACCGTCGTGCTCCTCGTCGCGGCGGGGCTTTTCCTGCGAACGCTCGCTGCGGCGAGCGCCACGGACCACGGCTTCGACCCGCGGGGGGTGACGAGCATGGAGCTGAACGTCCGGCTCGTCGGGTACGAGGAGGATCGCGGCCGGGCGTTCCACACCGAGCTCCTCGAGCGCATGGCGGCCGCGCCGGACGTGGAGGCCGCCGCCTTCTCGTCGGTCATCCCCCTCGGCTTCTCCTGGAACGAGCAGTCGATCCGCCTCCCCGGCCACGAGCCACCTCCGGGCGAGCCGGGGTTCGCGATCGGCTACAGCGTGGTGAGCCCGGAATACTTCCGTACGCTCCGCCTTCCGGTGCTCGCCGGGCGGGCCTTCACCGAGGAAGACGGCGACGGGGCTCGGGTACTCGTCGTGAACCGCACTTTCCAGGAGCGGTTCTGGCCGGGCGAGTCGGCGATCGGTCGAACCGTTCCCTGGAGCGGCGAGGAGGCCCGCATCGTGGGGGTGGTCGCGGACGGGAAGTACCGCACGTTCGACGAGGGCCCCCGACCGTACGCGTACGTGCCCCTGGCGCAGCATTACGTGCCGAGGGTGTGGCTGCACGTCCGCGCCGTGGGAGGGTCGGCGGCGGCCGTCTCGGCGGTTCGGCGGGAGCTCGCGGCGATGGACCCGGACATCGCGCCGATCAGCACCGCCCCACTGGCGGAGCTGCTCGAGGCGTCGCTCTTTCCGCAGAAGCTGGCGGCCTCCTTCGTGGGAACCTTCGGCGGGCTCGGGCTCGTCCTGGCCATGGTCGGAGTCTTCGGAATCCTCTCGCACCGCGTCGTCCGTCGAAGGCGGGAATTCGGGGTCCGGATGGCCCTGGGGGCGCGCGGATCCGACGTCCTCGCGATGGTCGTCGGCGACGGCTTCCGCCTCCTCGCCTTCGGGACCGCGGCGGGGCTCGTGGCGGCCTGGGCGGTGACCCGGCTCATCGCGAGTCTGCTCCACGGCGTGTCGCCCACCGACCCGGCCACCTATCTGGCGGCGGCGACGCTTCTCGCGGGCGTGGGTCTGCTGGCCGCGTCCGTGCCCGCCTTCCGGGCGACGCGCGTGGAGCCGATGGAGGTCCTTCGGCATGAGTGACCTCGGCTACGCCGTCCGGCAGCTGCGGCGGCATCCGCGATTCACCGCGGCGGTCGTGCTCACGCTGGCGCTCTGGATCGGAGCGAACG
>CAZTGV010000157.1:0-3988 GCA_964613475.1 uncultured Gemmatimonadota bacterium
CGACGCATCCCCCGCTTCCCTGGCACGTCAGCGCTCCCCGACCGCCGCGGCGGACGCCCGCCCGGAGGCCCGCCCGAGGATGGGGCGGAGCGCCTCGACCAGCGGCCCGGCTCCCTGGAGCAGCGGGTCGACCGCCGGGACGCCGACCTCCTGGCGGATCGCCGCGCAGGCGGCCGGGACCTCCTCGGCCGACATCCCCTCGTGGTTCACCGCCACGGCCATCACCGGGCTCCCGGCGATCAATTCCAGCGCCTGGATCTGCACGGGGAGCGGGTGGATCGGGTAGCCGGGGAAGCCGTCGTACTCGCGCCGCCGCGGGGCGTGCTGGAGCACGATCGCCTGCGGCCGGGCCGCCGCGAGGATCTCGTAACCGCCCGGGTAGGCCGGGTTCATCAGGCTTCCCTGCCCCTCCACCACGATCGCCGCCGGGCGCTCGGCCTTCCACGCGCTCCACACGGCGTGCTCGATCTCGCCCGTCACGAAATCGTTGACAAGCGAATCCAGGACCACCCCGTAGCGCGCCCCCTGCATCCAGGCCGTCTGCCCCGTCCCCACCAGCACGGCCGAGAAGCCCGCCTCGGCGAGCGCGTCGACCAGGAGCCAGGCGGTGGTCCGCTTTCCGACCGCCGAGTCGGTGCCGAGCACCGCGATCCGGGCGCTCTCCACCTCCCGGATCTTGTCGCTGAAGAAGTGGAGCGCCTCGCGCGGAGGCGGCTTGCGGACGTCGCGTAGCCGGACGCCCCGCTCGCGGGCGAGGCCGGCGAGCTCCGGGTCCTCGGAGAGGAAGTCGTGCAGCCCCGAGTCCACGTGCAGCCCGGCCCGGATCGCCTCGGCCACGTCGGCCCGCGCGGCCGGCGGGAGCCGGCCGCCTTCGGGCGCCAGGCCGATCACCAGGTGCGTGGCGAACCCGCTCCGGAGCGCCTCGGCGACCGAGGCGTGCACCGGGATGCCGCGGGCGCGGCCGTCCAGCACCTCGCCCGCGTCCCGCCCCGCGTGGCGCGAGTCGACGACCGAGAGCACCTCGTAGCGCGCCGTCCGCCGGACGAGCCCGTGCGCGGTCTTGCCGTTCAGGGTGCCGAAGGCGCCCTCGCAGTAGACGATCGCCCGCCCCTCGGGAAGGTCTGCCATGACCGAAAGATCGCCGGGCGCCTCGGGGCGGGAAAGCGGGTCCGCCGTGGGCCGCCGGCGCGGCCGGGGAAGGTGGATCCGCGCGTCCACGAGCGCCGGCCCCCGGCGGCGGTTCCGAGCGTCGCGCGGCCGGAGCGCGGTCCCTACCTTGCACCGGAGGGACACCCACCCCTGGTACGAGATGGAAGAGGGAAGCCCTATGGCCACCGAAGGCGAGCGCCGGAAGCGCACGGAGGGGACCGCTCGGACGAAGCGCGGCGGAGTCGCGGGGGCGAGCGGAGGCGGAGACGCGGCCGCGAGCGCGTTGCGGCCGACCGCCGGCGCGCGGGCGGCCGCCGGCGACCTCCCGGTGCTCGAGATCGGCGGCGGGGCGGCGGCGGGCGCCGTCCTGGGCCGTCTGGTCGGGGGCGGGGCGAAGGGCGCGGCGATCGGCGCCGCCGTCGGCGCCATGGCGGGCGGGGCGCTCGGCCTGGCCGCCGGCGGCCTCCGGGAGCGCCCGGCCGACGGGCCGGTGGAGCCCGCCTTCGGCCCGGGCGAGGCGCCCGGCGGCGGCGGGCGGACCGCGATGGCCGCGGAGCCGGTCGCCTCGGCGCAACCCTTCGGCTCCCCGCCGGAGGCGACCGAATCCGTCAAAGCCGCGGAAGGCGCCGAGGCCGCGGAGGCCCCGCCGGAGGCGCCCCCGCAGGCCGAGTCCGGCGCCGGGAGCGAGGCGGCCTCCATACAGAAGCCGGCCTCGCTCGAGGAGTGGACGAAGGAGGAGCTGTACGAGGAGGCGCGCCGACGCGACATCACCGGCCGCTCCCGGATGAGCAAGGCGGAGCTGATCGAGGCGCTGCGCCAGGAGTGACCTCGCGGTCGACCGGGCGCTTGCGCGGCGGGCGTCCCCGTCCGCATCCTGCCTACCGAGGACGACGCGACCGCCTTGTAACCTTTTTCTATACAAAGTGATACAAGATGCCTTCCCGGGCCTCGCTCGGCATGCCTTGTGCGCGATTTATGGGTGCTCCGGCCCGCGCGTACGGGGTCGGAGGACCTCCGAATCCATCCTCAGGCATCCACCGAGGGAGGCATCATGAATTGGGACCAGATCAAGGGGAACTGGAAGCAGTTCCGCGGCGACATGAAGGAGCGTTGGGGCAAGCTGACAGACGACGACCTCGACGTGATCGAGGGGAAGCGCGACAAGCTGGTCGGGCGAATCCAGGAGCGCTACGGCATGGAGCGCGAGGAGGCCGACCGCGAAGTGAGCGAGTGGGAGCGGCAGCACGAGCGCGAGAGGGTCTGACGTCTGTCTCTCCCCGACATTGCAGGAACGAGGCGTCACCGGAGCGCTCCGGTGGCGCCTCGTTTTATTGAGGGGAGGTCCGATGGAAGACGGGTCCCGGTCCAATCCGGCGCTCGAGCGGGCGATCGCCGCCGCCCGGAGGCGTCTGCGCGTCGCCACGGTGGCGCTGGCCCACGGCGGGCTGTTCCTGGCGGCGGGCGCGGTCTCGGTGGTGGTGGGCGGCCGATCGGAGCGATCCGACTCGGCCCGGGAGCGGGGGCTCCAGGGCGCGCTGGCGGTGGCCGGGAGCGCGCTGGCGGTGGCCGGGCTGCGCGGGCGCGTCGGCCCCGGGATGCGCATGTTGGGCGCCGGGAGCGCCGGCGCCCTCGCCGCGGCGGGGGTGGCCGGGCTGGCGCGGGAGGCGGCCAGCGGGGAGCGGCCGTCCCTGCCGCGCGCGGCGGACGTGCTCCTGCGGGCGGGGCTGCTGGGCGCCTGGGGCCGCGCGCTGCTGCCGCGCTCGCCCGTCCGGCTGAGGGATGAGAGTCAGCCCTCGCGCGCGGCGCGAGCCCTGGGCATGACGACTCGGGAAGCGGGGGCGGCCGGTCGGCCCCCCGGCGGAACGGAGGCCGGCGCGGCGGATCAGCCCTCGAGCGCGACCGCCACCGCGGAGCGCTCGGCCGGCGATCCCGCCTCCCCGCCCGCCCGCCGGTCCACCTCGCGCAGGAGGGCGAGGAGGGCCCCTTCGGAGGAGCCGAGCGCCGCCCCGCCGGCCTCCTCCTCGTCCATCCCGGGCTCCTCCCAGTCCTCCGCGAAGGAGCAGAGCCAGCCGGCCTCGTAGCTGTCCAGCACGCCGGGGTGGACGTAGAAGCTGCGGCAGACGTCGCGCGTGTTGCGGAGCCGTTCGGCGACGTAGTCGATCGCGGCGAGCGTCCGGGCCTTCGTCTCCTTGTCGGTCTCGGCCGGACCGGCTTCGCACAGGGCGCGGAAGGCGTGCACGGTGCCGGCCCAGGTGCGGAAGTCCTTGGCGGTGAAGTCGGCGCCGCCCGCCTCCTTCAGATAGGCGTTCACGTCCGCCGAGTCGATCGCCCGCTTCTCGCCCTCCTCGTCGTAGTACTGGAACAGCTCGTAGCCGGGGATCTCCTGGCACTCGCGGACGATCTTCGCCAGCCGGCCGTCGCGGACGGACGCCTCCTGCTCCTCGCCCCCCTTGCCGGCGAACCGGAACCGGACCTCCGAGCCGTCGAACTCGACGTGCCGGTCGCGCAGGGTGGTGAGCCCGAAGGTCCCGTTCTCCCGCTTGTACTCCTCGTTGCCCACCCGGATGAGGGTGGTCTCGAGCAGCCGGATCACCGCGGCCAGCACCTTGTCGCGCGGCAGGCCGGGACGGCGGAGGTCGGCCTCGACCCGCTGGCGGATGCGCGGCAGCGCCTCGCCGAACCGGATCATGCGGTAGAACTTGGTCGCGTTCCGCACCTCCCTCCAGCGGGGATGGTAGCGGTACTGCTTGCGGCCCTTGTCGTCTCGGCCGGTGGCCTGGATGTGGCCGTTCCGGTCCGGGCAGATCCACACGTCGGTCCAGGCGGGCGGGATGGCCAG
>CAZTGV010000158.1:0-3985 GCA_964613475.1 uncultured Gemmatimonadota bacterium
GCTGCTGGACGAGATCGAGAAGGCGCATCCGGAGGTGTTCAACGTCCTCTTGCAGATCCTGGACGACGGCCGGCTCACCGACAGCCAGGGCCGGACGGTCGACTTCCGGAACGCCGTGCTGATCATGACCAGCAACCTGGGGAGCTCGCGACTCCTCCAGGCGGCCGAGGCGGGCCGTCCCTGGTCCGAGGCGGAGGAGGCGGTCCGGCGGACGCTGCACGAGCGCTTCAAGCCCGAGTTCCTGAACCGGGTGGACGACATCCTCGTCTACCGCCCGCTCGAGCGGGAGCACCTGGAGGAGATCGTGAGGCTCCAGCTCGGCCGATTGGAACGGTCCCTCGCCGAGCGGGACGTGCGCCTCGAGCTCACGCCGTCCGCCCGGGAGCGGATCGCCGAGGAGGGGTTCGATCCCGCCTTCGGCGCCCGCCCGCTCAAGCGCGCCATCCAGCGTCTGGTGTCCGACCCGCTGGCGCTCGGCTTCCTGGAAGGGCGTTTCCACGAAGGCGACACGCTGCGCGGGGACGTGGATCCCACGGGCGGCGGCCTCGCGTTCGAGCGGGCGCCCGCCCCCCGTGCGGAGGAGGCGGAGGAGGAGGCGCCCGAGCCCGCTCCGGCGTCGTAGCGCCGGTCGGGCTGGTCCCGCGGGCCTGCCCCCCGCAGATTCCGCCCCTGGCACGCCCCCCGAGCGGGGGCGCGATCCCGCGGACGTGAGGAAGGGAGTCGGGGATGCACAGGGGATCCTTCGCGGCCTGTCTGCTGGCCGCATCGCTCATCGGGTGCGCGTCGGGCTCGGGCGGATCGACCTCCGGGTCCATGGACGAAGCCTACGGCGCGGCGTCCGCCGAGGAGGCGGTCGAGGGGTTCGTGGAGGCGGCGCGCGTCAGGGACTACCGTACGATGGCCGGCCTCTTCGGCACGCCCGACGGTCCGGCCGTGGGCCGCCTCGGCCGCGCGCAGGTCGAGCAGCGGATGCTCGTCCTCGCATCGCTCATGGAGCACCGGTCCCACCGGATCCGTCCGGCGTCGCTCTCGGAAGGGCCCGACCGGGTGCGCCTGATGGTGGAGCTCTCCGGCGGTCGGGCGGACCAGGTCGCGGTGCCCGTGGTCGCCGCGCAGCACGGATCGCGCTGGTTCGTAGAGCGGGTCGTCACGGAGCCGCTCACCCGCTGACCGAACGCTCCGGCCGGGGGGACGCGGGCGGCGCCGCGTGGCCGTACCAGGCCGCGAGCCGCCGGGGCGACACACCGATCTGGAAGAGCGCCCGGAGTGCCCAGTGGCGGAGGACCGTGCGCCAGAAGCCCTCTCGCTCCCAGCGGCGCCTGGAGGTCCTCGCGGCCGCGGCGACCGGACGGAACGTGCCGAACCGCTTCAGCCGGCGGACGAACGCGACATCCTCGAACAGGGGCCACTCGGGAAACCCGCCTGCCCGCTCGTAGGCGGGTCGGGTGGCGAACAGCGCCTGGTCTCCGGTCGCGCTCCCGAGCGCCCGGGTGCGCAGGTTGACCGCCCGCTCCAGCAGAGTCCAGCGGTCCCGCCCGCCGGCCGGCGGATGGACGGCGAAGCGGCAGCAGCCTCCCACCACCCCCGGCTCGGCCAACGCCTCCCGGATGCGGGCGCCCACCTCGGGATCGAGCAGCGTGTCGGCGTGCAGGAAGAGGAGGATCTCCCCGGAGGCGGCCCGGGCGCCCGCGTTGAGCTGCGATCCGCGCCCCGGGCCCGCGTGGAGCACGCGCGCCAGGGGCGCGGCCAGCGCCCGCGTCCGGTCGCGACTCCCGCCGTCCACCACCACGAGCTCCGAATCGGGTCCGGCGGCGACGCGCGCCCGGTGGAGGGTCATCCGGATGCCGGCCTCCTCGTCCAGGGCGGGCACGATCACCGAGAGGCGGGTCATTGCCGGACCGTGCGGCCGCGCTTCACGACAGCTCGCGGTTCACGGGAGCTCGCGCGCCCCCTCGTCCTCGAGCAGCTCCAGCAGCGTGCCGCCGGCGCCGCGCGGGTGGAGGAAGGCGACCCGGCCGCCGCCGGCCCCCCGGCGGATGCGGGGCGGGATGGGGCGGGCCCCGGCCGCCTCGGCGCGGGACAGGGCCGCCGCCAGATTTGGCACCCGCACGCAGACGTGGTGGATCCCGGGCCCGCGTCGCTCCAGGAAACGGTGCACGGGGGAGTCCGGGCCGGTCGGCTCCAGCAGCTCCACGCGTCCGCTCCCACGACCGAAGAAGGCCACGCGCACGCCTTCCCCGGAGACCTCTTCGCGGCCGGCCGGCGCGGCCCCGAAGATCGCTTCGTACAACGGGAGGGCCGCCTCGAGCGACCGGACGGCGATGCCGACGTGATCGAGGGGCGGGCGGGCACCGGCCATGAGGGGATGCGCTCCTTCATCCGTGTCGACGCGAGACAAACGGGGACCGTCCGGGCGCTCCGGGCGGGCGACGAACTTCGACCGGTCTGCATAGTATCCAAAGGCACTCCGGGGCTCCAGCCGCCGGGTCTCGCACCCGGGGAACCGAGGGCCGGCCGTCGGTGTTCCCTCTACCGCTGCCCGGAGACGAACGACCATCCGGATCGCGACGATAGATCATCGATCCCATCGCCAACCAGCGGAAAGAGGCAGACATGTCGACGCGAGCAGAGCCGATCACCATCACCGATGCGAACTTCTCCGAGGAGATCGAGTCCGCCGACGGGCTCGCCATGGTGGACTTCTGGGCCGAGTGGTGCGGTCCCTGTCGGATCGTCGGGCCGATCGTGGAGCAGCTGGCCGGCGAGTACGCCGGGACGCTGAAGGTCGGCAAGCTGGACGTCGACGAGAATCCGCGGGTCACGCAGCGCTTCAACGTGCGGTCGATTCCGAGCATCCTGTTCTTCAAGGACGGCCAGCACGTCGACACGCTGGTCGGCGCGCACCCGAAGGCCTCCCTGGAGCGGAAGATCCAGGAGCACGCCTGAGGCTCGCGGGCGCCCGCCCGGACCGTCTCGGGTCGGGGCCGGGCCGGCGCGGCGAGTCGGGACGTCCCCATCCCGCGAGGCCGCCGTGGAGACCGCTCTCTACGTCGTGAGCACGCCGATCGGCAATCTGGCCGACGCGAGCGGGCGGGCGGCCGACACCCTTCGTTCGGTCGCGGTCTGCTACGCGGAGGATACCCGCCGGACGGGCCGCCTGCTGGCCGCGCTCGGGGCCGAAGCGCCCCTTCGCTCGCTCCACGCCCACAACGAGGCCTCCCGGATCGAGGAGGTGTTGACGCGGCTGCGCCAGGGCCGATCCTGCGCCCTGGTGGCGGACGCCGGCACCCCGTCGATCTCGGATCCCGGCCGTCGCCTGGTGGAGGCGGTCCTCGAGGCCGGGTTGCGCGTGGTGTCGATCCCCGGACCCTCCGCCGTGACCGCCGCCCTGGCCGTGTCCGGGCTTCCGGCCGACCACTTCCTCTTCCTCGGCTTTCCGCCCCGCGGCGGCGGCGAGCGGGCGACGTGGCTCGAGCGCGCCGCCACCGCGGGGATGACCGTCGTCGCCTTCGAATCGCCCCGGCGGGTGGGAGCCCTCCTCCGCTCCCTGGAGGAGGCCGGGCTCGGAGACCGTCCCTGCGTGCTGTGCCGGGAGCTCACCAAGCTGCACGAGGAAGTACGGCGGGCCACGGTGCGCGCCCTGGCGGCCGAGTTCTCCGAGGGGGAGGCGCGCGGGGAGGTGACGCTCGTGTTCGAGGGAGGGCCGCCCGCCGCGGAGGCGCCCGCCGACCGGGAGGCGGCCGAGCGGGCCGCCCGCCGGCTCGCCGCCGAGGGCCTCAGCACGCGCGACGTGGCGGAGCGGCTGCGCGAAGGACATGGGCTGGCGCGGAACGAGGCGTACGAGATGGCGCTGCGGGCGGGGGAGGAGCCCGCCTGAGCGCGTGAGCGCGCCGAACGCGCGGAGCGGGGCGGGCGCGCAGCGAGCGCCGGAAGCGGCCCGGGTCTCGGAGCGGATCGCGCTCACCCTCCCGCCGGAGGGATACGG
>CAZTGV010000159.1:0-3955 GCA_964613475.1 uncultured Gemmatimonadota bacterium
GCAGCGGGCCACGTCCTCCGGCGTGGTGAGCCGCCCGTGCGGGTTCTGGCGCTTCGCCTCCTCGATCATGTGCTCCGCTCCGGGGATCTTCCGCAGCGCCGGCGTATCCGTCACGCCCGCGCGGATCGCGTTGGCGGTGATGCCGTGCGGCGCCAGCTCGAGCGCCAGTTGCCGGCAGTGCGACTCGAGCGCCGCCTTGGCCGCCGACACGGCGCCGTAGGAGGGGATCACGCGATCCCCGCCCGAGCTTGTCATCGCAAAGATCCGGCCGCCCTCGGGCATCAGCGCCCGCTCCACCAGCCCCTGCGTCCAGTACACGAGCGTGTGCGCCATCACGTCCAGCGTCATGTTCATCTGGTCGGGGGACATCGCGCGCCCGCCGGCCGGGGCGATGAACGGGAGCAGCGTCCCGAAGGCGAGCGAGTGGACGAGCACCGAGACCGAGCCGGGCCCGGAGGTCTCGAGGACCTCGTCCAGCACGCGGGCGCGCTTCTCGGCGTCCGCCGCGTTCACGTTGAAGTAGACGGCGCGGGCGCCCGACGCCTCGATCTCGGCCCGGATCTCCTCCACATGCTGGAGGCCGGCCCGCCGGTCCAGGTGGACGCCGTAGATGTCGTAGCCCGCCGCCGCGAACGCCTTGGCGGCGGCCTCGCCGAAGCCGCTGGAGGCGCCAAGGATGAGCGCCGATCCCGCGTCGTTGTCCACCGTGCCTCCCCTGTCTCGTTCCGTGATCGACCGTGCGCCGCGGCGGCTGTCCCCCTCGGCAGGTGGAGCGCCCGTCGGCCGCGAGCGCCCTCGGCTCGGCCGGGGCGCCCCTCAGCCGGCGGGCGCCGCGTCGCGCAGGCGCCCGCGGTCCACCTTGCCCAGATGCGTCCGGGGCAGCTCCTCCACGAACACCACCTCGCGCGGATACTTGTACGGCGCGAGCCGCTCGCGCACGAACGCCTGGAGCTGCTCGGCCAACGGCTCTCCCCCCGAGCCGACCGCCCCGCCGGCGTCCGGCTGACACACGACGACGGCGCGCGGCTTCACCAGGCCCTTCTCGTCCGTGACCCCCACCACGGCCACTTCCCGGACGGCGGGGTGCCGGAGCAGGCAATCCTCCACCTCCCGCGGCGACAGCCACTTGCCGGACACCTTCAGCATGTCGTCCGCCCGGCCGGCGTAGGTGAACCAGCCCTCGGCGTCGCGGCTCACCAGGTCCCCGGAGACGTACCACTCGCCGCGGAACGCCCGGCAGGTCTTCTCCATCCGCTGCCAGTAGCCGAGCGCCCGGGAGCCGCCCCGGACCCACAGCCAGCCCACCTCGCCGTCGGGCAGGTCGCGCCCCTCCTCGTCCCGGACCCGCACCTCGAAGCCGGATACCACCTTCCCGAGCGTCCCGGGGCGCACCTCGCCGGGGCGGTTGGAGAGGAAGATGTGCCACATCTCGGCCGTGCCCAGGCCGTCCAGCAGCTCCACCCCGAACGTCTCGTCCCAGCGGCGGTGGAGCTCCGGCGGGAGCGCCTCCCCGGCCGAGGTGGCCAGGCGCAGGCAGGAAAGGTCCCGCTCGGCCGCCTCCGGGTGCTCCACCATGCGGCCCACCATGGTCGGCACGTTCACCAGCAGGGTGGGGCGGAAGGTCCGGATCTTCTCGAACAGCGTCTCGGTCGTGCAGCGCTCCGGGAAGAGGACCGCCGTCCCCCCGACGGCGAAGGGGAAGAGGAGGTTCGAGCCGGTCGCGTAGCCGAAGAAGAGCTTCGGCACCGAGAGCGTCACGTCCTCCTCCGAGAGCCGCAGGACGCCTTTCGCGTAGCACTCGGTCGAGTTCGCGTACGAGGCGTGCGTCTGCACGACCGCCTTCGGCCGGCCGGTCGTCCCGCCCGAGAAGAGCCAGATCGCGGCGTCCTCGCGGTGGGTCGGGAACGTCTCGAGCTCCGCCGGGGCGCTGTCGAGCGCCCGCTCGAACTCGGGCTCCCCGGCGCGGAAGAGGGCCCGCAGGTGGCGGGCGTCCCCGGCGGCCGCCTCGAAGGCCGGCGCCGCCTCGGGATCGACCAGCGCCGCCACGGCCCGCGTGTAGTCGAGGAAGTAGCGCGCCTCCTCGGGGCGGAGGCCCGGGTTCGCCATCACGACCGCCGCGCCGAGCTTGAGCGCGCCGAACAGCCCGGCCACGAAGTCGGCCCCATCGGGGAGCGCCAGCAGGACCCGCTGCTCCGGCTGCACGCCCGCCTCGCGCAGGAGGTGGCCGACCCGGTTCGCCCGCTCCGCGACCTCCGCGTAGCTCCAGTCGCGGGCATCGGTGCGAAGCGCCGTCCGGTCGCCGCGCCCCTCCCGCAGGCGGTCGTCCAGGAAGTAGTCGGCGATGTTGAAGGCCTCGGGCGGCGAGAAGGGCGGCATGGTGCCGGAATTCTACGCCCGGCTTACAATGGGGGGCAACTTCGAGGAGGGGCGCGCTCCGGCGGATCGGGCCTCGATCGGCCGAGCGACGCGGCGCCGGGCGCCCCGCGGCGTCCCGGGTGGCACCGAGCGAGGAGGAGGCCCTGCACGAGCTGGCCGGCATGACCTGGGAGGAGGTCCGCGACCTGGACGGCGCGCGGACGGTGGCCCTCCTGCCGGTGGGCGCCCTGGAGGCGCACGGCCCGCACCTGCCCCTGGACACGGACGTGGTCATCGCCTCCGCCATGGCGAGGGCCGGGGCCGGGCGGCTGGCGGAGGCGGGTTGGACGCCCCTCCTCCTTCCGCCGCTCGCCTACACGGCGGCCGAGTTCGCGGCCGGCTTCCCGGGCACCGTCTCGGTGCCCCCCGATGCCACGGCCGAGGCGGTGCTGGGGACGGCGCGCAGCCTGGCGCGCCACGGCCTGGCCGCGCTGGCGGTGGCGAACGCACACCTGGACCCGGCCCACCTCGCCGCCCTGCACGCGGCCGTCGCCCGCGCGGAGGAGGCGGGCCTGCCGCCGGTCGCCTTCCCGGACCTGACCCGCCGGCCGTGGGCGGGCCGACTCGGCGAGGAGTTCCGCTCGGGCGCCTGCCACGCGGGCCGCTTCGAGGGCTCGGTCGTGCTGGCCGCGGCGCCGGGCGCCGTCCGGGAGGAGGTGCGGGCCGGGCTCCCCCCGAACCCCACCTCCCTGTCGGTCGCCATCCGGGAGGGGAAGCGGAGCTTCGAGGAGGCGGGCGGGCCGCGCGCCTACTTCGGCTGGCCGGCCGACGCGACCGCCGAGGAGGGGCGGGCCACGGTGGCGGCCCTGGGCGAGATCCTCGCCGAGGCGACCCTGGCCGCGCTGGAGGGCCGACCCGCGCCCGCCGCCGGCGCGGCGGCCCGGCCCGGACGGTCGCCCGACCCGGGGGCGGAGGGCGCGTGAGGACCGGCCTCGACGGCCGGAGCGCGGTGGTGACCGGCGGCGGCCGCGGGATCGGCGCCGCCGTGGCCCGCGTCCTGGCGGCGGAGGGATGCGGCGTGGTGGTGGCCGCGCGCACCGAGCCCGAGATCGAGGCGGTGGCCGAGTCCCTCCGCGCCGAGGGCGCGCGCGCCTGGGCCGTTCCCTGCGACGTGACGGACGAGGAGGCGGTCGCCGCCCTCGCCGAGGCCGCCGCCGAGCGGGCCGGCGGGGTCGACATCCTGGTGAACAACGCCGGGGTTTCTTCCTCCGCCCCGCTCCGCGGACTCGAGCTCGCGGAGTGGCGGCGGCTCCTGGAGGTGAACGCGACCGGCACCTATCTGTGCACCCGCGCCTTCCTGCCCGGGATGGTGGAGCGGGGCTGGGGCCGGGTGGTGAACGTGGCCTCGGTGGCCGGACGGACCGGCGGCGCCTACATCGCCGGCTACGCGGCCGCCAAGCACGCGGTGCTCGGCTTCACCCGCAGCGTGGCGGCCGAGGTCGCGCCCCACGGCGTGACGGTGAACGCGGTGTGCCCCGCGTACGTGCGCACCGAGATGACCCGCGACACGCTCCGCCGGATCGCGGAGAAGACCGGGCGC
>CAZTGV010000160.1:0-3944 GCA_964613475.1 uncultured Gemmatimonadota bacterium
ACGGCGATCGGCCGCGTGGCGATCCTGATCTGCGAGGACGCCTTCCACTCCATCTCCGGGACCCTGGCCGCCCTGGACGGCGCCCGGATCCTGCTCATCCCGAGCGCTTCGCCCGCGCGCGGCATGCGGCCGGGCCCCGGGGTGCCGGGGAACCTCGAGCGCTGGGACGCGCTCGGCGCCTCGATCGCGCGGGAGCACGGGATCTACGTGATCGTCTCCCAGCTCGTCGGCTTCGAGGGCGGCAAAGGCTTCCCGGGGGGCTCGACCGCCTTCGCGCCTTCCGGGGAGCGCCTGCTCCGCGGACCGCTGTGGCGGGACGCCCTGCTGCCGGTGCGGATCGATCCGGAAGCGGTCCTGGCGGCCCGGGTCGAGGAGCCGCTGCTGGCCGACCTGGAGCGGAGCTGGGTGCGGCTGCTGCTGCACAGCCCGGGCGCGGGGGTGGTGGGCCCGACGGTGAATGACGAGGAGGCCGGGAGCGCCGAGAGCGTGGCGGCGAGCCGCTCCGGCGAGGCCCGGAACGCGAGCCGAACCTCCGCCGACGGGCCGGGATCCGCGGCCGGCGCCTCCGCCGGCGCCGGAGCGCCCCCCGGCTCTGGAGCGCCCGGCGTCTCGGGGGAGACCGAGAACCCCCACGGACTGCCGCCGGGCGCCCAGCCACCCCCGCGCCTCCCCGAGCCGGACGCGGAGCTCGGCCGGGTCGGCGCCGCGCGGGAGGAGCCGCGCACCCGGCTCCACGCCGCGCCGGGCGGGCGGCCGGAAGCCGCCCCGCCGCCCCCCGACCCGGAGGACCGGAGCCCGCTCGAGATCGACACCGAGCTGGTGGAGGAGTGGCTGCTCGAGTTCCTGCGCGACGAGATCGGCCGCCGGCGCGGCTTCGAGCGGGTGGTGATCGGCCTCTCCGGCGGCGTGGACTCCTCGCTCACCGCCACCCTGTGCGTCCGCGCGCTCGGAGCCGAGGCGGTACTCGGCTTCCTCCTCCCGTACCGGACGTCGAGCCCCGAAAGCGCCGCCCATGCCGAGCTGGTCGCGGAGCGCCTCGGGATCCGCACCCGGACGATCGACATCAGCGACGCGGTGGACGGCTACTTGGAGGCGCACGAGGCGGAGGCCGACCCGCACCGCGTCGGAAACGTGGCGGCCCGGCAGCGCATGATCATCCTGTTCGACCAGGCGGCGAAGCTGGAGGCCCTTCCCGTCGGCACCGGCAACAAGTCGGAGCGCCTCCTCGGCTACTACACGTGGCACGCCGACGACACGCCGCCGATCAACCCCCTAGGCGACCTCTTCAAGGTCCAGGTGTGGGCGCTGGCCCGGGCGGTGGGGGTGCCCGAGGAGGTGGTGGAGAAGCCAGCCACCGCGGACCTGATCCGCGGCCAGACGGACGAGGAGGACCTCGGGATCTCCTATCCGGAGGCCGACCTCATCCTCCACCATCTCCTGAGCGGACAGACGCCGGACCGGCTGGTGGAGGCCGGCTTCGAGCCGAACAAAGTACGGCTGGTGCGGGAACGTCTCGAGGGCACGCACTGGAAGCGGCACCTGCCCACTGTGGCCATGCTCTCCGCGACCACGATCGGGGAGTGGTACCTGCGCCCGGTTGATTACTGAGCTACCAGCTCGGGTCGCGGCGCCAGAGCTCGAGCAGCTCGGCGGCCGGAACCGGCCGCGCGAAGTAGAAGCCCTGCGCCAGCTCGCAGCCCAGCTCGCGCAGCCGTTCGAGTTGTGCCTCGGTCTCCACCCCCTCGGCGATCACGGTCAGCTCGAGCGTCTCGCCGAGGGTCAGGATCGTGCGCACGATCGCGTCGTCCCGCGGGTCCTGTGCGAGCCCGTGGACGAAGGAGCGGTCGATCTTGAGGCTGTCCGCGCGCAGTCGCTTCAGGTAGCTCAGCGAGGAGTACCCGGTCCCGAAGTCGTCCACCGAGACGCGGACGCCCAGCGATTTCAGCCCCTCGATGCGCTCCGGCCGCTCCATGGCCAACCGCTCGGTCACCTCGAAGTGCAGTCGGTCGGCGTCGATCTCCGCCTCCTCGAGGACATCGGCGAGGGCCGGCAGCAGCCCCGGTTCGTCGAGCTGCGGCGACGAGAGGTTCACGTGCAGCGAGAGCCGCCGCTCCACCGCGGCGTCCCAAGCGCGGAGGTCCGCGCACGCGCGCTCCAGCAGCCGATGCCCGAGGGGGACGATGAGCCCCGTCTCCTCGGCCAGCGGAATGAACTCGGTCGGCATCACGAGCCCCCGGCCCGGGTGCAGCCACCGTGCGAGCGGCTCGACGCCGACGATGCGCCCCGACGGAAGGCTCACGATGGGCTGGTAGAACAGGGTCAGCTCGTCCTTCTCCAGGGCGCGCCGCAGCTCCCCTTCGCGCTCGAACCGCCGCGTCTGCTCGAGGTCGGTGTCCGGATCGAAGACGTGGTAGGCGGTGCCGCCCTGCTCCTTGGCGCGGTACATGGCGACGTCGGCCCGCCGGACGAGCTCGCCGGGACCGGCGTCCGGAACGGGGCCGATCGCCACGCCCACGCTGGCGCTCAATCGGAACTCCTGGCCGGCCACCCGGAAGGGACGATCCAGCGCCTCCAGGAGCCGCTCCACCACGTCGATCGCCTCCTGCCGACTCCCCAGCTCCTCGAGAAGGACCGTGAACTCGTCGCCTCCGAAGCGCGCCACCGTGTCCTCACGGCGCAGCGCGCTCCGGATGCGCCGGCCCACCTCCAACAGCACTCGGTCGCCGGCGGCGTGACCGAGCCCGTCGTTCACGACCTTGAAGCGGTCGAGGTCGACGAACAGGACGGCCATGGGGCGCGACTCCCGGCGCGCCCGGGCCACGGCGGTGGCGATCCGGTCGTCGAACAGGAGCCGATTCGGCAGCTCGGTGAGCGGGTCGTGCAGGGCGCGCCGGCGGAGCTGCTCCTCGAACCGCTTGCGGTCCGTGACGTCCCGGATGATGCCCTGGTAGCCGAGCACCTCCCCGTCCGGGCCGCTCCGCACCGTGGTGGTGAGGAGCGCGTCGATCAGCTCCTCGCCGCGCGTGCGGAGCTGCGTCTCGAAGTCCTGCACCCACCCTCGCTCCTCGATCGCGCGCTGGAAGCGCCGCCGATCGACCGGATCAACGTACAGGGCGTGCACGTCCAGCGACCGCATCTGCTCGATGTCGTAGCCGAAGAGCTCGAGCCCCGCCGGGTTCATCTCCAGCACGCGGCCGTCCCGGGAGGTGATGTAGATGGCGTCCTTCGACTGCTCGAACAGCGCGCGGTACCGCTCCTCGCTCTCGCGGAGCGCCTGTTCCATGCGGCGGCGATCCGTCACGTCCACCGCGAGGCCGATCACCCCCGCCACTCCGCCGCCGCCGTTCTCGCCGCGAGCCTGGAGCGGCTCGAGGTGGACCTCGAAGTGCCGGTCCTGCCAGGTGAAGTCGAAGCGCACCGTCTCGCCGGCCGCCGCGCGGCGGTGCATGGCGATCGGGAGGAAGTCTGGATCGTCGCTTCCGAAGTACTCGGCCAGCGTGCGGCCTTTCACCTCGTCGCCCCGGAGCCCGAGATGCTCGAGGCCCCCGCCGCTGCTGGCGGTGAAGCGCAGGTCGCGGTCCACGGTCCACACGACCACCGGGAGCTGCTCGAGGAGCCGGAGGCCCTGCGCGCCTCCGGCGTTCCTGGGACCGTCCGATCCGCTCAAACGGAGCCGTGCACGGTTCGCCGCCCTTCCCCGAGGTGGACTCGGCCGAACGCTGCCGGGACGCTAGCGATGGCGCGGCGGGCTCGCCGCCCCCCGCCATCGCGTGCTGCGGGGCCAAGTATAGGCGACGCCCCCCGGAGCGGACCAGAGCGGGGAGAGACGGGGCGAACGCGGAACGAAAAAGGGCTCGTCGACCGGCGCCGACGAGCCCCGAGTAGCTCCGAGTACCCCCTAGGGGAATCGAACCCCTGTCTCCTGGCTGAGAACCAGGTATCCT
>CAZTGV010000161.1:0-3770 GCA_964613475.1 uncultured Gemmatimonadota bacterium
CCTCGTCCAGCTCCCCCTGCCGGGTGAGCGTGGCGGCGAGGTTCTGGAGCCCGTCTGCGACGTATTCGTGTCGCTCTCCCCTCTTCGCAATGCGGATCTCCACCAGGCGGCGAAGCACCCCTTCTGCCTGGTCGGGCTCGCCCGCCGCCAGGAGGCTGACGGCGAGGTTGTTCCGCGTGTTCATCGTCTCGATGTGATCCGCTCCGAGCGTGCGCTCCATGATCGTGAGGGCGGATCGGTACAGCTCCACGGCACGCTCCGGTTCTCCGACCCCATCGTAGGTGTCGGCCAGGTGGACCATGGCCATCGCCGTCCGCGGGTGCTCCCGGCCCAACGTGCCGCTCAGCATTTCGAGGGAACGGCGTCCAGCTCTGGTCGCCTCCTGCGGACGGTTTAGATGTGGGTAGACCGAGCACAGGGCCCCAAGAGCCCCCGCGAGCCGGCGATCGCCGGGCGGTTTCGAGCCCTCCAGGATGGCCACGGCGTGCTCGAGATGCCGCGCGGCCTCCTCGTGGCGGCCCTGGTCCTTCGCCAGGTAGCCCAGGTCCACGAGCACGCTCGCGTAAACCGTGTCCCGCTCCCCGTAGTGCTTCCGCGTGAGGTCGAGCGCGGAGCGCAGGAGGCTCTCCGCCGAATCCCTCGTGCCCGCGGCCGCGACGAAGTTGCCGAGGGACTGGAGGTGGCCGGCCGCCTCGGCCGACTCCGGGCCGTGGACGCGCCGCGCCCTTTCCAGCGCCTCGCTGCGTAGTCTCATCGCCCGATCGGCGAGGTCGAGGCTCGCGTAGACGTCCGAGATCGTAGCGAACAGGTTCGCTTGAAGGGCCGGACGGTCGGCCAGTTCGGCGCGCACCCGGGCGGCGCCGATCTCCAGCGCCTCGGCGACCGTGATCTGCCGTCCGCGCTCGGGATCGGCCGGTGCGAACGGGTCGGCGCTTCGGAAGAGGTCGGCCGTGAAGGCCCGGATCTCGTCGGCGCGTTCCGCCTCCGCCCGGGCGAGGTTTCGTTCGCGCTCGAGGGCACCGGCCTGCCGGTGCGTCGTGAAGGCATAGAGCCCGGCCCCCAGGAGCGCCGCCGCCGTCACGGGCGCGACCCAGGCGTTGCGCTTCAGGAACTTGCGAAGGCGGTAGCGGCGGGTCGGCGCGCGAGCCCGGATCGGCAGCTCCTCCATGTTTCGCTCGATGTCCTCGACCAGGGCGGCGACGGAATCGTAGCGCTCCCCCGGCTCCTCGTCCATCGCCTTCGCCACGATCGTGTCCAGATCACCCCGGAGCCTCCGAGACAGCCGTTCGGGCGTCGTCCGCCGCCGCCACGCCGGGGCCGAAGGCTCCGCTTCCGTCGACCCGGTCGCCGGCTTCATCGTCACTACCCGGCTCGGGGGATCGGGCGCCGCCCCCGG
Source organism: uncultured Gemmatimonadota bacterium (assembly GCA_964613475.1). Taxonomy (GTDB): domain Bacteria; phylum Gemmatimonadota; class Gemmatimonadetes; order Palauibacterales; family Palauibacteraceae; genus CAZTGV01. The sequence goes on from CAZTGV010000161.1 coordinate 1,397, forward strand.
CGCCCGGCGTCGGTCGCCGAGCGGCCACGCCCGCTCGGCTCCGTGCGGCCTGCGGCCGCAGAGCAGCCGGTAGAGCAGCACGCCGAGCTGATAGACGTCCGACGCCGTCGTGATCGGGCCGCCCGCGAACTGCTCCGGGCTGGCGTACTCCGGAGTCAGGGGCCGGTGTCCGGGCCGCGTGAGCCCGGCGGCGTCGGGGTCGGACTCCGGATCGAGGAGCTTCGCGATGCCGAAGTCCAGCAGCTTCACCCGGCCCTCGGCCGTCACCAGGATGTTGGAGGGCTTGAGGTCGCGGTGGACGATGAGGCTCCTGTGGGCGTGCTGCACGGCCCGACCGACCTCGCGGAAGAGGCCGAGTCGCGCCTCGATGGACAGCCGCCTCTCGTCGCAGTACTCGGTGATCGGCGTGCCTTCCACGTACTCCATCACCAGGTACGGCAGCCCGTCCCGGGTCGTGCCGCCGTCGAGCAGGCTGGCGATGTTGGCGTGCCGCAGGGAGGAGAGGATCTGGCGCTCCGCCAGGAACCGGCGCACCACGTCGTCGCTGTCCAGCCCCCGTCGGATCAGCTTGAGAGCGACTTCCTGATCCCAGAGGCCGTCTGCCCGCTCGGCGAGGTAGACGGTGGCCATTCCCCCGCGCCCGAGGCGGCGGACCAGCCGGTAGGGGCCGATCCGCTCGGCCGTCCGGTCGTCCCGGTCCGGCCGTGCCTTCGGCTCGGGATTCGGGAACACCTCGCCCCAGGGAGGCGAGCACGCCTGGTCGACGGGGGTCAGCAGGAAGGGGCCGGAATCCTCGAGCGCGCGAAGGAGCTCCTCGACGGACCGATGGAGCTCCTCGTCCCTCGCGGCGAGGTCGTCGAGGAAGGCGCGCCGCCGGCCCGGTGAGAGATCGAGCACCTGCTGAAACAGGTCGTCGATCTCCTTCCAACGGTCGTGGCGCATCTGGCTCCTTTTCCTTTCGGTCGGTCGCGGCCACACCCTGCTCGCTCCCGACCGCGGGGCGTGCGGCTCTCTAGCCGGAATCCCCCCGGGACGTCTCGTCCGCCGAGCCGTCGCTCAGCATCCGGAAGAGGTGCGCCCGCGCCCGGGTCCAGTCGCGCTCGGCGGTCCGTTGGGAGACGCCGACCGCGGTCGCCGTCTCCGCCATCGTCATCCCGCCGAAGAAGCGGCACTCCACGACCTGGGCCATCCGTGGGTCCAGCTCGGCGATCTCCGACAGCGCCTGGTCGAGTGCGAGGAGGTCGACCGTGCGCGGCTTCCGTCCCGTCATCCGCTCGCGTAGCGGAACCTGCAGTCGGCCACCGCCGCGCTTGTCGGCGTCGCGGCGTCGCGCGTAGTCGATGAGGACGTGGCGGATCACCCTGCTGGCAACAGCGAAAAAGTGGACCCGGTCCCGCCAGGTGGCCGTCCGCTGGTTGACGAGCTGGAGGTAGGCCTCGTGGACGACCGCCGTGGTGTCCAGCGTGTGGCCGGCTCGCTCGCTCCGGAGCCGGCGGTGCGCGATGGCCCTGAGGTCGGCGTAGACGAGGGGAATCAGGCGGTCGAACGCCTCAGGGTCCCCGTCGGAGCAGGCGGTCAGCAGCCGGGTGAGCGGACCGTAGCCCTCATCCGACTCGGACGACGCGTCCGAGCCTCGAACCTTGTCGGAGGGCCTAGGAGCCATAGGGAGCCAGGTTGATACCGCTCCGCTCCGGACAGAGCCGGAATGACAAGGGTCGGGTTCGATCGAAACTCGGCCGAGGATCGGCCAAACCGAACCGGCGAGACAGCCCTACATGATTTCACCTCACCTTGCAGGTTGCAAGCTGGGAGCGGATGGCGGATGGGCGTCGAGAACTCCGCTATCGGGGAGGGGCAGCACGACGACCGTCAATGGGAGTGATCGATGATGGGCGAGGAGCGGGACGCGGACGGCGGCGACCGCACGGGCGACGACCGCGGATCGGGCGGTGACGGCGGCTCGCGGGCCCGGCTGGGCCGGCGGCGATCCGAGCTGTGGCTGGCCCTCAGACCTGAGCGGCGAAGCGCCGCGCGTACGCGCCGATCACCGGCACCTCCCATTCGTCCCCGCCGTGCGCCCGGAACATGAGGTAGAGCCAGAGGATGAAGCCGCCGACCGCGAGCGCCACCGAGAGCAGCAGGCTGACCAGCCACCCCACGATCGGCAGCACTCCGAGGATCATGCCGACCAGGGTGAGCGCGATCGACAGCGCCACCCACGTCACGGTGAGCACGATCGATTGCATGGCGTGGAAGCGGACGAACGGCCGGTCCCTGTCGATGAGGAGAAACAGGACGCCGGTCAGCGCGCCGAGGAAGTAGGCGAGGGCCCCGGCCATGTTGGGAGCGATCCCGGAGCCGGAGGGCACGGGAT
>CAZTGV010000162.1:0-1101 GCA_964613475.1 uncultured Gemmatimonadota bacterium
GGCGATCGCCAGCCCGAGTCCGCTCCCGTTGCCGCTCCTCCCGTTCGTCCCGCGGTAGTAGCGGTCGAACACGTGCGGCAGGTCGTCCGGGGCGATCCCCCGTCCGTCGTCCTCGACCGCGAAGTGCACGTGCCCGTTCTCGCCCCCGATCCGGACCGAGACCCGTCCGCCCCGCTCGGTGAACTTGAAGGCGTTCCCCAGCAGGTTGCCGAGGATCTCGTTCCGCAGCCGGTGCTCGTCCGCCCGGATCGTCTCGGGCGCGGAGGCGTCGAGCTCCACCCGGAAGTCGAGCGGCTTCTGGAGGGCGAGCCCCTCGAACGAGCGGCGGAGGCTCGTGCACAGGTCGACCAGTCGGACCTCGTCCGTCTCGATCCGGAAGGCGCCGGCCTCGATGCGGCTCACGTCCAGGAGCTGGTGGACCTGCTCGAGCAGCAGGGCGACCTGCTCCGACAGCGCCTCCAGCGCCTCACGTTGCGCCGGGTCCGGATCCCCGTACAGCCCGTCCCGCAGCATCTGCGCGTAGCCGTCGATCACGTGGATCGGCGTCTTCAGGTCGTGCGTGACCGTGCTCACGAACTCCGCCTTCGTGCGGTTCAGCTCGGCGAGCTGCTCGGTCATGGCGCGGAAGGAGCGCGTGAGGTCGCCCAGCTCGTCCGCACGCTCGTAGTCGAGATCCCCGGGCGGGTCCAGCTCGCCGCCGGACACCCGGGCCATGGCCCGGCGGAGACCGCGGACGGGACGGACCAGCGCGTCGGTGAGGCGCAGGCCCAGCACGAAGGCGATGAGGAGGGCCGCGGCGAGCGCGACGAGCACCGTGCGGGCCGCCGAGCGCCCGATCTCGTGCGCCCGCCGGGTCGCGCCCATGCTGCGGCGGTCGATCGTCCCAGCCAGGTCGTCCAGGGTGGCCTCGGCCGCCGCGATCCGCGGTCGGAGCTGCTCGAAGAAGCGGTCGGTCGCGCGCCGGACGTCCCCCTCGCGCCCGAGCCGCTCGACCCGCGCGGCGGCCACGCCCATCGATTCGACCGCGCGGGCGGTGCGGATCGCCTCCTCCGCGTAGCCCGCGCGAGCCAGGGTGCGGAGCTCCCGTTCCGCCCGGCGGAG
>CAZTGV010000162.1:1201-3687 GCA_964613475.1 uncultured Gemmatimonadota bacterium
GTGACCGGGTAGGGCGAGCCGTTCGCCGTCGGCAGCGCCGGCTCGCCTTCCATCGAGCCGGGCGGCGCCCCGGCGAGGATCGGATCGGCGCGGCAGCCGCGCGGTGGGGTCCGCTCCGCCGCCCGCTCCACCCGCCACCGGAGCTCCTGCGCGTCCAGGTCGCCCGGGTCGGGCCGCGCTCCGCCGAACCGCTGTCCGACCAGGTAGAGCGCCTCGGCCACCCGGCGGGTCCACGGGTCCAGCTCCCCGGCAAGGAGGACGAGGGCCGCGTACTCCACGGCCAGGGCGGGCCGCTGGCCGCTCCCCCGGGGGTCGAGCTCGGCCGCCGACGCCAGCAGCAGGCTCCGGCGGGCCAGCGGAGCGGTGCCGCACAGCTCCACCAGGTCGAGCAGCACGGCGTAGGCCGCCGCGCGGTTTCCGTCCTCGATCGCCGCCGACAGCTCGCGGTAGCGCTCGGTCGCCGCATCGCGGATCACCGTGGGCGTGGCCTGCAGCGGCACCGGCTCGAGCTGGAGCGGGATCGGCTCGTCGGGCGGCGCGGACGCGCACGCTCCCCAGAGCGCGGCGGCGCACGCGACCAGCGGCAACCTTGCACCCGTCATCCCCGCTCCCGTCCCGATTTCCTGGCGACCGCGTTCCGCGGCGCTCCCGAGCCCTACCCGGACGCGCCGATCCGAGGCCTCCCTGCGCATCGCACGTGCCGAGGGCCCCGGGTCGCGCCCCGGCGGGGCACCGGCGTGGACAATTCGTGCAACGGGCTCGTACCCATACAATTAGCGGGCTACCGCAAATCGCCTCCTCGCGGCGGTCGGGGCGAGCGCTCGCGGGCGCGCGCCGTGGAGGCCCGCGGATGACGAGAGGTCCGGCATTTTGCCCCGGCGTGGCGGATCTCCGACACGAGGAAGCACTTCCCGCGCTCCGACGTCCGGCCTACGGCTTCCCGCGCTCCGACCTGCGCGCTCCGACCTCCCTGCTCCGATCTCCCGCTCTCCGACCTCCCGCGCTCCCAGCCGATCGCCTCGGACTTTCTTTTCGCCACCCTGAAGACTTTGCAGCGCCCCGGGACCCCGTGCCAGCGGGCCCGCCGCGCCTAACCGGCGCATAACTCTCAGCAGATAAGCAACATACAGAATCTGGCAGCCCGTCCAGCCGCGGGGCACGCCGCCTGCTCCCGCCACGGCGCCGGCCCGCCGGAGGTCCGCCGCCCGCCTCACCCGCGGCCTGGGCGCGGAGCGCGGAACCCCCGCGGGACCGTTCGTTCGTCGACCGACCGCCGGAGATCCGGCACGGGACCGCACCGGAAGCGAGGCTTTCATGTCCAACCGCCTGGTCCACCGACCCGTCCGCCACCCCCGACGTTTCCGCACCCGGCCCCGCCGGGCCCTGTACGCGCTGCCGCTCGCGGCGCTGCTGCTGGCGGCGGGCTGCGCCGAGGGCCCCCTGGCGGGCCCGAGCGAGGCCGACGGACCCGACCCGTTCGGGCCCGACGGCCAACCGAACGAGGCCACACGGCTGGTGCTGCAGGTGACCGACGGACCCGCCCCACCGGGCCTGTTCGCGAGCGCCACCGTGCACATCGGCCGCGTGCAGGGCATCCCGAAGGGCGGCCCCCCGATCCTGCTGGCCGAGGAGGGCGGCGAGTTCGACCTCCTCCAGCTCCGCGACGGCGTGACGGCCCTGCTCGCCGACCTGGAGCTCGAGCCGACCGCGCTCCTGCAGCTCCGGCTCGAGGTGCTCTCCGCCGAGGTGGAGCTGGCGGAGGGCCACAGCTTCGCCGACGGCACGAGCCTGAAGTCGCTCCGGGTGCCGAGCGGCTGGATCAAGGTGAACCTCGCTCCGCTCGGAGACGGGGAGGAGGTCGAGGCCGAGGAGCTCGGTGACGAGGAGGAGAACGGGGAAGAGGGCGAAGAGGTGGAAGAAAGCTCGGAGGACGAGGAGAGCGAGGAAGGCGAGGAAGGCGAGGAGGACGAGGAGGAGGACCCCGACGCCGAGGGCCTGCTGCTGGCGGCCGGGAGCGAGACGACGCTCGTCCTCGACTTCGACGTGGGGCGGAACTTCGTGATCCAGGGGAATCCCTACACGCCCGCCGGCATCAAGGGCGTGCTCTTCACCCCGCTGGTGCGCGTGGGGCTCGGCGGCGAGGACGCGGGCTCCATCTCCGGCACCGTGCTCGGGCCCGAGGAGTCCGTGCAGGGTCTCACGGTCACGGCCGAGCCGGAGGAGGGCGAGGAGAACGGCGAGCTCGGGACCGAGCAGACCGAGGCCGTCACGGCCGAGACGCGCGCCGACGGCACCTACACGCTGCACTTCCTCGGCGCCGGCACCTGGCGGGTCACCGTCGCCGCCCCGGAGGGCTACCTCACCGACCCGGCCGAGCGGAGCGTGACGCTCGAGGCCGCCGAGGACGCGACCGGCGTGGACTTCGAGCTCGTCGAGGACGGCGAGGGCGCGGAGACCGAGAGCGAGGAAGAGGGCGAAGAGGGCGA
>CAZTGV010000163.1:0-3631 GCA_964613475.1 uncultured Gemmatimonadota bacterium
TCCCGTCCTTCAGGCGGACGGCGCCCGCCGTGGGGTCGCCCTCCAGGTCGACGTGCCCGTCCAGGTCGGCATAGTGGACGTTTGGGCGGGCGAGCGCGAACGCCAGCCCGCCGGCGATCCCGAGCGCCGCCTCGTCCCCGCAGCCGACCATCGTCTCGAGCCCGGCGGCGCGGGCCAGGTGGTCGATCCGCACCGCCTCGGCGATCCCACCCACCTTCATCAGCTTCACGTTCACCATGTCGGCCAGCTCCCGGCGCACGATCCGGAAGGCGTCACGCGCGGTGACCAGGCTCTCGTCGGCCATCACGGGCAGGGGCACCGCCTCGGCGACCCGACCGAGGAGGGCGGGCTCGCCGCGCGGGGTCGGCTGCTCGAGAAGCTCGAGGCGCGCCGCGCGGGTCGCCTCCACGAAGCGGAGGGCCTGTGCCACCGTGTAGCCCTGGTTGGCGTCGAAGCGGAGCGCCACCTTCGGGCCCACGGCCTCACGCACCCGGCGGACCCGCTCCGCGTCCTCCTCGGCGTCGCGCCCGCCCTTCAGCTTGAGCGCCCGGAAGCCCTGGGCGACCCGCTCGCGCGCCCGGCGGACCGTCTCCTCGGCCGGGAGGATGCCGATGGTGACGCTGGTGACGATCCGGTCCCGGAAGCCGCCGAGGAGCTTCCACAGGGGGAGCCCGGCGGCCTTCCCGAGCAGGTCGTGGAGCGCCAGGTCCACCCCCGCGCGGGCGGCCGGGCGGCCGGCGAGCGGCTCGTGGAGGCGCTCCAGCAGGCGGGTGGGTCGGAGCGGGTCGCTGCCGCGCACGAGCTCCTCGGCGGCGGACAGCGACTGGAGAACCGAGGCGGAGGGCTCGCCGGTCACCGGCTCGTCGGCGGCGGCCAGGCCGTGGCCGACCAGCGGGCCGTCCGTGACGAGCCGGACCAGGACGTTCTGGACCCGGTCCACCTCCTGGTAGGCGATCCGGTAGGGCTCGGCGAGGCGGAGCGCGAGCGGCTCCGCCTCCAGGCGGACGATCTTCACGAGGCTAGCCGGGAACCCGGCCTCGCCTAGGCGCCCTCGCCCTCCTCCTCGTCCCGGGAGGCGTGGAACAGCGGGGAGCGGTAGGAGCCGTCGGCCGTGCGCACCCACAGCATGGTGACGTGCCCCTCGTCGACGAACGCCTCGCCCTCGACCGGCGTGCCCCGGAACGCGTAGCGGGCCGTCACCCAGGCGACGTGCCCCTCGGTGCGCGACCGCACGTCCTCGACGTCGATCGAGATCTCATCGAGCGTGTCGAAGGCGCCGCCGATCCAGCTCCGGATCGCCTCGGGTCCCTCGAACTTGAAGGGCGGGACCGGATCGAAGGCGACCGCGTCGTCGGTGAACGCGCCGAGGGCGGCGTCCAGGTCCTGCGTCTCCCAGGCAGCGATGAAGGCGTCGAACGCCTGCCGCGCCTCCGCCGGATCGGCCGCCGGGACGTCGGCGCCTCCCTCCGGCGCGCACGCCGCCGCCGCGCCCATCGCCAGCAGCGCGAGGCCGGTCAGCAGTCCCGTCCGTGCTCGCCCGTCCGCTCCACGGTACGCCCGGCGTCGGTCCATCGGATGCCTCCTGGCTCGGAGAAGCTCGATGCGGCCGGATCCCTTCCGGCGGGGTTCCGGCCCTCCGGCGCGCAATCTCGCCGGCCCGAGCCCACCGGTCCAGCCGGGTGGCCGTCGCTCGCGGTTTCGGATCGCCCGGGAGCGAAGAAGCGATGACCGACCTCGCCCGCTTTTCACGCATCTGAAACTGGCGGGGTTGAACTCACGTAGAGAGGGTCGGATCGGACGAGCATGCAACCTTTCGGAAGGAAGAAGCGTCCGATCCAGTGACCGCCGGCGGGTTCGGAGACAGCGAAGATCAGCGAAATGACGAATAGGGAGGGGACGATGTTCCGCAGCCGTTGGACGCCGAAGCGTCGGCCGCGCCATATCTTCAGCCGCCCGGCCTAGTGCCGGGCGCGGAGAGCGCGCCAGATCGCCCGGGGTGTCGCCCGGAGCCGAGACGACCGAGCCTGGTGAGTGGGAGCTCGCGTCGATACGGCCGGAGCGGCGCCCCGGAATCTTTTTGTACCCACAGCTTTTTGTCGGGATTTCCTACTCGGGATGTCCCACCTGGGATGGGCCGTTGCCCGGCCCGGGCGCCAAACCGGGGCTTCCTCCGGTCAGCAGGTCGAGTGGATGAGCGCCCCCACCGGCTCCGCCCCCGCCAGCTCGTTGTAGCGCCGGACCGCCTCTTCGGTCTGGAGCACCTCGGCGCGGACCCCGCGCGCCTCCAGCGCCTCCAGGGTCTTCCGCTGCACCCGTAGCCGCTCGTTCATCCCCCGCGACAGAATCACCACCCGCGCGCCGCGGTCGAGCAGCTCCTCGACGTCGGCCGGCTGGATGCCGGGATCGTGCTCGGTACCGGTCTCGCGCCAGTCCCAGGAACGGGCGCCGCCCGGCCACAGCTTCGCGTCCTTGAAGGCGCCCTGGCCCTCCACCTCGAGGCGGCCCCAGGCGAGCCCGGTGATCCGGGGCGAGCTCGTGTGCAGGGCGTCGTCGTGCGTCTCGTCGGTGACCGGCTCCTTCCTGTCGTCCGTCCTCTGTTCGACCCTCCGTTCGGTCCGCTCTTCGGTCATCGTGGCTCCCACGGCCTGCGTTCGAGGCGGCTCAGCGACGGTCGCGCCCCCGTATCCACAGCGAGATCCCTGCCGCGCCCGCCCCGAGGGCCCCCGCGAGGAGGAGGTTCCGCATGCGGCCCAAGCCTTCTGCCGCCGGGAAGAAGGCGAGCAGGACGAGGACGAGCGCGAGGGCCACCAGCGCCGGACCCGCCCGACGGTCGGTCACAGCTCCTTCTCGTGGATCTCGTCCAGGCTCATCCCCTTGAGCGCCTCCACGAACGAGACCAGGTGGCCGATCATCGCCTTCCAGATCGCCTCGCCCTTCTCGCGGCTGGCCAGGCTCGGATCGCCGAGCACCCCAGAGGGGGAGATCCGGCCCGTATGCGCGAACCAGGGGACGCCGCGCCCGGAGGCGGCGCGCAGGTATCGGCTCGGGAAGCGCGGCACGTGGCGCTCCGCCCGCGGGAGGTCCACCAGCTCCGGGCGGGTGGCCAGGGCGGTGCTGGTCTCGATCTCGCCCGCGTGGGCGTCGTCCGCCGTCTCCACCAACTCCTCCACGTCCGTGTCGCTCGTCTCGCCCGTGTCGACGCAGGTGAAGATGTGCGCGTCGCGGTTGATCGCCTGGGCCGCGTACTGGAGCGCGGGGGCGTTGCCCCCGTGGCCGTTCACGATCACCAGCTTGATGATCCCGTGGCGCGCGGCGCTCATCCCGACCTCGTGGACCAGCCGGGCCAACGTCTCGCCCGAGATCGAGAGGGTGCCGGGGAAGTCCGCGTGGTGGTAGGAGACCCCGTACGGGATGAGGGGGAGCACGAGCGGCTTCGGGTCGCTGCACCGCTCGGCCACGCAGCGGCACAGGTAGTCCGCATCCCACGCGTCCGTGTCCAGGGGAAGGTGCGGGCCGTGCTGCTCGATCGCCCCCACCGGGAGGAGCGCCGTGTCCGTCTCCCGCAGCCGCTCCTCCGCCCGCGGCCAGGTCATGAAGGCGAGCACGTGCTCCTGCCCCCGCCGCTCCGCCT
>CAZTGV010000164.1:0-3603 GCA_964613475.1 uncultured Gemmatimonadota bacterium
CTGGGGTGACCGCCGGGGGGTCCAGGTCCGGTTGCTCGACTCCGATGACGAGGCCGTCGAGCACGACAGCGTCCCCCGCGTCTCGGACGTACAGAATGCTGGGCGGGCTCGCGGAGGACGCCGCGTACACCCCATCACCAGCACGGCGGAATCGCAGGTCGCCACCGGCCGTTGGGACCTCGTCCACACCCGGATCAGCAAGGACGACGACCGTCAACTCGTTCCCCCGTCCCACCCAGAGGGCCAAGGCTCGCTTGCCCTCGAATGCCGGCGCGGCTTGCGAAGAGTTGAACCAGTCCGACCCCTCAGCCCTGATGGCCAACTCCAAGTGGGGACCGTCGACTTGCCCAGTCCTCAGCCCCAACAGCACCTGTCCACTGTCACCGAACTCGCCGACGAAGAGAACGGCTTGGATCTCGTCCTCGAGCTCCAGGGACGTCAGGGCGGATCGCACGATCTCCTCCGTAGCCTCCGACGGAAGCGTGGAGCGTCGGGGCCAAGAGAAATACGGTGCCTCCTCGCCAGGCTCCAACCGGCGTGGCGGTTCGCCTGAAGGTGCGGCGTCGGCGCAGGCAAAGGCCGCAAGGAGACTGGCGAAGGCAAGAACCGCGAACAGAGCCGCGCGACCACGGGCGAGAGCGTCGGCTCCAGCGGCGAGTTGGACCGCCCCCCAGGCGACGACTGTCACCCGAACACCGGCCCAAGGCCCAGGATGAAGGTGAGGAAGTTGAGGATCCAGAGCGTCGAAGGGATCGCGAGGGCCAGCCCAACGTGCACTGACACCCCTCGGGGGCGGGGCGCTCGCCACCAACCGACCAGAGCTGCCCCAGTGAACGGAACTGCGATGGCCAGAAAGACAAACCCCACGAACGAGAGGCTGCCCAAGAACGTAAGGACGACGAAGATGAACGACGCAGTCCCGTACCACAGGACACTCCGACCCTTTGGTATCAGTGCGTCACGTAACGAGTTCATTGGTCGGCGCAGCCGAGGTACACAGGAATCCCATACCCGTAGCCGACCCCTGCAATCACCCACAGACCAAGACCCACGCGTCGAGCGATGCGCCTGGAACTCCGTCTCCCGCCGCTTACCACCGTCGTCTCCGCGATCGTCAACAGACCCACCTGTCGGCCCGCCCTCCTGCCAATCCCTCGCGGGGGCCAGTCTCTCCCCGCCTCACTCCTGGCTACCTGCTATTTGCTCCCGTACTGAACGAGCGCGTCGGCCGCCCAGGCTCCGCAGATCGAATCCCGTGTCGCGATCGTCCAGTCGCCGAACGTCCCCGACATCCGCCCCATGGCAACCTCGGCCGCCTCGAACGCATAGGCCGTGCCGGCCACCGGATCGACGCAGTCCGCGAACTGGGAGTAGGTGCCGAGGAGCGCATCGAACTCCAAGTCGATCGTCCCCAGTGAGGGGAGCTCGCCCGACAAGCCCAGCACCCCCGGCGCACCCGTCGGGGCGAAGGTCGCATCCACCACCTCGCCCGCATACCGGTCACACGTGGCTCGGGTCATCCCACAGACCGATCCCTCGAGCTGCACACCCCCCGCCTCGTCTCTATAGACAAGAAGAGAAATCGTCTCCGCGTCGAGCGTCTCGACCAACCCCTGTCCGAGCTCGACCGTCCCGGCCGCAGCCAAGTCACTGGAAACGACGGCCACGCTCGGCCCTGAGTTCACAGGCGCTGCGCCGACGGCAAACAAAAGTCCCAAAGTCGCAATGACGATCCCTCTCCTCACCACATCCCCTTTCAGCACGCCTCGTTCCCGTCGATGAGCCGGAAGTTTAGGGCTGCCTGAACTCAGCCCCGCTGCCCAGATCGACGACGCTCTTCTAACACTCGCAAGTTGTCACGTCCCACAATGAGGCACGGTACTGGACACCATCTGCTTAGAGATACGAGCCAGAGCTCCAAACGAGTCGGAGAGTACCTGCCCGCGGATCTGTCGGTGTACGTGAAGGCCCCCTCCGGACGGAATACGCGCTGCGCTTCCAGCCTGCTCAGGCAGTTCGGTCTCGAGGCACCTGACCCTCTCATACCGCCTACACGACAAAGCCAGGAGCGTCTCGGGGTCTCCGGCCGGCGAGCGTGGCGGATCGTTGGCCAGCACCAGGCAAATCCGGTCGTTCTCCTCAAAGCTCTTGAGAACCGTCTGCCTCGTGACAAGGAGTGCTTCGCAAGGCTATGGTTTCTGTGCTTGGTCGAGACCTCATGCCCTCAGTTTTGAAGGGCATGCGAGTCTTCGACCAGGGAGTCTTTGCCGGGAGGGGGCGCCCGCAGTGCCAGAAGCGAGCGACCGGCCGACCGTGGCGTCGGACGAGCAGACAGCGGACGAGCTCTTCACCGGGCTCTACAAGCGCCATGCATCGGGCATCCGCCGACTCGCGTTGGCTCGGACGGGCGATCGGGAGCTCGCCGAAGACGTCGTCCAGGAAACCTTCCTGAAGGCTCACCGCTCCCTCGGCTCTTTCGATCGCAGCCGTCCTCCATGGCCCTGGCTGTCCTCCATCGCGAAGAACGCTGTGATCGATGCGCTGCGCCGCAAGCAGCGTTCCTCCGAGATGCCTTACGCGGACCTCGGGGACGAACTCGACCCAGAGGACCCAAAGGCGGATCCGGAAATCGCACTGATGGCGATCGAGCGTCGCGGGGCAATCACTGAGGTGATGCGGTCCCTCAACAGCCGACATCGGCGGCTCTTGATCCTCAAGGACGCCCAGGGCTGGGGCCGCGAGGACATCGCTGAGTCCGAGGGCATCTCCCTCGAGTCCGTCAAATGTGCCCTGTGGCGGGCTCGGAGAGCGTTCCGGAAACGCTACGAAGAAATCGCCGTAGAGCGCGGGCTTCAGGGCCTCGTCTGGCCCGTGCTCCCCTTCGTCATGCGCCTGCGGAACCTGCGGGCACGCGTTGAGGGACAGACGGTCGGCCTGGGGCCGATGGCCGTCGGGCTTCCCCAAATCGCGGTCGGAGCTATCGCGGCCACAATCGCCGCCACCGCTCTCATGACGACAGGTACCTCACCCGCAGAACGCACAAGAGACACAGCCTCCTCTGTGCCGACGGTTGAGACCGTGGGGACGGTCAGCCGAGACGAGGGTACGGGCGCCCTGGAGACTCCCCCTCCAAAGGGCGTCGCGCCGGCACCGGCGGCTCCCCGAGGGACGTCCACGGCCGTGTCGACCCGGGATGTCGCGCCCGAGTCGCCAGCCGAGGCCGGAGCGGCAGGGACGCTCGAGAACGGCGAGCGCGCCACGGTGAGCGCCAGGGTGTGGACCCGCATCGGCCAGAACGAACCGGAGGCGGGCAGCGGTCTCGAGCTCTACTGCAACAGCGAGGTCAGGCAGCGGCTCTGCGATGCCATCGACGCTGGGCCATAGGACCCCCAAGGATCCGTCCCGGCGCCCCTTCTACACAGGGACACGTCAAACAGGCAGCCCCTCGATCCACACGACCGACCACTGTCCCCCGCGGAACGGAACCTTCAGGCACTCGGCAGACGATCGACCGCACACCCCTCGCGAAGGCGGGCTCGTTCAAGGCCTGCCGCCCCGGAATGCTCGATTCCCTGGTCGACCGGCAGGATCGAGAGATACCCC
>CAZTGV010000165.1:0-1799 GCA_964613475.1 uncultured Gemmatimonadota bacterium
CACATGTTCGAGCCGCACTACGACCTGCACGTGTGGCTGTATCGGGAGAACCCGAGCGGCCTGTACGCCCAGTTCAACCCGAACGTCCGCTGCGACCACCACCGGAGCGACGCGGCGCCTCAGAACTGAGGAGGTCGGTCCGTCCCGGTCCGTCCCGTCCGGTCCCGTCCGGTCCGGGCCGGTCGCGGGGAAGCGGATCGACCGATGAGCGCGAGAAGCGAGAGGGGCGGGCGCCACCGGTGTCCGCCCCTCTCGTGCGTCCGCTCCATAGCGTCCCCGTGCGACCGCCGCGTCGGGTCGAATCGAGCCGAGCGTCGAGCCGCCGCCGGCGGGTGGCGCGAGGGGGTGGATCGCCGTACATAGGCTTCACGGCATCCCATCGCAGAAGGGAGGATGCGTGAACGCCGAGCCGAGGGGTCCGGTGGTCGTCTCGCAGGTCCACGGCTACCTGGCGGAGCGGTCCGACGAGGCGGCCCTGGCCGCCGGATGAGATGGCCTTTTCGGAAGAGCGACGGCCGCCGGCGGACGGAGCGGAAGCGCCGGAGCGACGGCAATGGCCAGAGGCGCCGGAGCGACCGGAGCGGCTCGGGCGGCCCGAGCCGGACCGGCTGGCGGCCGAGCTCTTCCGCGCCTTCGAGGCGGATCCGTCGCCCGTGGTGGAGTTCCTCGATTGGCTGGCCGCCCGGTACGGCCTGGCCGAGCCGGACACAGCGGCCGGCACCGGCGCCCGGCGGCCGGGCGCCGATCCGCCGCGCGTGCTGGACATGGGCTGTGGTACCGGCCGCGTCCTGGGGCCGCTGGCGCGGTGGGGCTGGCGGGTCACCGGCATGGAGCCGCACCCCGGCTTCCGGGAGGCGGCGCGGGAGGTCGGCGAGCCGCTCGGCGCGCCCGTGTGGCGCGGCGGCTTCAACGACCTGACCCGGCGCGAGGCGTTCGACCTCATCATCGCCTGCAACAGCTCGTTCGCCCACCTGGTGACGCCCGAAGAACGGGCGGACGCGCTCCGCCGCTGCCGCGAGGCGCTGCGGCCGGGCGGCGTCCTCCTGCTGGACGTCCCGCACTACCTGTGGATCCTGTATCACTACCGGCCGCCAAGGGACGCGTGGGCCGAGTGGCGCGGCCGGCCGGTGCGGCTGCGGCGGGAGCACGAGGTGGACACGGGGGCGGCGACCTTCACGACGCGCGAGACGTACGCGGTGTTCGAAGAGGGCGCCGAGGTCGGTCCGGTGGGCGCCGAGGTGGGTCCGGTGGGCGCCGAGGTCGGTCCGGAGGGTGCGGCGGGGAGGGAGCGAGCCGGGGGCCACGCGCCCTCGCCCGTGTTCGAGCACCAGATGGTGCACGTCTACGCGATGATCACCTATCCGGAGCTCGCCGTGGCGCTGGAGCGCGCCGGGTTCGACCGACCGGCGACCTTCTCCTCCTACGCGGCGCGCGACGCGGAGCCGCTCGAGGGAGAGCGGATGATGGTGGCGGCCCGGCGGGCCGGTCCGTAGGGGCGCGCCTAGCCGGGACCGCAGGGGCCCCACAGGGCCCCGTCGAGGTAGCCAGCGTCAGCCGGATCGGGGCACGATCTCCCGATCAGGCCACGATCTCCCAGCGGGAGAGGGTCCGGTGGCAGTGGCTCAGGATCTCTCCCAGGGCGAGGATCACGGCCGCCGAGTCCGTGGGGTCCTCGAGGCCCAGCACCTCGCGCGGCTCCCGGCGTCCCTCGTCGAGCTGGGCGGACACGAAGTCGTACATCCACTCCAGGTAGACGGGGAGACGGGTTCGGAGGACCGCGCGGAGGCTTTCCCCGGCGG
>CAZTGV010000165.1:1899-3562 GCA_964613475.1 uncultured Gemmatimonadota bacterium
GCCGTGTTCCCGAGGATGATCCGATGCACCAGGCCGTTGAAGCGCCCGTCCACCTGGAGGGCGATGTCCACGGCCGCGAGGTGGAGGACCAGCACCTCGTCGCCGGCGCTCGCCCCGCCGTCGGCCCTCCTCAGGGCCCTGAGGAGGGTCGGCATCCCGCCGGCCGTCTCGCGGTTCCGGACGGATGTCCGGATGACCGCCGCCAGCGCCTCCGGAAGCTCGTCGAACCGGACTCGCCGCCGCTCCTCGCCGTCTCCGCCGTATCTCATATATGTCGCTTCCTTTGATTCCATGTCTTCGAAGCTATCGAGCCCCCGTGAGGGCCCCGTGCAGCTCCGCGTGATCGTACGGTGAGGCCCGCATGATCCGCGGCTCGTACGCTGGTATCGAGGCGCCGCCGCGATTATTTTTTACGCATGTTGCGTCTTCATACGCTCGGCGCCCTCGACCTCCGGGACTCTCGAGGGGAGCGGCTTGGCGACGTGCTCGCCCGCCCCAAGCAGGTGGCGCTCCTCACCTTCCTGGCCATCGAGGAGCCCCGCCGTTCCCACCGCCGCGACACCCTCCTGTCCCTCTTCTGGCCGGACGCGGACAGCGAGCACGCGCAGATGTCGCTCCGCCAGGTGCTCTATCAGCTCCGGACCACGCTCGGCTCGGAGATCGTGGAGAGCCAGGGCGATGAGGTGACGCTCGGGGAGGGCCGGGTGTGGTGCGACGCCGCGGCCTTCGAAGCGGCGATCGGGGAACGGCGGCTCGACGAGGCGCTCGAGCTGTACCGGGGCGAGCTGCTCCGGGGCTTCCATCTGTCGAGCGCCCCGCAGTTCGAGCACTGGCTGGACGGGGCGCGCCGTCGCCTGGGCCAGGCGGCGGCCGACGCGGCCCTGTCGCTGGCGAAGGAGGCCGAAGCGGCCGGCGAGGAGATGGAGGCGAGGCGGAACGCCCGGCGGGCGGCCGCGCTGGGCCCATACGATGAGCTGGCCTGTCGGAACCTGATCGGCCTTCTGGACCGCCTGGGCGACCGCGCCGGCGCGGTGGTCGCCTTCGAGCGATTCGCGGAGCGGCTGCGCTCCGAGCTCGGCATGGAGCCGTCCCCGGAGCTCCGGTCCACGATCGAGACGATCCGCGGCCGCCAGGAGGTCGGAAAGCATTTCCCGCCGCCGCGGAGCGCGCCGACAACCGCTTCGCGGATCGCCGTCCTCCCGATGAAGGCGCCGGGCGGCGCCTCCGAGGCGGAGCCGTCGGCGGAGCCGTCCGAGGCGGCCTTCGCCCGCGAGCTGGGGAAGGCGCTCGCCGAGCAGCTGGTGGCGGCGCTCGCGTCGGACGAAAGCATCCACGTCGTCCCCACGCGGTCCATGGAACCGTATCTGTCGGGCCAGAGGGATGTCCGCGGGCTGGTCGAGGAGCTCGGCGCCACCCTGCTCGTGAACGGCACGATCGTGCGGATCCCGGACGGGGTGCGGCTCGCTGTCGAGCTCATCGACGCCGAGGCGGACGACGTCATCTGGGCGAAGAGCTTCCAGGGCACGCTCGAGGATGCGCGCTCCCCGGAGAGCGCGCTGTTCCGCTCCATCGTCCAGGCGCTCCAGGCGGAGCTGGCGCGCCGGAGGTCGGTCGCGCAGCCTCCCGAGGGCTGACATGGAGGATAGCCGGCACCGTAGCCGGC
>CAZTGV010000166.1:0-3559 GCA_964613475.1 uncultured Gemmatimonadota bacterium
CGCGCTCCGGCACTGAGCGCCCGGGGCCCTCGCGCGCTCCGGCACTGAGCGCCTGGCGCGACGGAACGGTCCGCCGCGTCCCGGGTTGTGCACACTCGGTTGGACACTCCGCCCCCCGAGCTCTAGCATCGGACACATGGCACCCGACCAGAAGACGCGCGCCACAGCGAGCGACGGAACGGGGCGCGGCACGGGTCCCGACGCGACGACGCGGGCGGCGGAACCGGAGGAGCGCTACTTTCGCCGGGGCCTCGGCCTCAAGAAGGAGATCCAGCCCGTCCTCGAGTCCGAGTACGGGAGCGCCCTGGTCAGCCTGGTCCGCGAGCGGGACCACGCGCTCGAGGTCGGTCGGCTGCGCTTCCGGCTCGCCAAGAGCTTCGGCTTCTGCTACGGGGTGGACCGCGCCGTCGAGTACGCCTACGAGGCGCGCCGCAAGTTCCCCGATCGCCGGATCTTCCTGGTCGGCGAGATCATCCACAACCCGCACGTGAACCGGCGTCTCCAGGAGATGGAGATAGAGTTCCTCTACCCGGACGAGGAAGGGTTCTTCGACTTCTCGGGCGTCACGCCGGAGGACGTCGTCATCATCCCGGCCTTCGGGGTCAAGCTGGAGGACTTCGAGACGCTGCGCGGGCTCGGCTGCCTGCTGGTGGACACGACCTGCGGCTCCGTGCTCCACGTGTGGAAGCGGGTGGAAGGCTATGCGAAGGACGGCTTCACCGCCGTGATCCACGGCAAGCACTGGCACGAGGAGACCCGCGCCACCAGCTCGCAGGTCCGCAAGCACCCCGACGGCAAGTACCTGATCCTGCGCGACATGGAGGAGGCGGAGATGGTCTGCGCCTTCATCCGCGGCGAGATGGACCGCGACGCGTTCATGGAGCGCTTCGCCGCCCGGGTCTCCGAAGGGTTCGACCCCGACCGCGACCTCGAGCGGGTGGGGGTGGCGAACCAGACCACCATGCTCGCCTCCGAGTCGCTGGCGATCGCCGCCCGGATCGGGGAGGCGATGGCCGACCGGCACGGCGGGGATGGGTTGCCGGAGCGCTTCCGCAGCTTCGACACGATCTGCTCGGCCACCCAGGACCGGCAGGACGCGGTGGAGGCGATGATGGCCGACCCTCCGGACGTGATGATCGTGATCGGCGGCTACAACAGCAGCAACACCAACCACCTCGCCCACCTCTGCTCCCAGCACACGCGGACGTACCACATCGAGGACGCGGCCTGCATCGACCCGACCTCCGGCACGCTCTCGCACAAGGAGATCATGGGCGAGACGATCCACGAGTCCGGGGACTGGCTGCCCGAGGACGAGGTCGAGATCGGGCTCACGGCCGGCGCCTCCACCCCGGACAGCAAGATCGGGGAGACGATCGAGCGCGTCCTGCGTCTGGCGGGCCACGACCCCGCCGCGCTCTTCGACTGAGGTCGCCGACGTCGCCTACGTCGCAAAGGTGTCGCCCGACTCGGGGCCGCCGTCCGGCCAACCCCCTAGGTTTTGGACGCCGTTCAGGCTCCTGAACGCCCGCCGCGCTTCAGCCGGTGGTCGAGGAGCGCCTCCACGGCACGAGCGTTGTCCTCGGGCGTGTTGTAGAAGTGGGGCGAGAAGCGGACGCGGTCGGCGCGGTGGTCCACGATCACCCCGCGCTCGGCCAGGTGCCGCACGGCGCCAGCGGCGTCGGGGTGAGGCAGGAGCACCAGGGCCGAGCGGCGGCCCGGGGGCGGCAGCCGCGGTCCGAAGCCCGCGGCGCGTAGCCGCGCCACCAGGTCTTCGGCCAGGGCGCGATTCGCCTCGCGGATGCGCGCGATCCCGACCTCCTCCACGATCGAGAGCCCGCCGGAGGCCGTGAAGGCGGCCCCCACGGCCGGCGTGCCCATCTCGAACCGGCGTGCGTCCGACCGGGGGACCGCGCCGCGCACGTCGAAGGCGAACGGGTCCTCGACCCCGAACCAGCTCAGGGTGGTCGGCGCGAGCTCGAGCTCGGGCCGGACGTACAGGTAGGCGAGGCCCGGTCCGCCGCACAGCCATTTGAGCGCCCCCGAGACGAGGAAGTCGACGCCGAGGGCCGGGGCGTCGATCGGGAGCTGTCCGTTCGACTGGTAGGCGTCCAGCAGGAAGAGGGCGCCCGCCCGGCGCGCGATCTCGGCGACCGCGGCCGCGTCCTGGACGGCGCCGGTCGCGTAGTACACGTGCGAGGTGGCGACCAGCGCGGTGCGCTCGTCCACGGCGTCGGCGATCGCCTCGGGCGGCACCTCGATCCCGTCGGGGCTCTCGACGATCCGCACCTCCACGCCCAGGGACCGCCGCGACAGGAAGAGGTGCCCGAGGGTGGGGAAGTCGAGATCGGTGATCACGACCCGATTCCGCTCGGGCCCCGAGCCCGTCCCGCCCCCTTCTGGCCCTCGGCCCGTCCCGCCCCCTCCCGGTCCCCGTCCCGTCCCGCCGCCCGCCAGCCCCGGCAGCGCCCCGGCGACCGCGGCCAGGGCGGCCGAGACGCTCGGCATGAGTGCGATCCGGTAGGGCTCCGCCCCGATCGTGCGGCCGAAGGCGGCCCGCACCGCCTCCAGCTCGCCCAGCCAGCGCTCGTACCAGGCGGCGGCGCCGAGCTCGTTCCAGTCCGCCTCGAACGCGCGACGGGCGAGCAAGGCACGCTCCGACAACGCGCCGAGGGAGTTCGAGTTCAGGTAGGCGGTCGAAGCGAGGATCGGGAAGGCCTCCCGGCGCAGGCCGCCGGGGCCCTCGGGGCCGGCACCGTCGTCCCGCTTCGACCCGGCGGGCGGTTCCGGCCGGCCGGACGGTTCCGGCCCGCCGGGCCGCCCGGCCCCACCGGACCGCGCGGCGGGCGTGGCATCCGCGCCGGTCGAGCGCTTATCCTGCACGGCGATGAGCGGAAGCGGAAACGACGACGACCTGGGGCCCCTGCTGGCGCCGGAGACGGCCCGCGAGCTGGAGGCCCTCGACCGGGAGAAGCCGAGCCCCGGCGGCGAGCCGGACTGTCCGCGCTGCGGCGGCCGGATGGTGCGCATGGTGGAGGCGCATCCGGCGCCGCGCGGCGACGACTCGCCCTTCCGGATCCGCCTGGTGTGCGCCGAGGAGGAATGCCGCGCCTGGACGATCTACGATTGGTGAGACGCGCCCCGCCTCACCAGTCGCGCCGCGCGCCGCCGAGGGAGACACGCCGGCCGCCGCCGAGCGCGGTCTCACCGCACGGCCACCTCGAACTCCTGGGCGCGGAACCGCTGGCCCGTGATCTCGGCCGAGCGGTCCGAGGCGAGGTAGACGAAGACGTCGGTCACGGCGTAGGGGGTAGGCAGCGTGTCCGGGTCCTCCTGCGGATAGGCGGCCGCCCGCATGTCGGTGCGCATGGCGCCGGGATCCACGATGTTCACGCGCACCCGGTCCTCCTTCAGCTCGCCCGCCAGGATCTGCGACAGCGCCTCGAGGCCGTTCTTGGACACCGAGTAGGCGCCCCACAGCGGCCGGCCGTGGTCGCCCACGCCGGAGGAGACGTTGATCAGCGAGCCGCGCGTCTCGCGGAGCGCGGGGATGGCCGCC
>CAZTGV010000167.1:0-3536 GCA_964613475.1 uncultured Gemmatimonadota bacterium
ACGGGATCCGGTACATCCTCGAGAGCCGCCGGGGCGTGCCGCTCCGCGCCTTCGTGATGGTCTCCTCCTGCGTGCCGGCCACGAACATGGAGACGGCCGGCGCCGAGCTCGGGGTCGACGAGCTGGCGCCTCTGTTCGACGAGGAGGGCGTCCTCGGACTCGCCGAGATGATGAACTTTCCCGGGACCGTGGCGGGGGATCCGGGCGT
This sequence comes from uncultured Gemmatimonadota bacterium, assembly GCA_964613475.1. Classification (GTDB taxonomy): domain Bacteria; phylum Gemmatimonadota; class Gemmatimonadetes; order Palauibacterales; family Palauibacteraceae; genus CAZTGV01. The sequence goes on from CAZTGV010000167.1 coordinate 209, forward strand.
GCTGGCCAAACTCGAAGCCGCCCACCGCCGGCGCTTGCCGGTGGACGGGCACGCGCCGGGTCTGAGCGGACGAGGGCTGGACGCGTACGCGGCGGCGGGCGTCGGGAGCGACCACGAGTCCACGCGGCTCGAGGAGGCGCGCGCCAAGCTCCGTAAGGGGCTCCGGGTGATGATCCGCGAGGCGAGCACGGCGCGAAACCTGGCGGATCTCGTTCCCCTGGTGACGGCGGAGAACGCGCGGCGCTGCTCCCTGGTGAGCGACGACCGGCACCCCCACGACCTGATGGACGAGGGGCACCTGGACCACGCCGTCCGCGAGGCGATCCGGCACGGCGTGCCGCCGCTGGAGGCGTGGCGGATGGCCTCCCTCAACACGGCCGAGTGGTTCGGTCTGGACCGGGACGGGTTGGGCGCGGTTGCGCCCGGCTGGAAGGCCGACCTGGTCGTGCTCCGCGACCTGGAGTCCGTGGACGTGGAGCGCGTCTACGTGGACGGCCGGCTGGTGGCGCGTGAGGGTGCGTTGACGGCGGAGCTCCCCGACGCGCCCTCCACGCTGCCGCCGAGCGTACGGCTGGATCACGGCGGCTCGCTCGATTTCGCGGTGCCCGTCCGGGGACGGCGGCTCCGGGTCATCGGCGTCGTTCCGGGGCAGATCGTGACGGAGGGCCTGACGCTGGAGCCGAAAGTGGCCGATGGCCGAGCGGTGGCCGATCCGGGGCGCGACCTGGCGAAGCTCGCGGTGGTCGAGCGGCACGGCCGCGGCGGTGGTGTAGGGGTCGGCTTCGTGCGCGGGCTCGGCGTGCGGGAGGGCGCGATCGCGGGCAGCGTGGCGCACGATTCCCACAACCTGATCGTGGCCGGCACCGACGACGCGGACATGCGGCTCGCCGTCCGGGCGCTGGCGGAGATGCAGGGCGGGCTGGTGGCGGTCCGGGGCGAGGAGGTGCTGGCCTCGCTCCCGCTCCCGATCGCCGGTCTGATGAGCGACCGGCCGTTGGCGGAGGTGCGCGCCGGTCTCGACGCCCTACACGCCGCCTACCACGAGCTCGGCGGTGGCCTGGAGGCGCCCTTCATGGTGCTGTCCTTCCTGGCGCTCCCCGTCATCCCGGCCCTCAAGCTGACGGATCGAGGACTGGTCGACGTGGAGCGATTCGAGATCGTGAGCTTGTGGGAGGATTGAGCCGGGAGGCCGGGCCCGGCCTCCCGGCTTCCGGCCCCGACCTTCCCTGGGGCAGGCCCTACTCGCTCGATCCCTTCGCCGCGGCGGCCGGTGGCGGCGTCGCTCGGGCCCGGCCGGCCGCGGGCGCCGGCTGCCCGGGCCGCGATCGCGGCGGCGTTCCCGCCCGGGCGGCGGGCCGCCGCGCCCTGTCCTGCCGGGCGGAGTGCAGCGTCGTACGTCTCGCCTCCATGGAGGCCTCCATCTCCGCCACCCGCCGCTTGACCTCGGCCACGCAGTCGGGGTTCAGTGACATGGAGTCGATGCCCGCCTCGACCAGGAAGGCGGCGAAGTCCGGGTAGTCGCTCGGTCCCTGCCCGCAGATGCCGACCTTCCGACCCTTTTGGTGCGCCCGCTCGATGAGCTCGCGGATCGACTGCTTCACGGCCTCGTTCCGCTCGTCGAACAGGGGGGCGAGCTCGGAGGAGTCGCGATCCACGCCGAGCACGAGCTGGGTGAGGTCGTTGGAACCGATCGAGAAGCCGTCGAAGCGCTCGGCGAACTCCTCGGCCAGGATCACGTTGGACGGAATCTCGGCCATCACGTAGACCTCGAGGCCGTGCTCCCCGCGCCGCAGGCCGTTCTCCGCCAACACCTCCAGCACCCGGTCCGCTTCGTCCAGCGTCCGGCAGAACGGGATCATGATCAGCACGTTGCGCAGCCCGATCTCCTCCCGGACCCGCTTGATGGCCCGGCACTCCAGCGCGAAGCCCTCCCGGTAGCGCTCGCTGTAGTAGCGCGAGGCGCCCCGGAAGCCGAGCATCGGGTTGCTCTCCGGCGCCTCGAACTCCTCGCCCCCGATCAGGTCGGCGTACTCGTTCGTCTTGAAGTCGCTCATCCGGACGATGACCGGATGCGGGTGCTGCGCGGCCGCGATCTTGGCGATCCCCCGCGCGAGCCGCTCCACGAAGTACTCGGTCTTGTCCTCGTAGCCTCGGGTCAGCTCGAGAATCCGGCGGCGCGCCTCCTCGTCCGTCAGGTCGTCGAAGCGGACGAGCGCCATCGGATGGATCTGGATGTGGTTGTTGATGATGAACTCCATCCGGGCCAGACCGACGCCCTCCGCCGGCACGCGCCAGAAGCGGAAGGCCGCGGCCGGGCTCCCGATGTTCAGCATGATCTGCGTGCGGGTCTCCGGCACCTCGCGGAAGTCGACGTCCTCCTCGCGGTAGGCGAGCGACCCCTCGTACACGTAGCCCTGGTCGCCCTCGGCGCAGGAGAGGGTCACCCGGTCGCCGTCCCGCAGGACGCGGGTCGCCCGGCCGGTGCCGACGATGGCGGGCGTGCCGAGCTCGCGGCTCACGATCGCCGCGTGGCAGGTGCGCCCCCCGGAGTTCGTGATGATGCCGGCCGCCCGCTCCATGATCGGCACCCAGTCCGGGTCCGTCATCTCGGTGACCAGGATGGCGCCGTCCTCGAACCGGTCGATCTCGGCGGCATCCTCGATCACGCACACGCGGCCGGTGGCGATCGCCTGGCCGATGCTGAGGCCCACGCACAGCTCGCGGCCGGTCTCCTCGAGCGTGTACGTCTTCAGCACGCCCTCCTGCTGCCGCGACTGCACCGTCTCCGGCCGCGCCTGCACCACGAACAGCTCGCCCGTCTCGCCGTCCTTGGCCCACTCGATGTCCATCGGCCGGCCGTAGTGCTCCTCGATCCACGCCGTCCAGCGGGCGAGCCGGAGCACCTCGTCGTCGCTCAGGACGTAGGCGTTCCGCTCCGTCTCCGTGGTCTCGACCTCCCGGATCGAGCCGGAGCCGTTCCCGTCCTCGGCGTAGATGAGCTTCCGTTCCTTGCTGCCCAGGGAGCGGTCGATGATCGGAACGCAGCCGTCCTCGTCCACCAGCGGCTTGAACACCGTGTACTGGTCGGGCGTGACGCTTCCCTGGACGACGCTCTCCCCCAGCCCCCAGGCGGCGCTCACGATCGCCACGTGCGGAAATCCGGTCTCCGTGTCGATGGAGAAGCAGACCCCGGCGCTTCCCCGGTCGGAGCGCGCCATCTTCTGGACGCCCACCGAGAGCGCGACGTCCAGGTGGCGGAAGCCCTGGCGCTCGCGGTAGGCGATCGCCCGGTTCGTGAACAGGGAGGCGTAGCAGCGGCGGCAGGCCT
>CAZTGV010000168.1:0-3524 GCA_964613475.1 uncultured Gemmatimonadota bacterium
GACCGCGGGATCGTGCGCCGCCTACCTGATCGGGGCCCTGGGCGCCGGCGGCGCGGCGGGGCGTCGCCTGTTCGCCGCGGAGCCGTCGCGCCCCGTGGTCGGCCGGGATCCGTGGGGCCGACTGGAACGGGTGGCCGAGCGCGCCTGGGCGCTGATCTCCACCCCGCTGACGGGCGGACCCGACGCCATGCGCACGGTCGCGAACGGCGGGATCGTGGCCGGACGCGACGGGGTGGTGTTGATCGAGGGGCTCGCCTCGGAGGCCGGGGCGCGATGGCTGGTCGAGGCCGCCCGCGAGCTCACCGGCCGGGATCCGACCCACGTCGTGCTCACCCACTACCACGGCGACCACTCGAACGGGCTTCCGGCCTACCTCCGCGACGAGGGGCCGCCCCGTACTCTGTCCACCGAGGCGACCCGGGAGGCCCTGGCCGCGCGCGCCGAAGCGAGCGACGGAGCCGCCCGGGCGGTCGAGACCCTCCGGGGCCCCCGGGTGGAGCTGCTCGGCGAGGCGTCGGCGGCGATCGACCTCGGGGACCGTCGGCTCCGGATCGTCCCTCGGGCGGGCCACACCCGGAGCGACCTGGTTGCCGTGCTCGAGGAGCCACGGATCGTCTGGTGCGGCGACCTGGTGTGGAACGGCCTGTTCCCGAATTACATGGACGCCCTTCCCTCCGTGCTCGCGCGCCACGTGCGGGCGTTGCTCGAGGAGGAGGCCGAGGTCTGGGTGCCCGGGCACGGCTCTCTGGCGGACCGCGCGGCGCTCCGGACCTATCTCGCCCTGCTCGAGGACGTGGAGGCGGCCGCGCGCCGGGCGATCGAGGCCGGGACCCCGCCGGAAGCGGCCGCCGAAGCATACGCGCCGCCGGCGGCGCTCGGGGAGTGGACGCTCTTCTCGGAGCGCTACTACGCGGTGGCGTTCGGCGCCTGGGCCCGGGAGCTGGGAGGCGCGTGAGCGCCGGCCGGATCGCCGCCGCGTTCCGGGCCCGGGCCGGCGGCGGCGCGGCGTTCATTCCCTTCCTGCCCTCGGGCTTCCCGTCGCCCGCGGACACGCCACGGCTGCTGCTGCGGCTGGCCGAGGTCGGGGCCGACGTGATCGAATTGGGGATCCCGTTCAGCGACCCGCTGGCGGACGGGCCCACCATCCAGCGGGCGAGCGGGCGCGCGCTGGGGCAGGGCGTGACCCTCTCCTCCACCCTGGATGCGCTGGCCGACCTCGCACCGGAGCTCCCTCCGGTGGTCCTCTTCTCCTACCTGAACCCGCTGCTCCGGATGGGGGTGGAGCGCTTCCTGGAACGGGCCGAGGCGGCGGGCGCCGCCGGCCTCCTGGTCACCGACCTGCCCGTCGGGGTCCATCCGGCCCTGGAGGGCCGCCTCGCCGGCTCGGCGCTGGACCTGATCCCGCTCGCCGCGCCGACCACGCCGCCGGCGCGCCTGGAGCGGATCGCCGGGCGCGCCCGCGGCTTTCTCTACTACATCTCGCGGCTCGGCGTCACCGGCGAGCGGGAGGCGCTGGAGGCGGCGCTCCCGGAGCGGGTCTCCGAGCTCCGGGAGCGGGTGCGCCTCCCGGTGGCCGTGGGCTTCGGGATCTCGCGTCCGGAGCACGCCCGCTCTGTGGCGGCGGTCGCCGACGGCGTGGTGGTCGGATCGGCCCTGGTGCGCGCCCTGGAGGAAGGAGAAGCGGCGTTCGGCGAGCTGGCCGCCGCCCTGGCCGAAGCGTCGCACGGGGGTTGAGACGGCGCCACGCCGACCATTCCGCGCCATTGTCGGTGAGGCGGCTCGGCGCCGGCCCCGGTCGGCCTCGACGTCTACAGGATCTCGAGCTGGTCGTCCTCCGGCGCCGGGTAGACCACCGTCCCGTCCTCGCGCAGCCGGGCGTGCTCGTTCGGCTCGTGCGGTCGGGCCGCGCCGGGCCCGAGGATGTGGCGCACGCTCCACCCACGGAGGGTGAGCGCGTCCGCCACCAGCTGTCGGTGGCAGCGCCACGGCACCGCCTCCGCGCACAGGATCGCGGTCCGGCGGACCCGCGCGTCCCGCGCCAGTCGCTCGAGCCCCTCCCCGAAGGTCTCGCTCGCCATGTGGTCCGCGTAGGCGCGGAAGCCGGCCGAGCGCCAGGCGGTGTTCGGGGAGTCGGCGCGGCCGCTACGCCGTCCCCCGAGCGCGGGCTCGTGCCGGTACGCGATGCCGACGCCCTCGAGCGCGGCGGCGATCGGCTCGGCGCCGAAGTGCGGATGGCGCCGCGAGGCGGGATAGCGGCGGACGTCCACCACGCCCTCCACCCAGTGCGCCTCGAGCAGGGCGAGGAACTCCTCCGCCGTGCGCGTGGAATGTCCGACCGTATAAAGGACCGGCGGCTCCGACTCGCGACTCAAGCCTCGTAACTCCGCTAACCTTCGTCAATCGTCGATGTTGCGCTTCATCGCCTCGAGCACTTTCTCGTCCGGTTCCACGAACAGCGTGGAGACCCGGTCCGGCACGACCGCGCCCGGGGGCGCCTTGCGCGGCTTGCGCACGTACTTCCGCCGCGTCCAGTCCACCGGGACCGTCCCGCTGTGGCGGGCGCCGCTGTGCACGGCCGCGGCCACCGCCGCCTCCAGCAGGTCGCGCCGCGGCGGGTTCTCCTCGCGTCGGTCCCACCGGAGGACCACGTGGGCGCCCCTCGTCTGCCGAGCGTGCATCCAGATGTCATCGGGCGAGGCGTGGTGGAACGTGAGGTCGTCGTTCGCCCGGGCGCTCCGCCCCACCCGGACCTCCAGCCCGCCGCTGGTGCGGAACCGGAGGTAGGGGAGCCGCTCCTCCTCGCCTCTGCCCGCCTCGTCCGCCGCCGGCCGCCCGCCGGCCGCCTCCCAGAGCGCCTCCGAGGGACCCTCCTCCTCGAGCCGCTCCAGCGCGGCCGATACCGCCCCGAGCCGCGCCTCCACCCGCTCGAGCTCCGCAGGCACGCGCGCGGCGGCCCGCTCCCGCTTCGCCGCGCGCTCGAAGTAGGCGGCCGCGTTCTCGGCCGGGCCCCGCCGCGGGTCCAAGGCGACCTCGCGCTCGCTCCCGTCGAAGTCGCGCAGCACGACCTGGGACGCGCCCCGCTCGACCTCCCGCAGACGGGCGAGCAGGAGGTTGCCGACCGCGCGCAGCGCCTCGGCGGACTCCCCCTCCTCCAGCTCGCGGCGCAGGGCGGCCCGGCGGCGCTCCGCCTCCTCCCGGCGCGCCAGCAGGGCGTCGCGCAGGCGCCCCGCCTCCTCCGCGCGGGCGGCCTGCACGGCGCCGGCCGCCACCCCGCCGGGCGCCACGTACCGGTCGCGCGCCCTCGCCGCCTCGGCCGCCGCCCGCATGGCCGCCAGCGTCGAAGGGACGGCCGGCCCGTCCGGCTGGCCGAGAGGGAGGGGATAGGGCTGTAGCCCGCGCGACGTCTCCAGGAGCCGGCAGGGGACGGGGTCACCCCCCCCCGCGAGACTCCGCGCCGCCTCCCATACGTCGAGGTAGCGCTCGTGCGCGCGGCCGAGCGCCTCGGCGTCCCCCGCCACGGCCAT
>CAZTGV010000169.1:0-3486 GCA_964613475.1 uncultured Gemmatimonadota bacterium
CCGGCCGCATGCTGCTGGCCGAGGCGAACCAGTGGCCGGAGGACGCGGTCGCCTATTTCGGCGACGGCGACGAGTGCCACATGGCCTTCCACTTCCCGATCATGCCCCGGCTGTTCATGGGCATCCGGATGGAGGACCGCTTCCCGGTGGTCGACATCCTCGAGCAGACCCCCCCGATCCCGGACGGCTGCCAGTGGGCCGTGTTCCTCCGGAACCACGACGAGCTGACGCTCGAGATGGTGACCGACGAGGAGCGGGACTACATGTACCGCGTGTACGCCACCGACCCGCGGGCCCGCATCAACCTGGGGATCCGGCGCCGGCTGGCCCCGCTGCTGCAGAACAACCGCAATAAGATCGAGCTGATGATGGGCCTCCTGCTCGCCCTCCCCGGCACCCCGATCCTCTACTACGGCGACGAGATCGGCATGGGGGACAACATCTACCTGGGCGACCGCAACGGGGTGCGGACGCCGATGCAGTGGAGCGGCGACCGGAACGCGGGCTTCTCGGAGGCGAACCCGCAGAAGCTCTACCTGCCGGTGGTGATCGACCCGGAATACCGCTACGAGGCGGTGAACGTCGAGTCGCAGCGCGACAACCCGAGCTCCCTCCTGTGGTGGGTCCGCCGGATCATCGCGCTCCGGAAGCGGTTCCGGGCGTTCGGGCGGGGGACGCTGCGGCTGGTGCGGGCGGACAATCCGAAGGTGCTCGCCTTCCTTCGCGAGTACGACGACGAGCGGATCCTGGCCGTGTTCAACCTGTCTCGATTCGTGCAGGCGGCGTCGGTCGAGCTGCCGGAGGGGCGGGGAGAGGTCCCGGTGGAGCTGTTCGGCGGCACGGCCCTGCCGCCGATCGGCGAGCGGCCCTATCCGCTCACGCTGGCGCCGCACGCCTTCTACTGGTTCGGCCTCCGCGCCGAGGAGGAGGCGGCGGACGACCGCATCCGGGTCGGCCAGGCGGGCGCGCCGGCCGCGGTCACGGTGGCCGGCGGTTGGACGTCCGCCTTCGAGGGGAGCGCCCGGGAGCGCCTGCACGCGGTCCTGCCGGCGTATCTGGCGGGCCGACGCTGGTTCGGCGCCAAGGCGGAGCGGATCCGCAGCGCCGAGCTCCGGGAGACGATCCCGTTCGGCTTCGGGGAGGAGCGGCTGGCGTTCCTGTGCCTGGTGGACGTGAGCTACCGGGAGCGGGATACCCAGACCTACTTCCTGCCGCTCGCCTACGCGACCGGCGAGGGCGCCGAGAGCCTGGTGGCGGAGCGGCCCGGGACGGTCGTGTGCCGGATCGACTCCGAGGAGTCGGGCGAGCGGGGCGTCCTCGTGGACGCCACGGCGGAGGCGGGCTTCGCCCGCGCCCTGCTCGCCTTCCTGGCCGAGGGGCGCCGGCTGGCGGGGGGCGGGGGGGCGCGGCTGGAGGGCTGGGCCGGCCCGGCGCTGCGGGAGCGCTGGCCCGAAGGCGAGCCGGCGCCGGAGCCGAGCCCGGTCACCGGCGAGCAGAGCAACACCTCGCTCGTGTACGGCGACCGGCTGATCCTGAAGCTCTTTCGGCGCGTCGAGCCGGGGACGAACCCGGACGTGGAGGTCAACCGCTTCCTGACCGAGCGCGGCTTCTCCCACACGCCGCCGGTCGCAGGAGGGCTGGACATCCGGCGTGCCGACGGCGCCGTGGTCTCGGCCGCGCTCCTCCAGGCGTACGTGCCGAACGAGGGGGACGCGTGGCCCTTCACGCTGGACACGCTCTCCCGCTTCTACGAGCGGGCGGCCGTGGCCACGGAGCCGCCGCCGCCCGCGGACACGGCGCTCGAGGCGCTGCTCGCCCGGGCCGAGACGCCGCCCGAGGAGCGGGCGGCCGACGCGGTGGGGCCGTATCTGGAGTCCGCGCGGCTCCTCGGCCGGCGGACGGCGGAGATGCACGCCGCGCTCGCCTCGGGCCCCGCCGGCTCCGAGTTCGCCCCCGAGCCGTTCAGCGAGCTCTACCAGCGCGCGCTCTACCAGTCCATGCGGAACTCGGCCGGCCACGCCCTCCGCGGGCTCGAGGCGCGGCTGGACGCGGTCGCGCCCGAGACCCGGGAGGCGGTGCGGCGCATCCTCGGACTCCGCGACCCCCTGATCTCCCGCTTCCGGGCGGTGACCCGCCGGCGTCTCGGCGGGCTCCGCATCCGCATCCACGGGGACTACCACCTGGGACAGGTCCTGCACACCGGGCGCGACTTCGTGATCATCGACTTCGAGGGGGAGCCCACCCGCCCCCTCGGCGAGCGACGCCTGAAGCGCTCCGGGCTCCGGGACGTGGCCGGGATGATCCGGTCGTTCCATTACGCGTCCCAATCGGCCCTTCGCATCGCCGGCGAGGTCGGGCTGTTCGCCCCCGACCACGGGGCAACGATCGACGCCTGGGGGCGGCTCTGGTACTCGGAGGTGTCGGCCCGCTTCCTCGAAGGCTACCTGGGGGAGGCGCGGGGGCACGGCTACCTCCCGGAGGACCCGGACGACCTGCGGGTATTGCTCGAAGCCTACCTGCTCGAGAAGGCGCTGTACGAGGTCGGCTACGAGCTGAACAGCCGCCCGGCCTGGATCTGGATCCCCGCCCGAGGCGTGCTGGAGCTGATGGGGGAGCGGTCCGACATCGCGGAGGGCGTGCTGCCGGCCTTCCGGCGGTCCGAGGACGGAGGGGGCCCGGAGCCGCGGCCCGCGGCTACGCCGCCTCGCGGCGCGCCGTCCCGCGCCGCACGCGGAGCGGTGCCCGGCCCCGCCAGAGAGACGACGCCCGGCCCCGCCGGATCGGAGGCTTCCGGAGCGGCGGGAGAGGGGGAGGATGCCTGAGGCCGACCGCGCCCTGCGGGAGCTGGCCGAGAGCCACGGCGTGATGCTCTCCTACGAGGACATAGCCGGCACGCGGCGCGAGGCCTCCACGGAGGCCCTGCTCGCGGCCCTGCGGTCGCTCGGCGAGCCTCTGGAGCGTACCGAGGACGCCCCGGACGCCCTCCGGCGCCGCCGCCAGGCGCTCCGCACCCGCACCCTGCCACCGGTCGCGGTCTCCTGGGAGGGAGAGGAGACCGAGGTGGCGGTGCGGACGGCCGGGGAGTCGGCCTCGATGCGCTGCGGGATCGACCTGGAAGGGGGCGACCGCCTGCCGCTGCGCCGTCCGCCCGACCTGCCCGCCGTCGGATGGAGCGACGTGGAAGGCCGGACGGTCGTGACCCGGCGCCTCCGCCTCCCGCCCGGGCTGCGCCGGGGCTATCACACCCTGTGGGTGGAGACCGGCGGCGCGCCGGGCGAGGATCGCGCCGAGTGCCGGGTGATCCGGGCCCCCCGACGGGGCTGGACCCCTCCGCCCCCGGCGCGCCGCTGGGGGCTCTTCCTGCCGCTCTACGCGCTCCGCACCGCGCGCGACTGGGGCGCCGGCGACTTCACGGACCTCGAGGCGTTCCTCGCCTGGACGGTGGAGGCGGGAGGGCACCTGGTCGGGACGCTCCCCCTCCTGGCC
>CAZTGV010000170.1:0-3441 GCA_964613475.1 uncultured Gemmatimonadota bacterium
TCGCGGGCGTGTTCGCGGCCGCCATGTCGAGCCTCTCCTCCTCCATCAACTCGCTCGCCTCCGCCACGGCGTACGACTTCTGGGCCCCCGCCCGGGGCATCGGCGGGCCGGAGGGGGCCACCGGACCGGCCCCCGGTGCGGCGGACCACACGGCCTCCGCCGGCGGAGCGGACGCGCCGAGTGGAGCGGACGCGGGCGAAGACGACCGGCGGATTTTGCGGGCCGGCCGCGCCTTCACGCTGCTCTGGGCGGCGCTGCTGGTCGGCGGCGCCGTCCTCTTCATCCCGCTCAGCGAGGAGGCGGCGGCCGTCGAGGTGGCGCTGGGGATCGCCTCGCTGGTGTACGGCGGGTTGCTGGGCGGCTTCGGCCTCGCCCTCCTCGCCCCGCGCGCGCCGCCCTGGTCGGCCGCGGTGGCGATGGGCGCCGGGATCGGCACGGTCACCCTGGTGTGGGCGCTGGCCCGCGCCGCCGTGGCGTGGCCCTGGTTCGTACTCATCGGGACCCTGGTGACCCTCGGCGCGGGCCTGCTGCTGGCGCGGGCGGGCGCCGGTGGCGCCGCGAGGGGCGGTCCGGGGCCGTCCTCCCAGTGAGCGGCTCGGGCGGTTGCTTCGCCGCCGCCGGCAAGCTTATTTGGCTGTACCAATGCGGAGCGGCGGCCTCCCCGGGCTCCGTGTCCGCGGCCGATTGTGACGCGCGCAGGAGACGATCCATGATCGACCGCCGCAAGCTCCTCCTCCCCATTCTGGCCCTCGTCGCGCTCTTCACCCTGGGGACCGACCCCGCGGCGGCCCAGGAGGCCCGCGATTACGTGATCCGGGGCACGGTCGCCGACGACGCCGGCGAGCCCCTCCAGAACGTCGCCGTCTCGCTCCCTGGCACCCGCTTCGGGGCGCTGACGGACGCCGGCGGGACGTTCCGGATCGAGGCCCGTCTGCAGCCGGGCGAGTACACGCTCGAGGCGCGGCTCATCGGCCGGCGTCCGGTCCAGCGGCAGGTCACGCTCGCCGACCAGGGCGAGGTCACGGTGGAGCCGATCGCCATGGAGGTCACGGCCGTCCCGCTCGAGGACATCGTGGTGACCGGGGTCGGGGTCGCCACGCAGCGCAAGGCGCTCGGGAGCACGGTGGAGAGCATCGCGGGCGAGGAGGTGAGCGAAGCGCCCGGGGCGTCCACCATCGATGTGGCGCTCCAGGGGAAGGTCACCGGCGCCATCATCAGCGAGCACACCGGCCAGCCCGGCGGCGGGACCAGCATCCGCCTGCGGGGGACGAGCACGATCCTCGGCAACGCGGAGCCGCTGATCGTGGTGGACGGGGTGATCGTGGACAACAGCAACGAGGGGCTCGTCTCGCTCGCCGCCAACGCGGACCGTGGGAACGCCGCCCTCACCAACCGGCTCTCCGACCTGGCGCCGGGGGAGATCGAGCGCATCGAGATCCTGAAGGGCGCGGCCGCCGCCGGCCTGTACGGCTCCCGCGCCAACAGCGGCGTCATCCAGATCTTCACCAAGCAGGGCCGCGCGGGCGCGCCCCAGATCACCTTCCGGAGCGAGGTCTCCCTCAGCGAGACCCCGAACCGCTACGAGTTCAACATGGCCCCCACGGCCGGGCTCGGAGACGTCGTGTTCGGCGGCGCCCCCGAGCTGGGCGCGCCGGTGGACCGGTTCGACATCCAGGACCAGATCTGGCAGACCGGGGTGGGGACGACGAACGAGCTGTCGATCGCCGGGGGCACGGATGAGACCTCGTACTTCGTGTCCGGGTCGTACGCGAGCGAGGAAGGGATCGTCCGCGAGACCGACTACGAGCGGGTGAGCGTGCGGGGTCGGCTCACGCAGTCGCTGTTCGACGACCGGGTCGAGTTCACGGCCAGCGCGAACTACGTGGACACCGAGGCGGCCTTCGTCCCCGAAGGGGAGCAGACGCAGGGGGCGCTCACGGTGCTGGTGTTCACGCCCACCACCGTGGACTACTCCTTCGACGAGGAGGCCGGGCGCTACCCCTACAGCCCCGTCCTCGGCACCAATCCGCTGGACGTGCTCGACAACTGGGAGGCGCCGGAGAGCGTCACCCGCTTCCTCGGCGGGCTCGGCGCGACCGCGTACCCGATGGACGGGCTGACGCTGCGGTACCAGTTAGGCTTCGACGACTACCGGCAGGAGACCCGCTACTTCATCCCGCCACAGGCCACCTCGCCCGCCTTCACCGGCTCGATCCAGAACCCGGTCCGCTTCTCCCGCCAGATCAACAACGACCTGACGGGCGAGTACGCGCACCCGCTCGGCGAGGCGGTGGTCTCCTCCACCACGGCCGGCCTCTCCTACACGTCGGACCGGTCGGAGGTGGTGCGGGCGGCGGCCCAGGACCTGCCCCCCGGCCAGACGCTGGTCGGGGGCGCCACCCAGTTCGCCTCGCAGGGCATCACCGAGATCCGGACGCTCGGGGGCTTCCTCCAGCAGCAGTTCGGCTTCAACGATCGGCTCTTCGTCACCGGCGGGGTGAACCTCGAGGCCTCCTCGGCCTTCGGGAGCGACGAGCGATGGCAGGCCTTCCCCCGCGCGAACGCCTCGTGGCTGATCCACGAGGAGCCGTTCTGGAGTGACGGGGCGCTCGGCGACGCGGTCAGCACGCTGCGGGTCCGGGCCGCCTACGGCGAGACCGGCGGCCAGCCACCGGGGGCGTACCTGCGCCTGGACAACTACGTGAACGTGGCCTACGCGGGCCGGGCGGGGCTGGTTCCGAGCCAGACGGCCGGCAACCCCCAGCTGCAGCCGGAGCGGCAGCGCGAGATCGAGGTCGGCCTGGATCTGGGCCTGTTCGGGGACCGGGCGGTGCTCGAGGGAAGCTGGTACGACCAGCGGACGGAGGACCTGGTGCTCTCCGTGCCGCTCGCGCCGAGCTCGGGCGCGCAGCAGCAGCTCCAGAACATCGGGGAGCTGCGGAACCGGGGCGTGGAGCTCGCCCTCAACACGATCAACGTACAGTCGGACGACCTGCGTTGGACGAGCCGGCTGCAGGTGGCGACGAACCGCAACCGGGTGGAGCGGCTCGTCACGGCCGCCGATACGCTCGTCTTCGGCTATCTGAACGCGGTGGTCGAGGGAGAGCCGATCGGGATCTACTACGGCGGCTTCTACGCGCGGGACGCGCAGGGCAACATCGAGTACAACGAGGACGGGCTCCCGCTGCGGGCGACGAACGAGGCGGGCGGCCTGGCCTCGAAGATCATCGGGGACCCGAACCCCGACTTCACGGCCTCCCTCTCGAACACGATCGCGGTCGGCGACCGACTCGAGCTCAGCGGGCTGCTGGAGGGCCGGTTCGGGAACGATGTGGCCAACTTCACCCGCCGAATCACCGAGTTCTTCGGCGTGGACAAGAACGTCGAGCGCGAGATCAGCGGCGACACGGTGCCCGGGACGTACACCCTGAGCCCCACCGG
>CAZTGV010000171.1:0-3380 GCA_964613475.1 uncultured Gemmatimonadota bacterium
CCCCGCTCCCGCTTCCCGCTCCACGACGCGATCTCCAGCGCCCACACCGCGGTCCGCGCCAGCTCCTCGTCCTGGATCTCCCGGTAGTCCCGTCCCGGCCGGAGCTCCGGCGCGTACTTGTCGAGCAGCGCCTGGAGGGCCCGCCGCGCCTCGCACCGATCGGCGACCGGCCGGATGCGGCCGCGCACGATGACGCTCGCGTACTCGATCGAGAAGTCGAGGGCGGTCTCGGCCGGCAGCACCCGGCCGGCGCGCAGCACGCAGAAGGCGGCCTCGGGCTCGCCGGCGAGGAGGTCGGGCGTGGCGCCGGAGCGGGCCGTGTGGACGTAGAGCGCGCGCCGCTCGGCGTCGTAGGCGAAGAGGTTCGCGTTCAGGTGCGCCCGGCCGTCGGCCGACGTCCCCAGCACCCCGGCGCGGGCGGAACGCAGCATCGCTTCAATCCAGCGGGGGTCCTCCACCGCCTGGTCCCGCCGCCGCGGCGTCTCGCACGGCACGGCCTCGCGCTTCACGCTTCCTCCTTGTCTCGGAGCTGGTCCCGGCGGTCGGTGCCCCACGACCTGTCGAACGGGTCCCGGCGGTCGGCGTCCACGACCTGTCGAACGGGTCATGGCGAGGGCGGCGTCCCGTCGGTCGCGTCCGGCAAGCGACGCGGGGGCGTGCGTCGCGAGCAAGACCCGTTGCTTCCGGGATCCCGCGTACCAATCCGAAGTGGTATGATATTATTCAGTAAAATTGGAGCTTGTACGATACCACTCGTCCCGTGAACCTACGCCCATGGTCGAACCCACTCCGATCCTCGTCGATCTGGACCGGGACGCCCCGGAGCCGCTCCACCTGCAGCTCTATCGCGGGCTGCGGGAGGCGATCCTCTCCGGTCGGCTGAAGCCCGGCCGGCGCATCCCCGCCACCCGGACGATGGCGGAGGAGCTGGCCATCTCGCGGACGACGGTGCTCACCGCGGTCCGCCGGCTGATGGTGGAAGGCTTCCTGGAGGCGCGGGTCGGCGCCGGCACCTGGGTCAGCGAGTCCATCCGGGAGGAGCTGCTCGGCGCACGGGATGCCGAGCCGCCGCCGGACATCGAGAAGAGCCCCGGGAGCCGGCTCGCGAGCCGCGGTCGGGCGCTCGCCTCCCTGCGGGGCGCCACGCCGGCGCCCGAGGACGCTCCGCGCCCCTTCCAGGTCGGGATCCCGGCCCTGGACGCGTTTCCGTGGGAGGACTGGGCGCGCCTCGTCCGCAAGCGCCTCCGACTGGCCGATCACGGCGCACTCGCCTACGGCCCTAACGAGGGCTTCGGGCCGCTGCGGCGGGCGATCGCGGAGCACGTGGGGATCTCCCGCGGCGTCGCCTGCGAGCCGGACCAGGTGCTGGTCGTCTCGGGCTCGCAGGCGGGGCTGACGCTCCTCTGTCAGACGTGCCTCGATCCGGAGGACGGCGCGTGGGTGGAGGACCCCGGATACCCGGGCGTGCGGGGCGCGCTCGCGGCTGCCGGGGCGCGGGCCGTGCCGGTGCCGGTCGACGAGCGGGGCCTCCAGGTCCCGACGGGCGAGCGGGCCGCTCCCGAGGCGCGCCTCGCCTACGTCACCCCGTCGCACCAGTTCCCGCTCGGCGTGACGATGAGCCTGCCCCGCCGGCTGGCGCTGCTCGACTGGGCGCGGCGGGCCGGCGCGTGGGTGGTGGAGGACGACTACGACGCGGAGTACCGCTACGCCGGGAAGCCGCTCATGTCCCTGCAGGGCCTGGACGGCGGTCGCCGGGTGATCTATCTCGGCACCTTCAGCAAGACGCTGTTCCCGGCCCTGCGGCTCGGTTTCCTGGTGCTTCCGCCGGACATCGTGGGCGCGGTCGCGGCCGCCCGCTCCTTCTTCGACCAACACCCGCCCACGCTCCTCCAGGCGGCGCTGGCGGACTTCCTGGACGAGGGACGCTTCGCGCGTCACGTGCGCCGGATGCGCGACATCTACGCGGCGCGCCGCGACGCGCTCCTGAGCGCGCTCCAGGGCGAGCTCGGCGGCCTGCTCCGACCGTTCTCTTCCCACACGGGCCTGCACTGCGCGGTGCGGTTCACCGAGCCGCTCGAGGATGGGGCGGTCGCGGACGAGGCGCGGGAGGAGGGATTGGACGTCCTCCCACTATCCGCCTATTCGCGGGGCGATGCCTCGGGCGACGGGTCGCACGGACTCGTGCTCGGCTTCGGCTCCACGCCGGAGGCCATGATCCGCCAGGCCGTTCCGAAGCTCGCGGCGGCGGTGGAACGGGTGCGCGCGCGGCGGGGGGTCGCGTGAGCGCGTGCCACACCGCCCACCGGCGGAGGCCGCCCCCGCTCGCCGCCCCGACGGGACGGCGCGCTGCAGACAGGGGGCGGTTCGCTGCAACGGGGTTTCCGGCCGCTCCCCGCGTCGCGTATCCATCATCGCGACGACGGGTGCGGACCGGTGCCGGGGTCACCCTCCTGTGGCAAGAAGGGCGGCGAACGAGCCGTACTAAAAAGGACTCCCGGTGCCGGTCCCACTGGTCCCTTCCCGCGGCAGCGGCTAACTTCGCGCCTTTCGCTCTCTGGCAGGAGGCGCCTGGTGCATCAGGACTCCCCTCGACGCCGCCGCTGGTTCTGGGCGGGCGTGATCGTCGCGGGGGCCACGACCGTCGCCCTCGCCACGTCCCTCCAGGTCTACACGAACCGCCTGGCCGCCGGCCAAACCCCCGATTTCTGGTACATCTTCGTCCGCAACGTCCCGGACTGGTACATCTGGGCGGCGTTCTCGCCCGCCATCCTGTGGCTCGGCCGCCGCTTCCCGATCGAGCGGCCGCACCGGCTGCGGGACCTCGGGGTGCACGGGGTGGCCTCGGTCGTCTTCCCGCTGGTGGAGCTCCTCCTCTCCTGCCTCCTCATCGTGGCCGCGGAGGGCCTGCCGGAGGGATACGGCGACTTCTGGAGCTACTACTACCGGATCATCAGTTGGTGGACGCTGTTCGGGCTCCTCGTCTACTGGATCATCCTGGCGGCGGGCCGCGCCTACGAGTACCACCGCCAATATCGAGAGGCCGAGACGCGGGCCGCCGACCTGCAGACCCGCCTGGCGAACGCGCGGCTCGACGCCCTGCGGATGCAGCTCCACCCGCACTTCCTCTTCAACACGCTGCACTCGATCGGCGTGCTGGTGCGGAAGGGCGACCGTGAGCGGGCGCTGCGGATGGTGACGCGACTCGGCGGCCTGCTGCGGCACGCGCTCGAGACCGGGGCGCAGGAGGTGCCGCTGGAGGAGGAGCTGGACTTCGTCCGGCGCTACCTGGAGGTGGAGCAGATCCGCTTCGAGGACCGGCTGCGGGTGCGCTTCGAGGTCGAGCCGGACGTCCGGTCCGCGCTCGTCCCCAACTTCCTCCT
>CAZTGV010000172.1:0-3270 GCA_964613475.1 uncultured Gemmatimonadota bacterium
CGCCGCGGCCATCTGCTGCTGGACTGACCGGGCGCCGCCCGCGTCTCCACGCCGCGGCCTCCGGGCCGCGGTCTGCCCTGATTGCCCGGGGCCGGCCGCGCCCCGACATTGAGGTCGCCCGGACGCCGCACCTCGCCATCCGACCCGGAGGATCCGTCATGCACGTGCCGGCTCGCCGATCGCTGACCGAGCGGATGAAGGGCGCCGCCCTGCTGGATGTGCCCACCTACGAGGAGGTCGAGCGCGACACCGGCGCGACCGGACAGGCCGCGGTCGTCGTCGGCCTGGTGGCCATCGCCTCGGCCGTCGGGAGCGCGGGCGAGGGCCTGGGCGACATGCTCGTCACGCTGGTGGGCGCCTACCTCGGCTGGCTCCTCTGGTCGCTGGTCACCTACCTGATCGGCGACAAGCTCCTCGGCGGCACCGCGACCTGGGGCGAGCTGATGCGCACGCTGGGCTTCGCGCAGTCCCCCGGCGTGCTCCGAGCGCTCGGGATCATCCCGATCCTCGGCCCGGTCGTCCTGTTCGGCGTGATGATCTGGATGCTGGTGGCGGGGATCGTGGCCATCCGGCAGGCGTGCGACTTCAGCACCGGCCGCGCGATCCTCACCGCGGTGCTGGGCTGGCTGGTGTACGTGGTGGCCACCGTCTTCCTGGCGGCGATCCTCGGCGTGCAGATCGGCGGCTGATCAGCGCGCGGGCGCCGACAGGTCGAGCGGGTACCCGTCCCGGACCAGGAGCTCCGCCGTCTCCGCCGGCACGGGCCCGGAGAAGAAGTAGCCCTGCCCCTGGCGGCAGCCCATGTCGCGCAGCCTGAGGAACTGCTCGCGCGTCTCGATCCCCTCCGCGATCACCTCCAGCTCGAGCACACGGGCCAGCTCCACCACCGTGCGGGCCAGATACCAGTCCTGCTCCTTCGCCGCCTTCCCGCTCACCAGGGAGCGGTCGATCTTGATCGTGCCGACCGGGAAGCGGTGCAGGTAGCCGAGCGAGGCGTGCCCGGTGCCGAAGTCGTCGATCGCCGCGCGGATGCCCCGGTCCCGAAGGCTCTCCAGCACGTGGGCGGTCCGCTGGACGTCGCGCGTGAGGACTCCCTCCGGGATGTCGAAACGGACGCGGGTCGGGTCCAGGCCCGCCGCGTCGACCACCGCGACGGAGCGCTCCACGAAGATCGGATCGTGGAGCTGCCGCTCGGTCACGTTGACCGCGATGATCGGCGGGAAGGAGAGCGTCAGCCGGTCCTCCCAGTCCAGCAACTGCCGGCAGGCCCGCTCCAGCACCCAGAAGCCGATCTCCTCCAGCAGCCCTTCCTCCTCGGCCAGGGGGAGTAGCTCCTCGGGTGGGATCGGCCCGCGGGCGGGGTGCCGCCACCGCAGCAGCGCCTCGAGGCCGGTGATCCGTCCGTCGTCCAGCGACACGATCGGCTGGTACTCCAGGTGGAGCTCCTCGCCCGGAAAGGCGCGGCGGAGGTCCCGACCCAGCGCCTCGGCCTCCGCGTCCGGCTCGGGCGCGGAGGCGTCGAACACCTGGATGCTGGTCTCGCGGCGCCGGCCGCGCCGCATCGCCAGGCCCGCGTCCCGGAGCAGCTCCTCCGGCCGCTCGTGCCCGGAGCGGGCGAGGGCCACGCCCACGTAGGGCGCGAGGGTGGCCGGCTCCCCCCCGCGCGGGATCGGCCGGGCGAGGCTGCCCTCCAGGCGGCGGCCGACCCGGACGGCCGTGTCCAGGTCGCCGATCTCTTCGAGCAGCACGGCGAACTCGTCCTCGCCCGTGTGCGCCACCGTGTCTCCCGGACGCAGGACGGCGGAGATTCGCCGGGCCGCCCTGACGAGGAGATCGTCGGCGGCGTCGGGTCCTTCGACCGCGGCCGCCTCCCGGATGCCGTCCAGCCACACGCAGAGGACGGCGAAGGAGCGGTCGGGGCGACGGGTCCGCCGCTGGATGGCGAGGTCGAGGCGATCGAGGAGCAGGGGTCGCGTCGGGAGGCCGGTGAGCGCGTGATAGAAGAGGTCGGCGAACGCCGTCTCCGGCTCGGTGGCCGTCTCCGTCACGTCCGACAGCGACCCGGCGAGCCGGTGGGCGGTGCCCTCGGCGCTCCGGAGGGCGAGCCCCCGCACGCGGACCCGGCGCCAGCCGCCGTCGGCGTGGAGCAACCGGTGCTCGCTCTCGAGGCGCGGCGCCTGCCAGGCCAGGTGCTCCCGAATCTCCAGCTCCACCCGCTCCCGGTCCTCGGGATGGATCCGGTCCAGCCACTCGGACGGTCGGTCGCCGATCTCGGCGGCGGCGTGGCCGAGGATCGCCTTCCAGCGGGGCGAGAAGAAGGCGCGGTCCTCGTCGAGGTCCCAGTCCCACAGGCCCTCGGCGCCCGCGCGGCAGATGAGGGCGTAGCGCTCCTCCATCTCGCGCAGGCGGTCGACGGTCGGCTCGAGCTGCCCGGAGAGTCGCCGCACGTGCCCGGCGGCGCGGCGGACGGCGGCGCGCGCGCGCTCCCGCGCCGCCAGCCCGTCCAGCACGGCGCGGGCGAGCTCCACGGCCCGCCAGGCGTCCGATTCGGGACCCGCCGGCGCTTCGGCGTACAGCGTGACCACGCCGACGTGGCGATCCTCGGCGCGCACCGGGAAGCGGAGGGCGCCCCGCAGGCCGGCCTCCTGGGCGGCCCGGGCCCGGTCCCCGCCCATCGCCTCGGGCGTGGCCGCGATCCAGCGGAGCGCGGCGGAGCGGTCGGCCTCGCCGGATTCGTCGGCGCCGGGCGACTTTCCCGCCCGCCCATCGGTCGACGGCACCGCCGCCTCGGCCTCCCGGAGCGGCCGGAGGCGGTCGGGCTCGCCCCACCAGCGGTCGGTCGGCGCCGCCTCGGGATCGGCCGGAGAGCCGAGGCGCGCGTGCGCGGCCGGGAGCGAGAGGCCGGCGCGGAGGAGCTCGATCACCGCGTCCAGCGCCTCGGGCAGCGGACGGCGATCCCGTACGAAGCGGGCGAGCCGCAGGAGGAGCTCCGCCCCGTCGGCCCCCGCGCGACGCCTGGCCGCGCGCGGCCCCGGTCCCCCGGCCTCGGGCCGGCCCGGTCCTGCGAGGAGGAAGGGGGCGGAGGCCTGCGGGTCGGCGTCGGGGCCCTGGGGGTCGGGGGCGGAGGCCCGCGCGTCCCCCGCCGGGGCTTCCGGGTCGTGCGCGGCGGGCGCATCGGACGGCTCGGCGACGGTCGCGTTTCGGGCCGGTTCCTCGGCGGTCGCGTTTCGCGACGCGGCCGCGTCTTTTGCCGCACCCGCATCCGGCGCC
>CAZTGV010000173.1:0-3181 GCA_964613475.1 uncultured Gemmatimonadota bacterium
TCTCCACGTGGTACCTCCTCGATTTTGAAAGTGGCCGGGCATCCCTGGGCGTTGGGCGCTGGGCGGGCGTCCCCTTCTTGCGTGCTACGTCGCTCGCGGGAGGCGGCGGCGCTCCAGCCACCCCGCCGCGAGGGCGAGCAGCCCGTAGGCCGCCAGCGCGGTTACCGCGGCGGCGGTCGCCGATTCGGGCGGGGCCCCGAAGAAGATGATGGCCTGGACGGCGATCAGCGCCGCCCCGAAGACGAGGAAACCGGCCGCCCCGTGGCGGGCCTCGGCGCGGGTGACCCGCAGGTAGAGCCACAGCCCGGCGAACAGGAGCGCGATCTCGAGCGCGAAGGCGACGGCCGGCAGGTCCCACAGGCCGAGCCCCACCTTCATCCGGTCGCCCACCAGCGGCAGGTCGGGGCGATGGACCACCAGGTCCAGGACCCAGTGCGAGAACACCGCGCCGCCGACCAGCGCGCTCGCGCGGGGGCCGGCGCGGTGTCCTCGCCAGAGGTGGTAGGCCACGCCGACGGCCACCGACCAGAGGAGCGCGGTCGCCAGGCCGTGCGAGTAGGGCATGTAGTAGAGGTCGAGCGGGTTCGTGGCGGTGATGCCGGGTACGATCCGGACGCGCTCGATCCCGAGCAGGACGAGCACCCCCCACACGACGTCCAGCCACTGCACGGCCAGGAAGAGCACCCACAGGGGGACGCTTTGGTCGATCGCCTTGCCGCCGAAGCTCGCCGCGTAGTGGCCGACGAACATGGTCGCTCCGGTAGCTGGGTTCAGCGGTTCGGGGAGCTACTCAGAACCGCGCCGGGAACGCCTGCAGGTTCCAGCCCCTCCGCGCGTCGTTCATGGTCGCGCACAGGATCGTCTCGCCATCGGTCCGTACGTTGACGAGGCCGTAGACGATCCCGGAGACGACGAAGGCGCCCCGGAAGTCGCGCGACCGCTTCGAGGGCCGGATCGCGCCGGCCTTCGTCTCCTGGTAGTGCAGGCGCGAGGCGGTCTGCCGCTTCGCCTCGACGTCCTCCTTCCATTCCTCGGGCAGGTGCCGGCCCTCCCGGGCATAGACGCGGAGGTCGAGCAGGTCCTCCTCGTGCGGATAGCGCGCCGTCGCCATCCAGTTGCAACGCCCGACGGCGACGCTCCGCTCCACCTCGGTCGAGTAGACCAGCGGGGTGATCAGCTCGTCCTTCTCCTCGTCGACGGTGAGATGGCCGGTCACCCCGCTGGCGGCGACCACCGCCGGCCGGGGATGGCCGTGGCCGGCGGTGTCGCCCGAGCTGATGATGGTGGCGGCGGCGTTCACGTGGCCGAGGAAGGCGAAGGAGACGTCGTCGCTCCCGTGATGGCAGCCCTTGGCGACGTCGCAGGCGAGGACGTCCTCGCGCCCCTCGTACGCCTTCAGCCAGGCCTGCATGCTGTTCCGGTTCAGGTCGCCGGTGAGGAGGATCCGGGCCCGGCCGTAGTCGACCCGGAGCAGCACGCTGTGGCCGTTCGTGTTCTGAGCGGGGTCCGAGGCCAGGCTCTCGACCCCCGGGGCCCCGTTCACGTCGTGCAGGACGGGGGCGAGGACGCGGATCGCCACGGGTCCGTCCGCCTCCGCCTCCGAGAAGCCGGGGACGAAGACGTCGGCGGGCTCTCCCGCGCGCACGCCGAGGCGCCGCACGTCGGTCGCCGCCCTCGCGACCTCGCCGAGGAACTGCGCCCACTCGCCCTGGAGCCGGCGGTCGGCGTCCGGCCGGAGCCCCTCCCTGAGCGAATCGAAGTCGTCGAGCAGGTCGATCAGGAAGCCGTCCCGCGTGCGCCCGAGCCACCGGTCCCCCGGCCGCCACCACGACACGCCGGCGTGATGGAAGACGCCGATGTCGGCGCCGGCGCAGTCGAGCTCGGCCATCGCGTCCTCGTCGGTGCGCAGGACGTCCCACAACCCGCCGTAGTGGTCGGCGTCGCAGTGGGAGGCGACGATCGCGTCGAGCCGGATCCGCGCCAGGCCGTAATCCGCGAAGAACTTCCAGTCCACGAAGTCCGCGGCGGACTTGCCGGTCGGCTGCTTGGAGCGGGTATAGCCGCCGTCGATCAGGAGGTGCCGCCCGTCGGGCGTCCGCATCAGGACGCCGTCGCCCTGGCCCACGTCGATGAAGTAGAGCTCGAGCAGCGGGGTGGCGCCGAGGCTTCCGTTGCTCACGTATCCCGACCAGCCGCGGGCCCGCACCCGCGAGCGCGACGACCCGGGCGTGAGCACGCTCACCGGGTCGCCCCAGAGGAGGTCGAACCACTTGGCGGAGCCGCTCTCGTTCCGGTAGAGCGGGGCGGTGAAGCGGCGTCCGCTCTTCCGGATCCAGCGCAGCTGGACGACGTCGCCGTTCGCCACCCAGCCCTCTAAGCCGTCCGCGGCGCGAACGCGGGTGCGCCGGTCCCCGCGCTCCAGCCAGTCGACCTCGTCGCCCCAGCGCAGCGCGCCCACCTCGGTCGAGCCGGTCGGGGTCGAGAAGACGGGCGTTTCGAACGCCTCCCGCTCGGCGGCGGTGGTGCGCCGGTTCAGGTTCTGGATGCGGCCGCGGATCATGGGCTCGACCGCCTCGTGCACTGCGGGTGTGGAGGTGCCGAGGGCGTGGGCGTGCGGTTCACGTTCCAGTGCCTCCGCCCGCCCGACAATGACAGTATAATCTCTTACTGATGCGGATCAATCCCGGCTCGGCTTCCAGTGGCGTCCCGATCGCGTATATTAGAAACAACGATCTTCGGAGCAGCGGCCGGCGATCAACGTCTCCCTCGCGGCCTCTTCGGCCGAAGGCGGGCATGACACCGCGACCCCTGTCCATTGCATACCCGCGCCTGTCAATTCCTCCGCGCTCTAGCGTGCGCGCGTTCGATCTTCCGCATGCTCGGCGCACGCACCTGTCCATTCCGTCCGTTCCGTGCATTCGATCCAAGGGGAGGGCTTCATGAAGCGCCGTTGGAGCATCGTGGGAGCCGGCGCGGCGATCGCCGCGCTGGCCTTCCTGGCAGGCGCCGGGCTGCTGCAGGACCGACCGACCACCCACACGTACTACGTGGCCGCGGACGAGGTGGAGTGGGATTACGCGTCCACCGGAATGAACCTGGTCGCCGGCCGGCCGTTCGAGGGGCTGGAGGCGCAGTTCGTGGTGGCCGGCCCGGACCGGATCGGGAAGGTCTACAAGAAGTC
>CAZTGV010000174.1:0-3177 GCA_964613475.1 uncultured Gemmatimonadota bacterium
ACCGGAGCCCGAGGCAGTCTCGCGGGCCTGAGCCGGTCCGTCATCACCGGTGTCGGGCCTGGTTACGGCTGCGGCGTGGCTGCTCCGGCGTCGACGAGGTCGACGGCGCGTGCGATCTCGAAGCGGAAGCGGCCACGGCCGGTCTTCACGATCCGAAACGGCGCTTCGCGCTCATCCAGCCGCCTGCGCAGAAGGATGAGCCGACTCTCGAAGTTGTCCTTGTACGCGGGCAACTCCAGTGCCGGGTCGAGGCGAACCTCGCGGTTCGTGAAATCGGTCTGCCCGGCAAGCGCATCGTGCAGCAGCTTCCAGAGGAGACGTCCGGGCACCCCCTTTACGAGGTACTCGCCATCGAGGAACGTGCTCCCGTCCTGGGCGTAGAACCGAACCTGAGCCGACGGTCCCTCGTGCGCCGACGGCGGCGATCCGGCCGGGGAACGGCGGGATCCCTGCGCCTCCGAACCAGTGGAGAGCTGTCCGTGGTCGGCCGTGACGGAGAGCCGCTCGAGCTCGAGCGAGTCGCTGATCAGGGCCGCTGCCACCTCGACAACGGCCTCGTGACCCGAATCGAACGCCGACATGTTGGTGGACTCGACCATGAGGACCCCAGTGATCTGCCCGTGGTGCATGACCGGAACGGCGAGCTGGCTCTCGGCGGCGGGAAGCCCCGGCAACGGCAGCTCGTCGGGCACGCGCGCCCCGGTCTGGACCTGTCGGCGTCTGACGGTGCGGCCGTAGAGCAGCAGGCGTTGGAGGTTCCCGATCCGGATCGGACGCGCCTGGGCGATCGCGATGCCGAGGACGCCGTCACCGGGAGCGAGGTTGAGCTCGCTGCCGATGCTGCCGGGCTCGTAGCCGTGGGTCGCGATCGTGACGAGGCGGTGGGTGTGCTCCTCGAAGCTCAGAAGCATCGTGTGTGTCAAACCGAACAGCTGGTGCAGCGCACCGAGTGCGGCATCGATCGCCGCGTCCGGCTCCTCGCAGACGGCGATACGCCTCGTCAGTTCACCCACCGCTTCGAGTCGCGAGTCGCCGTCAGCCACCGTCGTGAACCTCAACGCACCGATGGACCCGGTAGACGTCGGCGCTCCTCAGGCGGAAGATCCCCTGCATCCCCGTCAGGCTCGCGATGGCTTCGATCGACGCGGCGAGCCGGTCGAACAAGTGGCCGGAGACCTGCCGGCTCTCGAGCGTCAGATCCAGCGCGTACTGAGCCCCGGTCTCCGGATCGACAACCAGCGCCGCGAGGCACGGGTTGTCGTCCACGTTGCGTTGCGTCTTGTTGAGGAACTGGTTGCTGACTGCGACGTGCTGTTCGTCGACGAGGTAGAGCTGCGAGACGTAGCAGACGTTCGGTTCGCCGTCCGTGGAGTACGATGCGATGGACGACGGCGCGACACCCTGGAAGCAACGGACGATGTCGGTGAGCGCGACATCCGTCATCGCGGCTCACCCGGTGCGCCCGCCCCTCGTCGAGGCGTCTGGTCGAACACCGCGTCGACCTCGACGGTGATGCCGAACCACCGCGGTGGCTCCATCGCCACGGTCGCTTCAGCCGGGAAACCGAGGGGGATGTTCACCGCCAGGAAGCCATCCCGGTACTCGGCGCGGAGATCCTCGTCGTGATCGAGGCGTCCCTCGTCGATCGCGACGACGGGCCCCTTCAGCTGGACGGACTGGTAGTCGTCACAGGCAGCGAAGACCAACGCGACGCGCTGACCCGGAGCTGCGGCGGCTCGCAGTCCAGGGAAGTCAGGGTCCGCGAGCACGCGGACCCGGCTGGATGGTGCGATGAGCTCCGCTCCCCACAGGCGGCTGACAAGCGGCCGCGACGCCGTATCGACGACCCCGATCATCGCCGAGGACGGCCCCACGACGAGCGCTCGGGTCTCCTCCCGGAGCTGCATCAACCTGCTCCCCTGGCCAGCCGAGCTGACCGGTTACCACAATCTTACGACACCGGTAAGAACCGCGTAGGAACGCGCCCGGATCACGCTCCCTAGCGTCGTCGGTGAACGCACACCGGCGACCCGAAAGAGGAGAGCGACGTTATGAGCACCGACGCGTTACAGGAGACAAGCGAGGTCGATCTCTTCCGAGAGGTCCACAAGGGGATCCGCAACGAGATCTTCCGTGTGACCGTCGGAGCCGGGGCGACCGATCCCGACGACGAGAGGGCAGTGGCGCAACTCGTCGCCGACGTGACGGAGCTCGCCGCGCTCCTCCATGTCCACGCGGGTCATGAGGACCGCCACATCGAACCGCTGCTCCAACGGCACGCACCTGAGATCGCCGCCGACCTGGCGGTCGCCCACGACGACAGCGAGGCGGCGCTCAACGATCTGCTCGCGACGGCCCGCTCCATGCAGGCTGGTGGCAACCAGCGGACGACGTTGCTGGCGGCGCTTTACGACCGTCTCGCCGACTTCGCCGTGAGCTACCTCGCGCATCTTCGTGACGAGGAAGGCGTGGCCATGCCGGCCCTCGCGTCGGTGCTCGACGACGATGCCTTGTTGGCCGTCCAGAACTCGATCCGCCGGGAGGTCACCCCCGATGACATGTGCCGCTTCATGAGGTTCATGATCCCGGCTATGAACCGGGGGGAACGAGTGGCGATGCTCTCAGACATGCAGGCCGCACCCCCGGAGATCTTCGCGAGCTTCCGGGAAACGGCCAGAAGCGTCCTGTCCGAAGACGACTGGGACGAGGTCGCCATCGGCCTCGCCTGATCCGTTCCTCGTCGAGAGCCGCCACTCCGAGGCCGCCCAGCGGCATGACAGCGACGGCCGCGGCATGTGCTGTCGGACCACCCGAAAGGACGAACCATGAGACGCATGACGATCGTGCTCGCATCGCTGCTCGTCACCATGGCGAGCGCCGCCATACCAGCGGCGGCCGAGGGGCACGGCCCACCTCACCTGCACGACCCCCATCCCCACGTCCTGTTGCTCGGCGTCGACGCCGAGTTCCCCGAGATCGGCCCTCCGATCGTGAACAGTTACGAGCGGTGCGTCGACCTCGCGCACAGCAGATCCTTGCCGAAGAACAACCACCACTGGAAGCTCCACTTCGGTACCGCCGGGGGCAACCTGTCCGGCAAGGCAGGGATCCTCGTCGCGCCATACACCTGCGAGTCCCTGCCGTTCTAGATCTGCGGCATGGCACGTTGATGCTGGC
>CAZTGV010000175.1:0-3176 GCA_964613475.1 uncultured Gemmatimonadota bacterium
GCGTGCTTTTCACCTTTCCCTCACGGTACTCGTTCGCTATCGGTCACAGGCTCGTGTTTAGCCTTGGCAGGTGGTCCTGCCGGGTTCGATCGGGATTTCACGTGTCCCGACCTACTCAGGAAACGGGCCCGGGAACGCGATCCGCTTACGCCTACGGGGCTCTCACCCCCTTCGGCCCGGCTTTCCAGCCGTGTTCGGCTTCACGCATCACGTTCCTGGAGGACCGGCAGATCCTCCCGGCTCGCCCCTACAACCCCACGGGAGCAACGGCTGCCGCCTTCTGCGCTCCCGTGGTTTGGGCTCTTCCCCGTTCGCTCGCCGCTACTGGGGGAATCACGGTTGTTTTCTCTTCCTCGGGGTACTGAGATGTTTCAGTTCCCCCGGTTCGCCTCCGCCCGCCTATGGATTCAGCGGGGGATGACCGGGCATGACCCCGGCCGGGTTTCCCCATTCGGACACCCAGGGATCTACGCTCGCTTGCAGCTCCCCCTGGCTTTTCGCAGCTTGCCACGTCCTTCATCGCCGGCCTGTGCCTAGGCATCCACCGTGCGCCCTTGCTCGCTTGATCCCTCGATTCGGGATCGTGCTCGCCTCAGACACCCTCGGCGCCCACGCACTCGCTTCCACTACCGTATTGTCAAAAAGCAGCCCGCCGTTTGGCGGGCCCACCATGTTAACGTCCGGAACCAAACGCGTCAACCGCGAGGACACCTCTCGGAACCGCGCGCTTCCGGGCTCTGGAGACAGAGTATAACCCGAACGGAGGACGCGGGTTCCATCCGCCGCCGGGGGACGCTCCGGGCCGCTTCCTACCCTCGGATTCGACCCGATGTGGACGGCCTGATACCGGCGGTGGGCGCCCCGGGTTCCACGCCCGCGGCGAGCGCGCTCCGGCCCCCCGCCGCGGCGGAGCTCCGGAGCGGTGAGCTCGGGTCAGAACGCGAGGCCGAGGCCGATCGCTTCGTTCTCTCCCACCGTGACGGCGAAGCGGAACGTCACCTGGGGCGAGAGCTCGATGTCGAGCCCCAGGTCGATGTCGGCGTTCAGCTCCGACCGGGTGTCGTCCTCTCCGGGCCCGGCGTCGAAGAACAGGATGTCCACGGCCAGGCGGGGATGGGCGTACGGGGTGATGAAGGTCCCCCCGTCGTCCAGCTGGACCCGCCGGCCGATCGAGATGCCGATCGGCACCCGCAGCAGCGTCAGGTCGCGATCCGGGATCGTGCCGACCCCCACCCCGGAGGCCCACGCCACGTCGAGGGGGAACTCCTCGTTCGCCTGCACGAACTGGCGCCCCACTTCCATGCCGACCATCAGGCCGAGGTCGCCGTCGGCCTCGAGGAGACCGGCCCGGACGCCCAGGTCGATGTCGGACCCGGAGCGGCGCCAGGTGCCGAGGACGCCCACGTCGTCGGCATCGTTCTGCAGGACCAGGTGCAGCCCCAGCCCGGTCTCCCCGTAGGGCGTCCGGAACGTCGGAACGTCGTACACTTGCGCCGCCGCCGAACCGGCGAGGCACCCGATCCCCGCCAGACACCCCGCGAGGACGCCCGCCAGCCACCGCGCCTTTCCGTCACCCATGCCGCCACCTCCCCGTGTCAGGCGTGGATCGACCCACCGGAGAAACCGGAGAGAGGATGCCCCCGGGAGGGCCCGGCCGAAAGCCTCCGCGGTCCCCGCCCGGGCGACCGGCGTCGGGCGGGGTCCGCGCGCCCGGCGATCGTCAGCGATAGAAGGCCGGGCCGAACAGGATCCCGGCGGTCACCACGAACTGGCTGGCGTCGCCCACCACCCCGCGGCCCTCCACGAAGGGCGAGACGTTGCCGGTCGGGAAGCGCACGCCGCCCCCGATGTTCAGGCCGGCTTCGGTGTCGCTGGCCCCGTTCGAAAAGCGCGCGATGTTGAGGCCGCCCCCGAGATAGGGGAGCACCGAGGGGGAGTCCGGCAGGTGGAAGTGGTAGAACAGGTTCGCGTTGATCTCCCAGAAATCGAAGTCGGCGTCCGGGAAGTAGACGTCGAAGGAGCCCGCACCCTCCAGGTTCACGTCCGGGATGTTGACGACCAGCCGGCCGCCGAGCCCGAAGTCGGTGTCGCTTCCCCAGTTGCCCTGGACGCCGAAGTTGGATTGGCCTTCCGCCGGTTGGACGGACGGCCCTCCGAGCAGGGCCAGGACCACGAACGGCGCCGCGAGCCAGGTCAAAAGCCGCTTCATCATGCCACCTCCGCGATGGTTCAGGTTCGTCGAGCAGCGTCGGCGGATCCCGGCGTTTCGAGACGCGCTGTTCGCAATATCGATACCTGATCGCCCGCGGAGCCGCCGAGAGGCACCGCGTCGAGGGAGAGGAGGCGCGGCGCGGCACGGGTTCGAGCGAGCGGCGGAACCGGGTCGGGTCGAGCGCAGGCGGGGCCGTTCCGCGGCCGCGTCTCAGGTGCGCGCGCCGCCGCCGGTGTCAGGGGGGGGCGGCTCGAGCGCGCGGATCTCCTCGGCGAGCACCGAGACCTCGTTGTCCACCACCTGGAGGAACCCGCCGGCGACGTGGAAGCGCAGGTCGTGGCGCCAGGTCCGACGGACGATGAGCTCGCCCTCGCCCAGCAGGACGACCATCGGGGCGTGGCCGTACAGGATCCCCAGCTTGCCGTCGTGCGCGGGAGCGACCAGCCCATCGGCCTCCCCCTCGAACCCGACCTCCGCCGGGGAAATGAGGCTCACCCGGAGCTTCTTGCCGCCGGGTGGCGCGGCGCCCGCGGCGGCGCCCGCGGCGCCACTCGCGTCGCCGTCCGCCGTGTCGCGGCCGCCCGGTCCGCCCGCCGAAGGCTCGATCAAGCGGCCCTGCCCTCCATCTCCTCGGCCTGCCGGATCGCCTCCTCGATCCCACCGACCATGTAGAAGGCCTGCTCGGGCAGATGATCGAACTCGCCGTCCACCACGCGCTCGAAGGACTCGATCGTCTCCTCGAGCGGCACGTACTTGCCCGGGCGCCCGGTGAACTGCTCGGCCACGAAGAAGGGCTGCGACAGGAAGCGCTGGATCCGCCGGGCGCGGCCGACGATCACCTTGTCCTCCTCGCTCAGCTCGTCCATACCGAGGATGGCGATGATGTCCTGGAGGTCCTTGTAGCGCTGGAGGATCTCCTGCACCCGGGTGGCCACCCGGTAGTGCCGCTCGCCGAGGAACTGCG
>CAZTGV010000176.1:0-3110 GCA_964613475.1 uncultured Gemmatimonadota bacterium
GGAACCCGCTCCGCCCGTCTTGTTCGTCGGCCTCGCGGTCCGCATCTTGGCCCTCCGGCATCGAGCATCGCCGCGTCTCCCGGACCCTCCGGGCACCCGCGCGGCGCCGCGGCAGGAGGATGGAATGCAGGACGGCGGGACCGTATCCGGAGAGCCCCAGAGCCCGAGTCGCGAGCTGACCCTCCCGAAAGGACAGGAGGCGGTCGCCGCGCGCACCCTCCTCGAGGAGCGGCTCCGCGGCCTCCGTCGGGCCGTCCAGCGCGACCTCGCGCCGGTGGATGTCGTTCTCCGTCCCGCCACTCCGGCCGTGCGCCGCCACCTGTTCGAGGAGGCGTGCGAGCTCTACTGGAACGAGCTGAGCTGGGAGGAGATCACGGACGAGGAGATGGTCGACGGCGGCTCGCTCACGGAGATGGTGTTCCCCGGGCTGCTGGCGCTGATCGACGCCTTCCTCCCGAGGGGGCCGAGCGGCGAGCCCGACCGCGACCGCGAGCACCGGGATGTGGCGCACGACTTCATGCTCTGGCTCGCCGCGCGGCTCGTGGAGCTGCGCAACGCGCGGCCGGACAACAACGGCGACCGGGTGGCGCTCCGCCGGCAGGTCGCCGTCACCGACGAGCTCCTGGACCTGATCGCCTTCCGGCTGTATTCCCTCACGAGCGACGAGATCGAGGCGTATCAGGGACGCTGAGCGCTCGCCGCGCCGCCCTTCCGCCCGACCGGACGAGACCCGAACAGAGCCGAGACCAGCCCGTTGAGATCCATCGTCTGCGTGAAACGCGTACCCGACTCCGCCACGCGCGTGCGGATCGGCGAGGACGGCCGCCGGATCGATCCCTCCGGGGTCAAGTGGGTGCTGAACCCGTACGATGAGTTCGCGCTCGAGGAGGCGATCCGCCGCAAGGAGGCGGCCGGCGAGGGGACGGTCACCGTCCTCACCGCCGGGCCTCCCGAGGCGGCCGAGACGCTCCGCCAGGCCCTCGCCATGGGGGCCGACGAGGCCGTGCTCCTGAAGGCCGAGGGCTCGCACGACGGCCTGGCGGTGGCGCGCGCCCTGGCGGAGGAGATCCGCGGGCGCTCGTTCGATCTGCTGCTGTTCGGGAAGCAGGCGATCGACGACGACAACATGCAGGTCCCGGCCATGGTGGCCGAGATGCTCGAGCTCCCCTGCGTCACCGTGGTGGTCGAGCTGGAGATCGAGGACGGCCGCGCGGTGGCGACCCGCGAGGTGGAGGGCGGCCACGAGGTCACGGAGTTCGACCTGCCCGGCGTGGTGGCGGTGCAGAAGGGGATGAACGAGCCGCGCTATCCGAGCCTCAAGGGCATCATGGCGGCCAAGCGGAAGCCCCTGGAGGAGAAGGAGGCGAGCCTGCCGGAGCCGAAGCTGGAGCTCCTCGGGCTCGAGGAGCCGCCGCCGCCCAAGGCGGGGGAGATCGTGGGCGAGGGCGTCGAAGCCGTCCCGGAGCTGGTGCGCCGACTCCGCGAGGAGGCGCGGGCGCTGTGAGCGGGGGCGGGTCCGGGCGCGGCGACGTGCTGGCGGTCGCCGAGACCCGGGAGGGGGAGTTCCGCGCGGTCTCCCTCGAGGTGATGACGGTCGCTCGCCGGATGGCGGAGGCGCTGGGCGGGAAGGCGCACGCCCTCCTCCTCGGGCCTCCCGGAATCGCCGCGGCGGCGGAGACGCTGGCCGCCCACGGGGCGGAGCGCGTCTTCGTGGCGGAGGAGGAGGCGTTCGGCCGCTACCATCCCGAGGCCGCCAGGCGGGCGGTGGCGGCTCGGCAGGAGGCGGCCGGCTACGCGGCGATCCTCTTCCCGGCCACCGCGCAGGGGAAGGACCTGGCGCCGCGGGTCGCGGTGGCCTTGGACCGGGGCCTCGCCACCGAGATCACGGCCTGGGAGACGGAGGACGGCCGGCTGGTCGTGCGGCGGCCCCAGTACGCGGGCAAGGCGTACGCCCGGCTGGCCTTCCCCGAGTCGCCGGCCCTCGTCAGCCTGCGGCCCAACGTCTTTCCGGCCGAGGAGGCGCCGGGGGCCGGCGCGGTGGAGCGGATCCAGGTGGACCCGACGCCGGCGCGGGTCCGCGTGCGCGGGATCGAGGCCGGCGCCCGCGAGCGGATGGACGTGGCGGAGGCGTCGATCGTCGTCTCGGGCGGCCGCGGCATGCAGGATCCCGAGAACTGGCACCTGCTCGAGGCGCTGGCCGAGGCGATCGGGGACGGCGCGGCGCTGGGCGCCAGCCGCGCGGTGGTGGACGCCGGGTGGCGTCCGCACCCGGAGCAGGTGGGCCAGACCGGGAAGACGATCTCGCCCACCCTCTACTTCGCGATCGGGATCAGCGGCGCGATCCAGCACCTCGCCGGTATGCGGACGGCCAAGACGATCGTGGCCATCAACAAGGATCCGGAGGCGCCGATCTTCGAGGTGGCCGATTACGGGATCGTCGGCGACCTGTTCGAGGTGGTGCCGCGGCTGACGGAGGAGATCCGCCGGCTGCGCGCCGGGGAGTGAAACGGCCGGCTCCCGGCCGCCGCGCCGCCGGGGCCGCGGGGACCCGGGGGCCACAGGGAGGGCCCGCGTGACGATTCCTGAGGTCGGCGAGGCGCTGGAGCGGTGGACGGCGGGCGGCCGCCGGGCGGCCACCGCCACCCTGGTCGGCGTCCGCCGCTCTGCCCCGCGCCCGCCCGGCGCGCGCTTCGCGGTCGAGGAGGGCGGGGAGGTCGCCGGCTCCGTCTCCAGCGGCTGCGTGGAGGGGGACCTGTTCGAGCGCCTCCAGCGGGTGATCGCGGGCGCGCCCGCCGAGGTGGCCCGGTACGGGATCACCGACGAGATGGCCGCCGACGTGGGTCTCGCCTGCGGGGGCGAGATCGACGTGCTCCTGGCGGCCCACGAGCCGGACGACCCGGCCTGGCGCGCCGCGCGCGATGCGGTCGAGGCGGGCGCGCCCGCCGTCCTGTTCACCGGCATCGCTCCATCCATCCGGGGGCGCCGCCTGCTCGTGCGCCCCGGCGGCGACCGGGTGGGGGGGCTAGGCTCCGCGGCGCTGGACCGCGCGGCGACGGAGCGCGCCGGCGCGCTGCTCGACGCGGGGGGCGCCCGCGTCGTGTCGCTGGAGG
>CAZTGV010000177.1:0-1298 GCA_964613475.1 uncultured Gemmatimonadota bacterium
GCGGACCCCTGGCTGGCGGTCGTCGAGGGGCGCGCCGAGGGCGTGCCGGAATCGACCGATCCCCGGCCGCTCCTTCAGGTGCTCATGGACCTGGACGAGACCGGCCGGGAAGAGGGCGCGGGCGTCGGACCGGTGCCGCCGCCGGGCCTCCAGGAGACGCCGATGGAAGCCGACGGGGGCAGGCCCGGCCGCCGGGCCGCCGGAGGCGCGCGCGCCCCCCCCGCCCGCGACCGCGGCACCCCGGGGGAACAGCACGCCGGCCCGCCCATCTTCGGCCGCGAGCTCTTCTCCCGCGCCACCTCCCAGTTCGTCCCGGTCACGGCGGGGCCGGTGCCCTCGGACTACCGGGTCGGGCCGGGCGACGAGCTGGTGCTCGTCCTCACCGGGGACGTGGAGCAGGCGTACCGGCTGACGGTCACCCGCGAGGGGTGGATCGTGATCCCGGACGTCGGCCGGGTGCACGTGGCCGGGCGGTCGCTCGCCCAGCTCGACGCGCTGCTCTTCGAGCGGCTCGGACAGGCGTACTCGGGGATCCGGCGGGGGCCGGAGGCGACCACCTTCTTCGACGTCTCGCTGGGGCGGCTCCGCACGAACCAGGTGTTCGTGATCGGCGAGGTGGAGGAGCCGGGTGCCTACCAGCTCAGCAGCCTGGCCACGGCGCTCACGGCGCTCTACTGGGCGGGCGGGCCGAGCCGGGCGGGCTCCTTCCGCGAGGTGCGGGTGAACCGGGGCGGGCAGATGGTGCGCCGGATCGACCTGTACGACTACCTCCTCCGGGGCGACGCCTCCCAGGACCTGCGGCTCGAGCAGGGGGACATCGTCTTCGTCCCCGCGGTGGAGCGGCGGGTGCAGGTGGACGGGGCGGTCCACCGCCCGGGCCTGTACGAGCTCCGAGAGGGCGAGACGCTGGCCGACGCGATCCGCTACGCCGGCGGCCTCCAGTCGGAGGCGGACCTCCGGCGGGTGCAGGTGGAGCGGATCCTTCCCCCCGAGGAGCGGACGGAGGGGCGGCACCGCGCGGTGCTCGACGTCTCGCTCGCCTCGCTGGAGGAGGCGGGCGGCGTGTCGCTCCGCGCCGGCGACCGGGTGAACGTGTTCGCGGTGCTGGGCGAGATGCGGAACAGGGTCACGATCGCCGGCGGGGTGTGGCGGCCCGGGACCTACGGCGTCGAGCCCGGCATGCGGCTCTCGGACCTGATCGAGCGCGCCGGCGGGCTGCTGCCGGACGCGTACGAGGGGCGCGCCCAGATCCAGCGCCTGGAGCCGGACTACACGCGGACGATGATCCCCGTGCGGCT
>CAZTGV010000177.1:1398-3049 GCA_964613475.1 uncultured Gemmatimonadota bacterium
CCCGGCCCCTACTCGCTGGAGACGCGGAGCGAGCGGCTCACCGACCTCATCGAGCGGGCGGGCGGCCTGACGCCGGAGGCGTACCCGGGCGGGCTCCAGCTCTGGAGGGCCGAGTCGGACGGCGACGTGGACACGCTCACCGCCGCCCAGATCGCCGGCCGCGCCTTCGCGGACACGCTGAGTGCGCGGGAGCGGGCCCGCCTGGGGGAGGCGGGGGAGGTACGGGAGCGGCTCCGGCCCGCGCAGCCGGGCGTGGAGCGGACCCGGGTGGGGGTGGACTTCGTCCGCGCCATGCGGCGCGCCGGCGGCCCGGAGGACGTCCTGGTGGCGCCGAGCGACTCGATCTTCGTTCCCCGCTACATCCCGACCGTCGAGGTGCGGGGCGCGGTGGGGCTGGAGACGAAGGTCCTCTACCGGCGCGGCGCCGGGCTGGACTACTACATCGACCAGGCGGGCGGCTACGCGGAGGACGCCGACCGCGGCCGCACCCGCGTCCGCTACGCGAACGGCGAGGTGCGGACCCGCGGCAAGGGCTTCCTCTTCTTCGGCGGCGGCGTGCCGGACCCGGACCCGGGCAGCGCCATCACGGTGCCGCAGAAGCCGGAGCGGCAGTCGGGCGGCCTCCGGATCACGGAATGGGTGGGCATTCTCACCTCCGTCGCCACGGCCACGGCGACGGTCATCATCGCGGTCCAGTGAAGGTCCTCGTCACCGGCGCGGCCGGGTTCATCGGGAGCCACCTGGTGGAGCGGCTGCTCGAGCGCGGCCACGAGGTGGTCGGGATCGACAACTTCGACGACTTCTACGACCCGGTGGTGAAGCGGGCCAACCTGGCCGCGGTCCGCGACCGGGGCGCCTTCCGGCTGGTGGAGGGGGACATCCGCTCGGCCGAGACGCTGGCCGGCCTGCCCGACGGGATCGACGCGATCGTCCACCTGGCGGCGCGCGCCGGCGTGCGGCCCTCGATCGCCCAGCCGGCCCTGTACGAGTCGGTGAACGTGGGCGGGACGCAGGCGCTGCTCGACCTGGCGCGCGAACGGGGGATTCCGCGCTTCGTGTTCGGCTCCTCCTCGTCCGTGTACGGGAACAACGAGAAGGTGCCCTTCTCGGAAGAGGATCCGGTGGACGCGCCGATCTCCCCCTACGCGGCCACCAAGCGCGCCGCGGAGCTGCTCTGCCACGCGCACTGGCACCTGCACGGCACGGGGATCGTGGCGCTCCGCTTCTTCACCGTGTACGGGCCCAGGCAGCGGCCGGACCTGGCGATCCACAAGTTCGCCCGGCTGATGGCCGAGGGGCGGCCGATCCCGCAGTACGGGGACGGGACGAGCCGGCGCGACTACACGTACGTCGACGATGTCCTGCAGGGGATCGAGGGCGCGATCGCCTATCTCGAGGAGCGGCCCGAGGCGTTCGAGATCGTGAACCTGGGGGAGAGCGACACGGTGGAGCTGTCGCGGCTCATCCGCCTGATCGCGGACGCGATGGGGGTGGAGCCGGAGATCCGGCGCCTGCCGCCCCAGCCGGGGGACGTGGAGCGCACGTACGCGGACATCGCGAAGGCGCGGCGGCTGCTCGGCTACGAGCCGCGGACCCCGATCGAGGAGGGGATCCCGCGCTTCGTGGCGTGGTTCCAGGAGCGGTCGGCGAC
>CAZTGV010000178.1:0-3048 GCA_964613475.1 uncultured Gemmatimonadota bacterium
GACCGCCGCATGTGAAGGTGGCGTCGGCCCGCGCGAAGGTTCGCCTCTGTTGCGGCTCCTGAAGGAGCTAGCGGGCGATCGGGACGCGGACCAGCGCCCATTTCGTGACGGGGATGCCGTCCTCGAGCGCCGGGTGGAAGCTCAGCATTCCGGCCAGTGGCACCATCTCGACGCCCTCCCCGGAGCCCCGGTGGGGCTCAGCCTCGATCACCTGGCCGTTCGGGTCGACGAGAACGCGGAGCAGCGTGCTCGAGGTGCGTTGGCCAGGCGGATTGAGCCCTCTGAGGATGCTCGTCTCGCCGCGGCGCACGATCGCCTGACACATCCTCTGTCGCCGGATCTCCACGGACGGACCGGGCCCCGTCTCGAGCTCGAGCCGAACTCCCCAGTGGGCCTCGTCCTGGGGCTTCAAGGTCGCGTGCACGGCCCGCTCGACATCGGTGTCGCGCTCCCTGGGGAGATCGCTGCGTACGACCGTGTGGCGCGCAGGGACTCCGCCGGGACCGAACTTGACGGAGACGTGCGCCCGACCCCGGGGAAGCCGCGCCAGCGTCTCGGTGAGCGCCGAGACGTCCAAGAGCGCCTCGGCGGGCGGTATCTGACGCGGCAGGTTGGCCGAACGGCAGTGCTGGCGTCGGTCCGGCGTCAGGCCGTTCCGCAGCTCCAGCCCG
The DNA here is from genome assembly GCA_964613475.1 of uncultured Gemmatimonadota bacterium. Classification (GTDB taxonomy): domain Bacteria; phylum Gemmatimonadota; class Gemmatimonadetes; order Palauibacterales; family Palauibacteraceae; genus CAZTGV01. Next base: position 672 of record CAZTGV010000178.1, read on the forward strand.
TTGGCGCATGCAGCGAGCGCCGCGGCCGCGGCGATCCCGAGGACAGGGGCAGGGGGACGCTGCGCCATCTTCCCATCCACGCGAGGGGTCTCTCGAGCAACTCACGCGCGCGACCAGGACAATGTACGAGCACGGAGAATGTAACCCAATGCACTAGGTGGTCACTGGCTGCACTTCGTGCCCGAATGCGGCTCCACGTGTTGAGAATCAATACCGAACATCCACTCCGAGGATGCGCATCGCATCGGCCGTTGCGATCCCGAATCCGAGGCCTTCCATGCCATCGCCCAGCATCTTCTCCAATACCATAGCGTACACGACTCCGGAAACAGCATCCGCCATGGGTCCGCCGCTATTTCCATAGTTCAGAGCCGCGTCAGTTTGGACCATCATATAGCCTTCTCTGCGGCGAACACTGCTGACGACGCCACGCGCTACGGAATGATCCAAACCGAGGGGCGTACCTACAACATAGATATCAATCCCCGGATCGGGGTTGGCCGTGCTCCTCCGATCCGACAAAGCTGCTGATGTAGCTCCGAGCAGGCTGCGAATCCTCGGTTGCCTGATCGCTGACAGCCGCCCCTTCTCCCCGGCGAACGTAAGGCATATTGAACGTAAGGCATATTGTTTGCGCTCCCCACCAACGGTCCTGACTTGCTGATCCCTTTCGGGCGAAAATCCGAGATTCCCCTTGATCGTATCGGTCGTCCGGGCGAGGTTCGATGCCCTTCAACGCTCACCGTAACGCCTCAGCACCAAGGGAAGGACGAACACCGATTCCTCCGCTGATCCTTATCGTCGACGACGATTCCGAGTGGCGCACCGCTCTGCGCACGCTCTTGGAGCACGAAGGCTACTACGTCGACGAAGCGGAGAACGGGGAGATAGCGCTCCAGCGAGTGGGGGCCCGGCCCCCGGACCTGGTACTTCTCGACGTTTCCATGCCGGTCATGGACGGCTTTGAGACGGCCAAACGCCTTCGGAAACAGGGCTGCCCTCCATTGCTAGCCGTGTCAGGAACCAACCGGTCGCCGGGAGAGGGTCGAAAAATGCGAGACCTGTTCGACGGATACGTACGGAAGCCAGCGTCGACAACGGTTTTACTAGGTCGGATTGCCGGGCTCTTGAATCGCACGGCGGGTGATCACTCGGAGCGTGGCCCGCCCCAGGAGAGGGCGTGCACCTGATGAGCGAGGCCCACCAGATGCGGGTGGAAGAATTGAGAGCGGCCCTGGCGCGGCGGGCCAGAGTCCACCCCCGTCTGCGGCCCGCGAGACCCCGCAACGGGGCTAAGTACGTGGCGGTCAAGTTCACCCCGGAGGGCCCCACAGGCGTCCTACAGATCGAGCGCGAGGCCGCGAGCCTGCTTGTTCTCGCCCCTTCGGACGAGGTGGTCGATCGCGAGTTTTTGGATTTGCGCTTCGACGAGGGCTTCTGCTGGGACGAGATCCTTTGTTCGGGTGCGGAGGAGCTAGCCGACCTCCTGCTTGCACGAGCCGAGAGTCTGCTAGATCAGCGTACGGAGTGACGGCCACGACTCCGCGCCGAGTCCAGCCGGGGTCATTCAATGCCGCTTCGGTCGCTTCTCCGGTACCTGCACGGCTTCTACACGGCGACCGGCGTGGTCCTCTCCGCCGGGCTCATCCTGGCCCTTCTCGGGCTGTGGGGATTGTCGGAGCTCACCGAAGGGGTGCTGGAAGGCGACACGGCGGAGCTCGACCGCGCGGTGCTGCTGTGGCTGAACGAGCGGTCCACGCCGTGGCTGGACCAGGCCGCGCTCGAGGTCACGGTGATGGCCGACACGCTGGTCATCGTCCTGGTCGCCGTGGTGGCCGCCTCGCTCCTCTGGCTGCTGCGGGAACGGGCGCACGCGTGGCTGGTCGTGGTCGCGGTGGGGGGCGCCGGCGCGATCACGCCGGTCCTCAAGGCCACCTTCGACCGCCCCCGCCCGCAAGTGTTCGAGCTGCGCGGGGCGGTGGCCGAGCACTCCGCCGCCTATCCATCCGGGCATGCCACCATGGCGATGGTCACGCTGGTGACGCTCGCCTTCATCGTCCACCGGCTCTCCCCCGGACGCGGGGCCAGCGTGGCCGCGGCGCTGCTGGCCGGCGCGACCATCCTGCTCATCGGGCTGTCCCGGCTCTACCTGGGGCTCCACTTCCCGTCCGACGTCCTGGCGGGCTACGGGGTCGGGTTCACCTGGGCGGTCCTCTGCGCGGTCACCGTGCAGGCCCTGCGGTCTCCGGGGCCGGAGGAGCCGTAGCCGCCGAAGCGGCCGAAGCCGCCGGAGCGGACGCCGGGGGGGCGCCGTCCTCCTCAGCGAGGACCTCGTCCAGGAAGACCCGCACCATCTCCGGGTCGAAGTGCTTGCCCG
>CAZTGV010000179.1:0-3013 GCA_964613475.1 uncultured Gemmatimonadota bacterium
CGCGCCGTCCGGCGGCAGGCTCTCGCCCTCCAGGTAGGACACGACCTTCCGGGCCAGCTCCTCGACCGCATCGAACCGCCGGCCGCCAAGCTGCAGATCGCCCCTCACGGAGAAGCCCACCTCACGCGTGATGCGGGCACCCGGCTTCGTCGCCGGATCCGGGAACTCCTCCAGGACGGCGGCTCCCTCGATGAGGATGAGCCGCCTCTCGACCCGGTCGTGCTCGGCCACCCGCTTCGCCACCGGGCCCTCGCGGCGTCGCTCCACCCGCAACCATCCGTGCTCGGGACGGAGCGCGTCCAGAGCGTCGGCGAGCTCCGCGAGGCGCGGCTCGTATTCGAACATGTGGGGCCTCTCGGGAAGGATCGAGGGCTTCGTAAACGTAGTGCCCTTCACGAGGCGTGCCGAGCTCGGGCACGTAGCCGTCCGAGGAACGCCGAGAGAATCCTACCGCTCCATCGCCTCGGCCTCCAGCCGCCGCGCGAGCCGCTCCCGCGCCGCGGCTATGTACGCCTCGCACGCCCCGGCGTCGACCAGCCCCTCCCGGACCTCGGCCATCCGCTCCCAGAACGAGGAGGCGCCAGGGTGCGGGGTCACCAGGATGTCGCACGGCAGCGCCTCGAGGGCCGCGAAGCCGCGCTCGAAGTCGGCGATCGCGGTCGGGTACGCCGGGCTGTCGGTGAAGCGGAAGCCGTCCGCCGAGACCGGCGTCTGGCTGTCCGCGTAGACGAGGTGCAGGCAGCGGCCTTCCTCGCAGGACTCCCACGACCAGCTCGTCCCCCCCGGCGTGTGCCCCGCCGTGCGATGCGCCGTCACCGCCAGGGGGCCGACGCGGAGCGTCTGCCCGTTCTCGATCCGCTCGACGGCCGGGACGGCGGGAAAGTCGAGGGCCACGCCGTGCTGCGGGTCGTCCGGCCCGATCCGCCCCCGCTCCAGCACCGCCGCGGCGGCCGGGAGCGCCGCCACCCGCGCCCCGGAGGCGCGCTCGAGGGCCGCGACCCCTCCCGCGTGGTCATAGTGGGCGTGCGAGATGAGGATCAGCCGGACGTCCGCCACGTCGAAGCCGAGGGCCCGGACGTTCTCGAGGATGTGCGGCGCGGAGTCCGGAAGCCCTCCGTCGATCAGGATGTGCCCCTCGGGCGAGGCGATCAGGAGCGAGGCCAGACCCCGCGTGCCCACGTAGTAGGTGTCCCCGAACACGCGGAAGGGAGCCTGCGGCTCGTTCCACCCGGCGCAGGGCGGGCAGGCGTCTTCGGAATAGGGCGCGGTGAGGACGTCGGCGTTCTGCGCGGCGCCGGAAGCGGGAAGGATGAGAGCCGCCAGGGCGGTCGGGCCGAGGGCTCGCGATGCCCGACAGATCACCGTTCCCGCTCCTTCCGATAGTCCTCGAGCAGCCGCAGCAGCCGCCGCGCGGTGGGACCATCGTAGCCGGCGACGCCCTCGCCGGCGAAGAGCGCCTCCGCCTCCGCCGGGCGCGCCGTGTCGGCCCACCGGCGGACGGGCGCCAGAGCGCGCTGGAAGCGGTCGGTGATCCCCTCCCCGTCGACCGCCACCTCGCGCGCCACCTCCTCCACGATCCGCCCGTCGCGGACCACGAACGTGGCGTCGACTTCCCAGGGCTCGAGGGAAAGGAGCTCCGTGAACCGGCTCCGCTCGGTCAGGCGAACCCGGACCGTGTCGCCGACGGCTTCCAGAGCCTTCACCTCCACCGAACCTTCCGCCGCCGCGTCCCACCCCAGCACGGCGGGCATGCCCGCGCGGTCGATCGCCACGCTCCCGTCGGCGCTCCGGAAGGTGAACGTCTCGTCCAGGAGGGAGAGCGCGCGCTCCACATCGTGGCTGTCGAGGGCGTCGAGGAAGGCCCGGACGACGGTCTCCGGCGCGGCGGGCGATTCCGGTGAGGCGGCGCACCCGGCCCCGATCATGGCCGCGAGCAGCAGGGTGCGGGCGCCCCGGCGCTTCGGCCGGCGCGCCGGTTCATCGTCGAGCTTACCCATCGTCTCCGTCCTTTCACGTCGCTTCGCCTCCGTTTCTCGGCCACCGCTCCCGCGGCCTCAACCGCCCCGCTTGCGCGGGAAAAACAGAATGGATATTCTGATTTATGATGGTGCGAAGAACAGGAAGCGGACGCAAGGAGGACCGCCTTCCCGGCCGATCCCAATGAGCGAGCCCGCACTGGCCGGTTTCCGGCCACCCAGGCAGGCGCGCAGCCGACGCACGCTGGAGCGGATCGCCGGGGCCACCGGTGCGCTGCTGGCGGAGCGGGCGCCATCCGAGATCACCGTCCAGGACGTGGTCGCCCGGGCCCGCACCTCCGTCGGCGCGTTCTACACCCGCTTCGAGAGCAAGGACGTCGCGGTCGCGTTCGTGCGCGAGCGCTTCTGGGCCGACCTGCGAGAGCGCTGGCGGAAGTTCCTCGCTCCGGAGGCGTGGCGCGGCGTCCGGACGGAGGCGGCGGCCGCCGAGGTGATCCGGAGGTTCTGTCGTCTGCTCCTGGCGGACGACCAGCCGATCCGCGCCTTCTACCTGGACCTGCTGCGCGGCGCGGACGCGGGCGCGATCGCGCGCCTGCGCTGGCTGGATGGCGAGATCGCCGCCCTGGTGGCAGGCCTGCTCGTGGCGCCGGCGCCGGACGAGCGCCCCGGCGGCGGTCGGTCGCGGGGAGCGTCCCCGCGCAGGTCGGGCGGACATGCTTCCGATACGGACCGGCGCGAGCTCGCGGAACAGGGGTTCCGGCGGGTGATCTCGGCCGTCCGCGACCACCTCCTGTTCGAAGGTGCCGGACGCCGAGGTCCCGGCGCCGAGACTGACCGGGCGCTCATCCTGTCCCTGACGCGGATGTATTCGGCCTCGCTCGGACTGGAGCCGCCGGCGAGCTACGCGGCGTTGCTCGCGCTCTGCGCCGAAGCCCGGCGGCGATGATCGCGCGACCGGGCTATCTTGCGATCGTCGTTCACCCCCGGCCGGAAAGACGAACCATGAGCGAGCGAAGCACGAGGGAACCGAAGGGCAC
>CAZTGV010000180.1:0-2998 GCA_964613475.1 uncultured Gemmatimonadota bacterium
ACCTGGGTCGCGCACCCGGCCCTGGTCTCGATCGCCCGGGAGGCGTTCGAGGAGGTGCTGGGCGACGCGCCGCACCAGAAAGACCGCCTCCGCGAGGAGGTGGAGGTCGGCGCCGACGACCTTCTGGACGTCCGGGTGCCCGACGGCCGCGTCACCGAGGAGGGCGTCGCCGCCAACGTGGGCGTGGCGCTCCGCTACCTGGAGGCCTGGCTCGGCGGCCGCGGGGCGGTCGCGATCTTCCACCTGATGGAGGACACCGCGACGGCCGAGATCTCCCGCGCCCAGCTCTGGCAGTGGCGGCACCACGCGGTCCGCCTGGCGGACGGCCGCCCCGTGACGCCCGCCCTCTACCGCGAGACGCGGGACGCCGAGCTCGCCCGCATCCGCGAGGAGGACGAGCCGCGACCGAACCTGGAGGACGCCGCGGAGCTGCTGGACCACCTGGTCCTCGAGGACCGCTTCGTCCCGTTCCTGACCCTGCCCGGCGGCGAGCGGCTCCGCTGACCCGGCATCACCCGGAGGCACCGATGCAGCAGGAAGACGGCGGTCCGCCACGCACCCCGAAGCCCGGCACGGGCGAGAGGAAGGCTCGCCGCGCCGGCGCGCGGCGCCCGGACCGCGAGGGGTCCCGGCGGGGCGAGGTCGAGGCGCTGACCCGCGCGTGGAAGGACGAGGCGCGCTGGCGCGGCATCGAGCGCCCCTACTCGGCCGAGGAGGTGGTCCGCCTCCGGGGCTCGGTACGCGTCGAGCACACCCTGGCGCGGCTCGGCGCCGAGCGGCTCCGTCACCTGCTCGAGACCCGGGAGGCCGTGCGCACCTTCGGCGCGCTGACCGGCTCCCAGGCCGTGCAGATGGTCCGCGCGGGACTCGAGGCGATCTACGTGAGCGGGTGGCAGGTGGCCGGCGACATGAACCTGGCCGGGCAGACCTACCCCGATATGAGTCTGTACCCGGCGAACAGCGTCCCCGCCCTGGTGCGACGGCTGAACGCGGCCATGCTCCGGGCCGACGAGATCGCCTGGAGCGAGGCCGGCGCCGGCGGCCACGGCGCGCCGGCGGGGAACGGCGCGCCGGTCGGGTCCGGCGGCGGTCGCCCGACGCACTGGCTCGCCCCGATCCTGGCGGACGCGGAGGCCGGCTTCGGCGGGCCGCTGCACGCCTTCGAGCTCACCAAGGCGCTGATCACCGCCGGGGCGGCCGGCGTCCACTTCGAGGACCAGCTCGCCTCGGAGAAGAAGTGCGGGCACCTGGGCGGGAAGGTGCTGGTGCCGACCGGCCAGTTCATCCGCACCCTGACCGCGGCGCGGCTGGCGGCCGACGTGCTGGACGTGCCCACACTCGTTTTCGCCCGCACCGACGCGGAGGCGGCCACCCTGCTCACCAGCGACGTAGACGAGCGGGACCGGGAGTTCCTGACCGGCGAGCGGACCCCGGAGGGCTACTTCCGGGTGCGGCCCGGCTTCGAGTCGGCGATCGCCCGCGCGCTGGCCTACGCGCCCTACGCAGACCTCCTGTGGTGCGAGACGAAGACCCCCGACCTGGGCGAGGCGCGCCGCTTCGCCGAGGCGGTCCACGAGCGCTACCCGGAGAAGCTGCTCGCCTACAACTGCTCGCCCTCGTTCAACTGGTCCAAGCACCTGTCGCCGGAGGAGATCGCCTGCTTCCACACCGAGCTGGCGGCGATGGGCTACCGCTTCCAGTTCGTGACCCTGGCCGGCTGGCACCTGATCAACTTCGGGACGTGGGAGCTGGCCCGGGACTTCGCGGCCGACGGCATGTCCGCCTACGTGGCGCTCCAGGAGCGCGAGTTCGCCCGCGCCGAGGCCGGCTACACGGCGGTCCGACACCAGCGGGAGGTGGGCGCCGGCTACTTCGACCGGGTCCTGGATGCGGTGAGCGGCGGGACGGCCTCCACGGCGAGCCTGGAGGGGTCGACGGAGCGGCAGCAGTTCGCGGGCTGAGGGCTCGGCCTTTTTATGCGGTCGGAGCGTCGTCCCCCGTCGCGGGAGGGGCGGCCGTCGCTCCGACCTGGACACCGGCCCCTGCACCGGGCGCGACGTAGACCTCGTAGTGGGCGGTGCGCCGGTCGAAGCGCGCCAGAAGCTCGCGTGCGGCCGCCGGGACGTACGCGACCTCGTAGTCGTCGCCTTCCCCCGCACCGAACTCCCGGGCCCCTGCCCACGTGTCGAACCACAGGATCGTGGTGAACGCCACTTCGCCGTCCAGCTCGCGGCGCAGGAGGTGGACGCCGCGGTAGCCGGCGATGCCTCGTGCGCCGATGGAGGGGAAGACCTCCTCCCGCAGCAGTCGCTCGTAGGCGTCCGCGTTCTCCGGAGGCGTCCAGCCGCGCCACACCCGCGCGATCGCGCCGACTCCGCCCTCGACCAGGACCTCCCAGTGCTCCGCACGCTCGTCCCGCTCGACCAGGAACCGGTCGTCCTCCGGATAGAAGACCGCCCGCTCGGGATCCTCCCCCGCGAAGCGACGGACCGCCTCCATGGAGTCCCACAAGGAGATCAGGAGGAACCGGGCGCGCTCATCGTCGATACTTCGGAGCACGTGCGCGCCCCGATTCCCGGGAGTGCGCCTGTACTCCTTCACGCCCGTGCGCAGCAGGTAGTCGAGGTACCCGGGCGCATCCTCGGAGGCCGTGGCGCCGCTCCAGCTCCGCGCGATCATTCGGTCGCCTTCCTTTCGGGTGGGGCAGTTCGGCGGCCTCCATGGAGAAAACGACGCCCGGGAGCGCGGCGTGAAATCGAGGGGGGTCGAGGCCTGCGCGACGCGCGAGCTGCGCGGGAGCGACGGTCTCCGGCGAGGGGGCGGGAAAGCGATTCACCCCGAAGGGTCGATAGGAAAGCGGGCGACCGGTCTCGAACCGGCGACCTCCAGCTTGGGAAGCTGGCGCTCTACCAACTGAGCTACGCCCGCGGGCACTGAACACGAATGGGGCGGGAGGGACTCGAACCCCCGACCTCTGCGATGTGAGCGCAGCGCTCTA
>CAZTGV010000181.1:0-2921 GCA_964613475.1 uncultured Gemmatimonadota bacterium
GCGAGAAGCAGGTTCGCCAGGTTCGCGCAGGCGATGAGGAGGACGGCGGCCACCACCCCGAGCAGGACGAGGAGGAGCGGCCGCACCTCGTGGACCATGTCGCCCCGGAAGGGGACGACGCGCGTGCCGAAGCCCTCCATGAACTCCGGGTGCCGCGCGCGGATCCGGTCGGCGATCGTCGCCATCTCGGCACGCGCCCCCTCCAACGTCGCCGGGGGACGCAGGCGCCCGAGCACCTGCCACATGTGGGAGCGGCGCGAGGCCCGGTCCTCCTCGTCGAAGGCGAGGGCGAACCAGAGGTCGGCGTTCAGCCTCGGCACGTCGACGGCCGGCGGGAGCACCCCCAGCACGGTGACCGGCGCATCGTTCACCAGGATCCGCTGGCCGACGATCGCGGGGTCGCCGCCGTAGCGGCGGCGCCAGAGGCCGTGGCCCAGCAGCGCCCCGCGCCCTCCGACCGCCACCTCGTCCTCGGAGGGGATTCGGCCGTGCAGCGCGGAGACGCCGAGCAGGCGGAACAGGTCCGGGCTCCCGCGGCGGGCCAGGACCCGGACCGGCTCCGCGTCCTCGCCCGCCAGCCCCACCCCATAGGCCCAACTGAACGCGGCCAGACCCTCGAAGGAGGTCGCCTGGTCGCGCCAGTCCATGAAGTTGCCGCTGGAGACGACGTTCCGCTCGCTCCAGCCCTCGCCCGGGTTGCTCTCCCACACGAGGACCAGCCGGTCGGGATCGTCGAAGGGGAGCGGTCGGAAGAGGACGGCGTGGGCGGCGCTGAAGATCGCGGTGGTGGCGCCGATCCCGAGCGCCAGGGTGAGGACGGCCACGGCGGCGAAGCCCGGCCGCCGGCGCATCTGCCGCAGCGCGTACCGGAGGTCCTGGATCAGCGCGTCCATCGGCTCGCTCCTCGTGGAAGGTGGCGATCGCGGGACTGGATTCCGACCAGGGAGTAGGGCGACGGCGCCCGGACAGCCGCTCCGGCGGGCGGAGCCGATACGACAGGGGGCCCGTGCGGGGCCGGGAGGTCCGTCCGGCTGCTCGCCGCGTCCGACCATGTGCCCGCCACCATGCCGATCCCCAGCCCGAAGCCGAAGATCAACGCGCCCGCGGCGAGCGGGCGCATCACAGGTCGGCCCCGAGCAGGAACTCGAGCGTGGCGACGCCGACGTGGTAGTCGAAGCGGGCGCGCACCCGCTCCGCCTCGGCGCGGCCGAGGGCGACCTGCGCCTCCTGGAGCTCGAGGATGGAGCCGCGCCCGAACCGGAAGCGCTCCTGGTTCGCCTCCAGCTCCTCCCGCGACAGCTCCACCGTCTTGTCGGCCAGCGCCACGGCCGACAGCGCCGCTTCCACCTGCCCGAACGCCGCCTCCACCTCCTCGCGGAGCCGAAGCTCGGCCGACCGCGCGTCGGCGCGGGCGGCGTCCGCGCGCGCCGAGGCCTGCCAGATCTCGTTCTCCCGCTGGAAGCCGTTGAACAGCGGGATGCCGCCGAACAGGAGGATCCGCCAGCTCCGCTGCTCGGGCGGGAACTCGGAGGCGGACCAGGCCCACCCCCCGGCGAAGCCGAGCTGGGGGAGCACGGCGGAGCTGGCGCTCTTGAGGCCCGCCTCGGCCGCGTCCGCCTCGGCGCGGGCGCTGCGGACCGCGGGCCCGGTGCCCAGCCCGCGCGCCAGCGCCTCCTCGCGCGACAGCGCCAGGGGCCGGGGGTCCGGCACCTCGGTGGCGGAGGGGACCACCGGACCCTCCTCCCCGATCGCGCGCGCCAGGGCGAGGTCGGCGGTCCGCACGGCGTTGCGGGCGCGGACCAGCGTCAGCCGGGCCTCGTTCAACGCCACCTCGGAGCGGAGGACGTCCGTGCGGGCCACCTCGCCCAGCTCGAGCTGCACCGTCACCGAGTCGAGCTGCGCCTCCTGCCGGCGGACCCGGCCCTCCTCCACCGCGGCCAGCTCGCGGGCCGCCACCGCCTCGAACCAGGCCGTCTTCGCATCGAGCGCCGCCCGGTACCGCTCCTCGGCGTAGCGCGCCCCGGCCGCCGTGGCCCGCTGGCGGGCGGCCGAGAGGTTGGACGTGCGGCGGAACAGGCCGAGCACGTCGTAGCGCGCGGTGAGCTCCGTCGACCAGCTCGTGTTGGTGATCGTCTGGCCGGTGGGATCCAGGCGCCCCGTGCTCGAGTTCGAGTAGCCGTAACCCACCTCCAGGCTCGGCAGCAGGGCGCCGTAGGCTCGGAGCCTCTCGCCCCGCGCGCCGTCCAGCTCGGCCTCGGCCCGGCCGAGGGTCGGGCTCCGTAGGAGGGCCAGCTCGGCGGCCTCCTCGAGCCCCACCCGGCGGGCCTCCGGGCGGTCGATCGGCCGCACCGCCGCCTCGGGCGACGGGTCCTCGCGCTCCGGGACCTGGGCCGTCAGCGGGAGCGACGTCAGGAGGGAGAGGAGGACGAGGGAGGTCGCTCGCCTCACAGCTCCACCTCGTAGCCCGCCTCGCGCAGTTCCTGCACGGCACGCGCGGGGCGCTCCTCGTCCTCCACGATCCGGCCGTCGAACAGGTGGATCGTCCTCTGCGCGTACTCCGCGTAGCGCGGGTCGTGGGTGACCATGCAGATCGTCGCCCCCTCGCCGTGGAGCTCCTTGAGGAGGTCCATGACCGCCTCGCCGTTCTTCGAGTCCAGGTTCCCGGTCGGCTCGTCCGCCAGCAGGATGGAGGGGTCGCCGACCACCGCGCGGGCGACCGCGACCCGCTGCTGCTGCCCGCCCGAGAGCTGGGAGGGGTAGTGGCTCTTGCGGTGGGACATTCCGACCCGCTCCAGGGCCGCCATCACCCGCTCCTTCCGCTCCTTTCCGGGCATGCCGTCCCGGTAGGTGAGCGGAAGCTCCACGTTCTCGTAGACCGTGAGGTCGCCGATCAGGTTGAAGGCCTGGAAGATGAAGCCGAT
>CAZTGV010000182.1:0-1395 GCA_964613475.1 uncultured Gemmatimonadota bacterium
TCGGAAAGGGAGAGGCCGACGATGTCTGAGCCGACCCGCACGATCCGGGTGCTGCTGGTGGACGACCACGCGATGTTCCGGTCCGGCCTGCGCGCGCTGATCGGGCTGGAGGAGGACCTCGAGGTGGCGGGCGAGGCCTCCGACGGCGAGCGGGCGGTGGAGCAGGCCCGGATCCTCAAGCCCGATGTCATCGTAATGGACATCTCGATGCCCGGCGCCGGAGGCCTGGAGGCGACCCGCCGGATCGCCGCGCTCGAGTTGCCTTGCCGCGTGCTGGTCCTCACCGTGCACGCGGAGGAGGAGTACCTGGTCCCCGTGGTCCAGGCGGGCGCGAGCGGATACCTGACGAAGACGAGCGCGGACGAGGATCTTGTCGAGGCGATCCGGACGGTCGCCCGGGGGCAGGTCTACCTCCCGACTCAGGCGACGACGCTGCTCCTGAGGGAATACAAGAACCTGGAGGACGACGAGGACGCCCAGGAGCTCCGGAAGCTGAGCGCGCGGGAACAGGAAGTGCTCGCGCTTACGGCCGAGGGATTCAGCTCGCGAGAGATCGGAGAAAAACTATTCATCTCGCCGAAGACGGTCGACACCTATCGGTCGAGGATCACCAGCAAGCTGGGACTGGACCACCGGTCCGAGCTGGTGCGATTCGCGCTGAGGACGGGACTGCTTCGGGAGTAGCGCTCCGTTCGCGAGACCGCTCGGCCTGGGCGCGGCTGTGGCGGGCCCTGACCCGCCCGCGGGGCGACCGGACGTGGGACCTCCTGGTCCGCGGGACGGGGCTCCTCGGGTCGCTCGGCCTCCTCCTCGTGCTCCTGGTGCCGGCCGCGGCGCCCCTGACCGGTTTCGCCCTGGTCACCGCGTGGCTCACCGGCCCCCTCTCGCCCCTGTTCCCGTTCGGGTACGAGCCGATCGTGATGCTGATGGCCCGGGTGGAAGGGCCGCTGCTCGTCACCGGTGTCTCGGTAGGGACCATGCTGCTGGTGGAGGCGGCGGGACTGCGCCTGTACGGCGGCGTGCTGTCCCTGGACGCGTTGGGCGGGTTCCGCCGCAACCGTCGGGTCCGTTCGCTCCGAGGGCTTTTCGGCCGCTCCCCGTTCCTGGCGATCTGGCTGGTGAGCTGGACCCCCGTCCCGTTCTGGACCGTCCGGGTGTTCGCCGCCCTGAGCCGGTACCCCGCTCGTAAATACCTCGCGGCGGTCTTCCTCGGTCGATTCCCGAAGATCCTTCTGTTCGCGTGGCTCGGGGTCGCGTGGAGCGTGAGCGGATGGCTGCTCGCGGGAGCCGTGGCCGTCAGCCTGGTCGTCGGACTCGTCGGCTGGGGCCTGCGACGGGGCCGGGCCCCGGGACGCGCGCCGGACGGCCCGGGGGACCACCCGGACGGCCCGGGGG
>CAZTGV010000182.1:1495-2901 GCA_964613475.1 uncultured Gemmatimonadota bacterium
CCGGACGGCCCGGGGGACCACCCGGACGGCCCGGGGGGCTACCCTGATGGCCCGGGGCGCTACCCGGACGGCCGCTCGCCTTGAGCGGCGGGTTCCAGCGGGCGACCGCGGCCGATCCGGTCCCGGTCATCTACGTGGCCGGGATCGGGCGGAGCGGTTCGACCCTCCTCAACCGGGCGCTCGGCACGGTGGACGGTCTCTTCGCGGCGGGCGAGATGATGCACTTCTTCGGGCGCGGCATGGCCGCCAACGAGCGCTGCGCCTGCGGGGCACGCCTGTGGCGCTGTCCGGTGTGGAGCCGTGTGGCCCGCCGGCTCCGGGCGGTTGGGCGCGCGCGGGATCCCGCGCACATCGATCGGTTCCGACATCTGGTCACCGAAGGGAGGGCGGTCGCCGACGCCTTCCTCCCCTGGCCGGCCTCCGTCTCGGCCCGGGATCTGTCCGAGTACGGCGCGGAGCTGACGGCCCTGTACCGGACGCTGCGGGAGGTGACGGGCGCCCGCGTCCTGGTCGACTCCTCCAAGAACCTCTCGTACGCGAAGATCCTGCAGGAAACGGGGGCGGTGCGCCTCCACGTGGTGCACCTCGTCCGCGATAGCCGCGGGGTGACCTTCTCGCTGGGCAAGCGGACCCGACGCCCCGGTCCGGACGCGGCCTCCGAGCAGCTGGCCCGGCGCGGTCCGGTGGCCGGCTCGCTCCTCTGGACCATCTCCAACGTACTGGCGGAGGCGATAGGGTCGGACGCCGCCTCGTATCGGCGCGTGCGGTACCACGACTTCGTCGCGGCACCCTCGGCCACCCTGCGGCAGATCCTCTTCGGCACCGACGAGACGATCCGGGTCGACGGCCTCCCGCGAGTTCGGCGCGAGGCGATCGATCTGCCCGTTCAGCACGTGATCGCCGGAAACCCGGTGCGATCGCTTCGGGGCGAGATCCGATTGGATGAAGACGTGGAGTGGCGAGACGCGATGGGCGTCGGGACGCGGCGCCTCGTGACGACCCTGACGCTTCCCCTTCTCGTCCGGTACGGCTTCCTGCCCTTGGGCGCGGGAGGGAGAAACGGCGCCAGGGCACGCCGCGAGAACGGGGGACCGCCCGCCCGTGCGACGGAGCTCGAGGCGGACGGGCGGGCCGTCTTGGACGAAGCGGCGGATGGCGGCTACAGCGCGTCGCCGTAGCGCCCCCCGCTCGCGAGCGCCCTACGGCCCGGCGTCCGACCCGCCGATCCCACCGAGCCGTACGATCTCCGCCACCGAGGGCAGCGCGCGCAGCGCTTCCACCGCCCCTGCCGGAAGGCCGAGAGAGGCAGCATCCGCCCGTTCCCAGTCCCCGCGCGGGGCCAGGGTCTCGGGATCGGTATCCGGGGCCGCGACCAGGATGCGGCCGACCATGCCCGCCGCCAGGTG
>CAZTGV010000183.1:0-2899 GCA_964613475.1 uncultured Gemmatimonadota bacterium
CACGCCGGCGGCCGCCCAGCAGGACGGCCAGACGGCGGAGGCGCCCCCGACGGTCCGGGTCGGCGCCTCGGGCACGGTGGAGGTGCCGCCGGACCGCGCGATCCTTGTGCTCGCGGTGGAGAACCGCGCGGACTCGGCGCGCCAGGCGGCGGCGGCCAACGCCGAGCGCACGCAGGCCGTGCTGCGGGCGCTCGAGGGGCTCGGCCTCTCGGGCGACCGGGTGCGCACGGCCGGCTATCGGCTGGAGCCGATCTACGTCCGGCCCGATCGCCCGCCCCGGCCGCAGGCGGGGCAGGAGGAGCCGGAGGGGCCGCGCCTGGTCGGCTACCGGGCGACGAACGCCGTCCAGGTCACGGTCGATTCGCTGCCGCGGGTCGGCGCGGTGATCGACGCCGGGATCGGCGCCGGCGCGAACCGGGTGGCGGGCCTCTCCTTCGACGTGCGCGACGCCGCGGCCCCGCGGGCGGAGGCGGTCCGGCGCGCCGTCGAGGCCGCCCGCTCCCGCGCCGAGGCGGCGGCCGCCGCGGCGGGGGCACGGCTCGGGCCGGTGATGGAGATCCACCTGGTGGAAGACCGGCCGATGCCCTTCCGCGCGCGGACCATGGAGATGGCGGCGGCGGACATGGCGGTCGAGACGCCGGTCGAGCCCGGCGTGCTGGACGTGACCGAGACGGTCACGGTCGTGTGGCGGCTGGAGGAGGGCTGACCCGCCGAGTCCGCGCCGATCCGTGCAGGTGATCGACGCGGGGATGGTGGCCTTCGCCGCCTTCCACGCCCTGAAGGGCCGCGTCCAGTGGCCCCTCACATTCCAGGTCCCGCGCATGCTCCGGGCGATGATCGCCGAGGCGGAGGACCCCTACGTCCTCTGCTGGAACGCGGAGCGCCTGCGGAAACGCGAGCTGTGGCCCGCCTACCGGGACCGGCCCGAGATCTGGGAGCTCGCCGGCCGCGAGGACTTCGAGGCGATGCTGGAGGTCCTGACCGCCCTCGGCGCCGTGCAGTACCGGACCGACCGCTGGGAGGCGGACGAGCTGGTCGCGGCGGTCGTCCACCGGCTGGAGGGGATCGAGCCGATCCTCATCCGCTCCGATGACAAGGACTTCATGCAGCTCCTCTCCGGCTCCACCTGGATGCGGGGCCGCGTGCGCGGGACGGTCCGCTTCTCGGACGTGAAGGGGATCCTCGGCGTCACGCCCGCCTATGTGGCCGATTTCCTGGCGCTGGCCGGGGACAAGGCGGACGGGATCCCGACGATCGTCCGGCCGGCCACCGCCCGACGCCTGATCGAGAGCCGGGGGCACGTGCGGGATTGGATCGACCGCGACCTGCGGGTCGGCGACGCCGTGAAGCGGGCGCTCGAGGAAGGGCGCGAGCAGCTGCGGCTCAACCTGCGGCTGGTGGACCTGTCGGCCGAGGCCGTGGGCGAGCCGCCCCCGCCGCCCGCGGAGGGGTGGGGCGACCTGGCGCGGGCGCGCGCGATCGGCGAGCGGACCGGGATCGGCTGGCTGGAGACCGACGACCTCGCGGCGGAGTGGTCCGTGCTGCGCCGGCGTGGCGAGGAGGCGAAGACCCTCCTCTCGGCCTGAGCGGCGCCCTGGCGGCGTGCGCGGGGCGCCGCCACCATCCGCTCCGAAGGCGTCGACGCGGCACCCTCGCCTGGGAGATTCGCGACCATGTCCGATCGCCTGCTGCTCGCCCTCGACCAGGGGACGACCTCCACCCGCGCGCTGCTCTTCGACCGGACGGGGCGGATCCGCGGGGCGGCGCGGCGTGAGCTGCCGCAGCGCTACCCGAAGCCCGGCTGGGTGGAGCACGATCCGGAGCGGATCCGGGCCGACGCGTTCACCGTGTGCCGCGAGGCGCTGGCGGACGGCGGGGTGGACGCGGCGGCGGTGGAGGCGATCGGGATCACCAACCAACGCGAGACCGCCGTGCTGTGGGAGCGCCAGACGGGCCGCCCGGTCCACCCGGCCATCGTGTGGCAGGACCGGCGGACGGCCGACCTGTGCCGCCGGTGGCGCGAGGAGGGGTGGGAGCCGGAGGTCCGGGCGCGGACCGGCCTGCTGCTGGATCCCTACTTCTCCGCCACCAAGATCGCCTGGATGCTGGAGCACGTGGACGGGGCGCGGCGCGCCGCCGAGCGCGGCGAGCTCGCCTTCGGGACGGTGGACGCGTGGCTGCTGTGGTGCCTGACCGGCGGGCGGGTCCACGCCACGGACGTGACGAACGCCGCCCGCACGCTGCTGTTCGACATCCACCGCCAGCAGTGGGACGAGACGCTGCTCGACCGCTTCGGCGTGCCGGCCTCGGTCCTCCCCGAGGTGCGGGACAGCGCGGCGGACTTCGGCGAGGCGGAGGAGGCGCTGCTCGGCCGGCCGGTTCCGATCGCCGGGGTGGCCGGGGACCAGCAGGCCGCCTCCTTCGGCCAGGCGCTCTTCGAGCCGGGGATGGTGAAGAGCACCTATGGCACCGGCTGCTTCGCCCTGGTGAACACCGGGGAGCGGCCGGTCGCCTCGCGCAACCGGCTGCTCGGCACGATCGCCTGGCGGGCGGACGGCCGTACGACCTACGCGCTCGAGGGCTCGATCTTCGTGGCCGGGGCGGCCGTGCAGTGGCTGCGCGACGAGCTCGGCCTGATCCGCGAGGCGGCCGAGACGGAGACGCTGGCGCGCCAGGTCGAGGACACGGGCGGGGTCTACCTCGTCCCCGGCTTCGTCGGCCTCGGGGCGCCGCACTGGGACGCGGACGCCCGCGGCGCGCTGCTCGGGCTCACCCGGGACACGGGCCCGGCCCACATCGCCCGCGCCGCGCTGGAGGCGGTCGCGTACCAGACGCGGGACCTCCTGGGCGCCATGACGGCGGACGGGGCCGGGCCCCCGGTCGCCCTGCGGGTGGACGG
>CAZTGV010000184.1:0-2800 GCA_964613475.1 uncultured Gemmatimonadota bacterium
GGAGGAGAGGGTGCGCCGGGATCCGCTGGCCGCGCTGGCCGCGCTGGCGGCGGCGGGGGCGGCGGACGTGGCGGCGGGGGCGGCGCGGGGCGCAGGGGCGGCGGACGCGGCGGACGCGGCGGACGCCGACGCGGCCGCGCATGGGGGGGCGGCCACGAAGGCCGCGGCCACCGCCGGAGCCGGCCCGGGGCGGCCCGTGCCCACCGAAGCGCAGGCGGCGGCCATCCGGGCGCTCCGGGAGCGCGCCGCCGCCGAGCGGCCGGGGGTGGCGCTCCTCCGGGGGGTGACCGGCTCGGGGAAGACCCTCGTGTACCTGGAGCTGCTGGAGGCGCTGCTCGCCGACGGCGGCGGCGCGATCGTGCTGGTGCCGGAGATCTCGCTCACCCCGCAGACGCTCTTCCGCTTCCGGGCCCGCTTCGGGGACCGGGTGGCGGTGCTCCACTCGGCGCTCTCCGCCGGCGAGCGGCACGACGAATGGCGCGCCCTGCGGGAGGGCCGGAAGCGGATCGCGATCGGGGCGCGGTCGGCCATCTTCGCGCCGGTGCGGGACCTGGCGGCCATCATCCTGGACGAGGAGCACGAGGGGACCTACAAGCAGTCGGAGACGCCGCGCTACCACGCCCGCGCGGTGGCGACGGTCCGCGCGCGCCTCGAAGGCTGCCTCTGCCTGCTCGGCTCGGCCACGCCATCGCTCGAGAGCTGGGAGAACGCGCGCGCGGGCCGCTACGCGCTGCTCGAGCTCCCGGAGCGCGTCACCGGCCATCCGCTGCCGAGGGTGGAGCTGGTGGACCTGCGGGCGGACGGCGCCGAGCGCGCCGGCGGGGGGCGCGCCCGCGCGAACGCGACGGAGGACGCGGCGGAGGACGCGGCGGAGGCGGAGCGAGCGGGCGGCCCGCCGATCTTCACCGAACGGCTCCGCGCGGCCCTCGCGCGGCGTCTCGCCCGTGGGGAGCAGGCGATCCTGCTGCTCAACCGCCGCGGCTACGCGACGTTCGTCCAGTGCGCCGCCTGCGGCCGCGTGTGGGGATGCCGGCGGTGCAACGTGTCGCTCACCTTCCACCGGCGCCGCCGCCGGGTGGTGTGCCACCACTGCGGCTACGAGGCGTCGCCACCGGCCCGCTGCGACGAGTGCGGGACGCCTGAGCCGGCCTACTCCGGGGTCGGCACCGAGCAGGTGGAGCGCCGGCTCGGCGAGCTCTTCCCGGACGCGCGGATCGCCCGCATGGACCTGGACACGACCGGGACGAAGTGGGCCCACCACGAGATCCTGGAGCGGGTGCGGCGGCGCGAGGTGGACGTCCTCCTCGGCACCCAGATGATCGCCAAGGGGCTGGACTTCCCCCACGTCACGCTGGTCGGGGTGGTGAACGCCGACGTGGGGCTGAACCTGCCGGACTTCCGGGCGAGCGAGCGCACCTTCCAGCTCCTATCGCAGGTGGCCGGGCGGGCCGGGCGGGGCACCGAGCCCGGGGAGGTGCTCGTGCAGACCGCCCGACCGAACCACTTCGCCCTGCGCGCGGCGGCCGCGCACGACTACGTCGGTTTCGCGGAGCGGGAGCTCGCCGACCGGGGGGAGCCCGGCTACCCGCCGCACCGCCGGCTTGCGAACCTGGTCCTCTCCGGCACGGACGAGGAGGCCGTCGCGGACGCCGCGGAGGCGCTTGCCGAGCGCCTCCGCGCGCTGGTGCGAGCGCGCCGGCTCGAGGGGCTGGAGGTCGTCGGACCGGCCCCCTGCGCGATCGACCGGATCCGGGGTCGCTGGCGCTGGCACTTCCTGATCAAGGCGGAGGGGGCGGCGACGCTCGGGCCGGTGCTCCGGTGGACGGCCGAGCACGGGGGCGTCCCTTCCGCGCTCCGGCTCGAGCTTGACCGCGACCCCGAGTCGCTCCTGTGACCGCGAGGCCTCCGGCGCCCCCCGCGAGCGCCGATCCTTGTTTCGGGTCGCGGACATGGACTTGGCTGCGGCGGGTCGGCGGGTAGTCGCGACGCGGCGCGGGCCTCCGGCTGGTCGCGGCCGAGCGGCCCGGCTAGCTTGACGACGTGAGCGAGCGGCAGTCCCGGCGCGGCGCGCGCATCGGCCTCGGAGTCTTCCTCGCCCTGCTGGTCGTGGCGGGGGCGTGGCTCGCCACCCTCCCCAGCGGGCTCGGCCGGGTGCCGCTCCTCTCGGACCTCCCGGGGTTCGGCGGCCCCGATCCGGCCGCCTTCGGCCCGGAGGTGGCGGAGGCGCACGCCGCCTGCGCCAGGCGGGGCGACGACGAAAAGCGCGCCTGCTACGAAGAGGCGCTCACCCGGAGGATCGCGACCGAGGGCCCGGACGCGGCGCTCGCCATGCTGGAGGGTCTGTCCGCGGTGGACGGGGACGCCGCCCGGGACGGCCACCACCACGCCCATCACATCGGCCTCGAGGCGTATCGTCTCGGCGACGGCCTCGCCGAAGTCTTCCCCCGCTGCACGGAGGCGTTCGCCTCCGGCTGCTATCATGGGGTGATCCAGGCGCACTTCCTCGCCCACGGGGCGGAGGGGGTGGACGAGACGGTGCTGCGGGAGACCTGCGAGCCGTACCGCGGCCCGGCCGGGGACCGCTGGATGCTCTTCCAGTGCCTGCACGGGCTCGGCCACGGGCTCTTGCTGCACCTGCGCGGCGACCTGTTCGAGGCGCTCGCCTCCTGCGATGCCCTCCCCGGGCGCTGGGAGAGGGAGTCGTGCTACGGCGGCGCCTTCATGCAGAACGTGGTGTTCGCCGTCGAGCCCCACGGCGCCGCGGCCGGCGGCGAGATGGTCCACGCCGGCCACGGGCCGG
>CAZTGV010000185.1:0-2785 GCA_964613475.1 uncultured Gemmatimonadota bacterium
GCGGAGCGCTCGTCGAACGGGCCGCGGGCTTCCCACGGGAGGTCCACGGGAGAGAAGAGGTTGTCCGGGCGGTCGGGATCCTCCGGCTCGTCCGTCATCTGGCCCTCGTATCCTTCCCGGGCCAGGTATCGGTCCCCCACTCCCGGGAGGACCTTGTTGCCGAGGATCGTGCGTACGGTGGGCCAGCCGACCCACACCTCCCTGCGGCGGGCGCGGGCGGCGTAGAGGACCGCCCCGGCGGCGACCTCCGGCTGGAAGATCGGGGGAACGGGCTGCGCCTTCAGGGGAAGGCTGGAGCGGACCCACCGGAACTGGGGCGTGTTGAGGGCCGGTAGCTGCACCATGGTGATGTGCACGCCGGATCCCTTGTGGAGCAGCTCGGCCCGGATCGAATCGAACATGCCCTGCGTCGCGTGCTTCGCCCCGCAATAGGCGCTCTGGAGCGGGATGCCGCGGTAGGCGAGCGCGGAGCCCACCAGGACGATGGTGCCGCGGTCGCGCGGAAGCATCCGCTTGAGGGCCGCGCGCGTGCCGTACACCTGCCCGTGGTAGACGACATCGGTGACCCGGCGGTACTCCGCGGGCTCGATGTCGGTGAACTCGGCGAACACGCTGGTCATCGCGTTGTTCACCCAGATGTCGATCGGCCCCCATTCCGCTTCGACGCGCTCGGCCGCCGCGTCGACCTGCTCAGCCTCGGCGACATCCGTCGGGAGCGGCAGCGCGTGGCCGCCCCGCTCCTCCACCTCCCGTCGGGTGTCCTCGAGCCGGGCCTCCCCTCGGGCGAGCAGCGCGACGTGGGCGCCCTCCGCGGCGAACGCGCGGGCGGTGGCCCGCCCCACGCCCGCCGTGGCTCCCGTGATGACGACGACCGATCGCACGCGATCCGCACCTTCCGTGGAGGTGGAGTCTTCAGGGGCAGCCGGATGCAATGGACGGGTCGCAAGTGACGTTCCCCTGACCCGCCGGCGTTCCCGACGTCGACATCGCGCGGGGCGGCGGGGTCAACCGCCGAGCGCCCGCGTCAGCGGGAGGGACAGATAGGCGGCGAAGAACCCGATTCCGTAGACGACCACCGAGCTCCAGTGGATGCGCCGGAGCCATCGGCCCAGCGGCCGCGAGGGATGGCACGCCCCTCCCGGCCGGCAGGCGGCCGCCTCGGAGCGGTAGAGCGCCCAGTAGTTCACCGCCAGCAGCGCGCCCGCCCCGAGGAACATCCACTCCTTGTGCCGTGACAGGGACACCAGCCAGGGGGCGGTCTCCACCAGGGTCGCCACCGCTCCGCCCAGGCCGAGGGCGACCAGGGCGATCGGGAGCGCGCAGCAGACGAGGGTCCCGAGAACGGCGACCGGGGCCACCGCTCCGCCCAGGAGCTCTCGCCAGCGTCCGTTCACCCGGTCACGTCCTCCACCGCGAGCACCCACCGGCCCTCCGGATCCGGCTGCGTGGCCACGATCCCGGCCACGGTCAGCCGCTCGCCCTCGGACTTCGCCGCCAGCTCGCGGAGCGCGGCGGGCGCCTCCGGCGACGCCACGAGGACGAACACGTCGCCGGCGGGGGTCCTCAGGACCGGCCCATCACCGGCGGCGACGAGCGTCCCCCGCGTCCGCACGCGGGCCTCGCGCGCCGAAAAGCCGCTTTCCCGGACGGAGCGCCGGATCCGCTCCAGGGTCGCCTCGTGGCGGGCGGCCTGGAAGCGAAGTTCCGCCACCCCTCGGTTCAGGCTGAGCTCGATCACCGGGTCCCCATCCAGCGCGCCCAGGCGCCGCTCCACCGCGTGCGCGCAGGGCGCACAGTCCATCCCGTGGATGGTCTGAGACACCGTCATCAACTGGGCCTCCGCGGGCCCGGCCGAGAGCGCCGCGGCGCAAAGGGCGAGAAACGGGGCGAGCAGCCACGCGCCCGGCCCAGTTCCGCCCGCCGCCGTTCCGCGCATCGTGCTCGTTTTCATCTTCGTTCTCCTCATGCCGTTCCCTCCAGCCTGCCTCTCGAATCAGAACCAGTACGAGAGGTTCACCACGATCCGGATCGGCTCGTCGCCGCCGGGATCCCGCAGCTTCTCGTACACTGGGACCAGGAGTCCGGCCGAGACCCCCCACGCTCCGTAGAGGCCGAGCACGCTGGGGCCGAGCAGCGCCTTCTCCCCGCCGCTGGCCGGCACGACCGCCCCGTCGCGCCGGTCCCGGTCGGCGCGCTCCGCGACGGTCTCGACGAAGATCCGCCAGTCGGGCCGCGGGTAGTCCTC
This sequence comes from uncultured Gemmatimonadota bacterium, assembly GCA_964613475.1. Taxonomy (GTDB): domain Bacteria; phylum Gemmatimonadota; class Gemmatimonadetes; order Palauibacterales; family Palauibacteraceae; genus CAZTGV01. Next base: position 2,246 of record CAZTGV010000185.1, read on the forward strand.
GCGGAAGAGTGGCGGCCGCCAGCCGAACACCGCGGTCACGTAGTGGACCGCTCCCAGACGATCACCGCCTCTGCCGGTATAGCGCTGGGTTCCCCCGCCGGCCCAGGCGTAGACCGTCCGGGACGCGTATCCGGTAACGGCCGCGGCGTGAAATCCGTTCCCCACCCGGATGCCTCCCCGGCGCTCCTCGGTCGGGTGCGAGCCCCCCAGGATCAGCGTCGACTCGAAGCGGCTCCCGATGGCCAGATCGTTCTTGTGGAACCGCCACAGGGTCGAGAGCTCGAGGTCGCCGAAGCCGGGCATGAGGCCGCCCCCGCGAGTGCGGGGCGGGTCTTCCGCGCGCTCGACCGGCGTGGGGAACGAAAGGTTCAGCTGCACCCGCTCGGTGGGGCTGACCTTCCAGGTGTGCCGCACCATCAGGGACGCGTCGCCGTCGGCTCCGAAGGCCATGGCCGTGAGGTCGTAGCTCACCGCCCCCTTCCCGCCGGTGGGGGTGGCGAGGCCGAAGCTCGGCCCGTGCCCTCCCTGCGCCACCGCGGG
>CAZTGV010000186.1:0-2641 GCA_964613475.1 uncultured Gemmatimonadota bacterium
GGCGGTCGCGTTTCGCGACGCGGCCGCGTCTTTTGCCGCACCCGCATCCGGCGCCGTCCCGCGCGACCGCTGGTCGGACGGATCCATAACTCCCTTTCGACACTTCGTTTAGCGGAGGCGACAGGCGGCGGGTCTCGCGCGCTCGCTCCCGCGGCCCTCCCCCGCGGGGGGAAGGAACCTGCAACCCGGGCGCCAGCCGCCTCGTCCGCCGGGCCCGCGCCCGCTACCTTCGCGTCGCCGCGCGACGAGCGGCGGCGCACGCCGTCGGTGCCGACGAGGCCGGCGCGCCGTTCCACCCGAACCCGGCAGGGGAGGGGGCGTGAAGGAACCCACGCGCGAGCTGATCTCGGAGGAGGCGATCCGATCGCGGGTGGCCGACCTGGCCCGGCGGATCGACGCGGATTACGCGGAGGCGGACGAGCTCATCCTCGTCGGCGTCCTGAAGGGCGCCTTCATCTTCCTGGCCGATCTCGCCCGGCGGCTCACGATCCCACGGCGCATCGAGTTCATGGGGCTGTCCAGCTACCGGGAGGGCGCTCGGCAGGGGGCGGTCCGGCTGATCATGGACCTCCGGACGAACATCCAGGGAAAGCACGTCCTGATCATCGAGGACATCGTCGACTCGGGGCACACGCTCCGCTATCTGATGAACGCGCTGCGCGCCCGCGGCCCCGCCTCCCTGGCCGCCTGCGCCCTGGTGCAGAAGCCGGGCGCCCTGCGGGTGGACGTCGAGGTCCGGTACCTCGGCTTCGAGATCCCCGACGTGTGGGTGGTCGGCTACGGCCTGGACTACGGCGAGCGCTTCCGGACGCTGCCGTACATCGGGGTGCTGGACGAGTAGTACGCCGTCTCCGCCGACGGCTCGGTGGCGGGCCCCGCCGCCACCTCCTCCACCGTCCGCCCCTCCTCCAGCCCCGGCCAGCTCTGCCGGCCCTCCACCAGCCGCACAGACGCGCCGTACCACAGCGCCTCGGACGAGAGACGGAGGAAGAGCGGGCGCACGCTCAGACCGAAGGCGCGGCCGTCCACCTCGATCTCCTCGCGGACGCTGGTCGGGAGCGTGATCGGCTCGAGGATCGCGTCGGGCAGCTCGAAGCGAAATCCCCGGGTCAGCAGCTCGCGCAGGCGCCGCTCCAGGCCGTCGGGGCTGAGGGCGAGCCCGCAGCGGAAGATGTGGTTCTGCCGGTCCAGGATCTCCCGCACCCGCTCCCACGCCTCGGCGGTCGGCTCGGGGCTCACGACCGGCCTGGCGCCCCGGCGCACCGGGCGCGCCACGATCCGCTCGCCCTCGGTCGCGAACAGGAAGCTCCCCCGGATCCGGTACCGGCGCGGGGAGACGAGGCCCGAGAAGGTCTCGCTCACCTCGAAGGAGCGGCAGATGAGGCTGGTGGCCGCCTCCGCGTCCCACTCGAAGTCGATCCGCGCGCGGCCGCTCCCGTCCCGGGTCTCGACCGGGATCACCACGTCGAGCCGGTTGGAGTCGGCCACCGCGAGCTCCACCGAATCGGCGGAGAGCGTCCCGTCGATCCGCAGGATGGTCACCCGCACCCGCCACTCGCCCGCCTTCACCCGGATCGGCCCGATGCGGAGCCCCACGTCATCCGTCTCGCGCACTACCAGGTCGGGCGCGACGTGGAGCCGGACCTCATCCAGGTACCGCCGGGTGGCCGCTCCGAGGAGGCTCCGGACGAGGGGCGTGCGGAGGCCGATCAGGATGTCGGAGCTGTCCGCCGCCACCTGCCGCACGAGGGAATCCGCCGCCAGACGGGTGGCCAGGCGGTCGCGGAGCGCCTCCACCTCGGCCTCGAGCCGCGCCCGCTCCGCGAGGGCGGGGTCCGGCGCCCGCCCAAGGTCGCAGCCCGTCGCCACCCCGGCGGCCGCCAGGAGCGCCCCGACCGCGACGAGGGAGCGGCGCGCGACGGGGCTCACACGCCCTCGCCGGCGCCGATCCCGGCCGCGAGCGAGATCCAGAGGCGGCCCGCCAGCACGCGGACCTCGGTCACCTCCAGCCGCAGCGGGAGCGCGCCGCCCGGGATGGTGACCTCGGTCTCCTGCACGGACGGCAGCCGGACCTCCTGCTCGAGCAGGACCGGGATCTCGAGGGCGCCGAGGATCTCGTTCAGCTCGGCCGCCCGTTCCGCCGCGAGCCCGTCCACCAGCCGCTCCATCGGCGGGGAGAGGCCCGCCACCCCTACCTCGCGGGTCTCGAAGCCCAGCACCTCCACCCGGCCGCGGAGCGTGGAGCGCCGGGGGTCCAGGTCGAGGACCCGGAACGCCCCCACCACCACCAGGTCCGCGTACACGTCGGACCGGTCCAGGAGGGCCGCGCGCCCCTCGAGCTCGACCAGCGCCAGCCCGTCGCGGAAGTCCACCTGCGCCTGGACGAGGTCCAGCCGGTAGCGGTCGCCCACCGTCGCCCGGTGGGGCAGGGCGGCCCGGAGCACCTCGCGGAGCACCTCCTCGCCCACCACGACCAGCACGTCGTCGAACGGGACGAGGCGGTCCTCCGGCGCCTCGAGGTAGCTCCGGAGGACGTCGCGCTCCCGCTCCAGGGCGAGCGCGCGCGCGTCCGGCCGCGCGGGAGGGGCGTCGCAGCCCGCCAGGGCCAGCCCCGGCACGGCCACCAAGAGCGCCGCCGTCA
>CAZTGV010000187.1:0-2627 GCA_964613475.1 uncultured Gemmatimonadota bacterium
GCGCGGTTCATCGGCCTGCGTCCGGGCGCGCAGCAGGTGAGCGTGCAGGCGGGCCAGACGGTCACGGCGGACTTCACGCTGGAGGTGGACGCGCTCCAGATGACCGACATCGTGGTCACCGGTACGCGCACCGCCGAGCGGAAGATCGAGTCCAGCACCGCGATCACCACCGTGTCGGCCCGGCAGATCCGGGAGCGGCAGCCGCGGAGCACGGCGGACATGGTGAAGGTGGTGCCCGGCTTCTACGTGGAGAGCTCCGGTGGCGAGGTCGCCGGCAACCTGTTCGCCCGGGGCCTTCCGGCGGACGGCTCGTACCGGTACGTGGCCCTCATGGAGGACGGCATGCCCGTCTTCGGCGCCACCGAGATCTCCTTCGTGAACGCGGACATTTTCGTCCGGCTGGACGAGAACATCGAGACCGTCGAGGCCGTGCGGGGCGGGAACTCGGCCCTGTTCGGGAGCAACGCGCCGGGAGGGGTGGTGAACTTCCTCTCCCGTACGGGAGGGCCGGAGCTCGCCGGCAGCATGCAGGCGACCGTCGGAACCGACGGGCTCGCCCGCTACGACCTCAACGTGAACGGGCCGATCGCCGAGGACTGGCGGTTCAACCTCGGCGGCTTCTACCGCTACGACGACGGCGTCCGGGACCCGGATTTCCCCGCCTCACGGGGCGGCCAGCTCAAGGCGAACCTCACCCGGCTGCTGGACAACGGCTACCTTCGGGTCCACGCCAAGTACCTGAACGACCGGAATACCTTCTTCCTGCCGCTTCCGATCCAGGGCTCCTTCGACGCGGACGGCGGCCTGTCGGACATCGACTTCGTGACGGGCTTCCCGCACGACGGGACCCTCACCACCCGGGAGGGCGTCGGCGTGCGCGTGCCGCTGCCGCGGAACAACGGCGACCTGACGGTGCCCCTGGACGACGGGCAGCGTCAGAACGGCGTCTGGTTGATGGCGGAGGCCTCGCTGGACCTCGGCGACGGCTGGAGCCTGCAGAACAAGCTGCGCTACATGGACGTGGCGCATACCTGGAACGCAGTCATTCCGAGCGACCTCGCCGACGCGAACGTCTGGGCGCAGGGGTTCGTGGACGCGACGCCCGGCGGGGCCGGCTTCCAGCTCCTGTGCACGAACGTGCGCGACGGAGAGGGCCAAAAGGTGCCGTGGGGCAGCGCGGCGTGCCCCGCGGTGAACGAGCTGGTCCTTCTCGGCGGGTTGTGGCACATTGACCTGCCGATGACCGACCTCTCCAATCAGTTCCAGGTGACCCGGACGCTGGAGGCCGGCAACACCAGCCACGACGTGACGGTGGGAAGCTTCTTCTCCCACTACACGGCCGACAACACCTGGTACTTCAACAACATCCTGACGGACGTGCGGAGCCGGCCGCACTTCCTCGACCTGGTCGTCACCGATGACGGCGGGGAGGTCGTCCGCGAGGTGACCGCCGACGGATTCCGCCAATACCTGGACCTGTACGTGAACGGACGCGGCAACGCCACGGTAGCCGCGTTCTTCGCCGGCGACCGGATCGAGTTCGACGGGCGCTGGCGGCTCGACCTCGGCGCGCGGTACGAGTACAACATGTTCGAGTCGGACACCGAGAACACGGCCGGTTTCGACCTCGGTCCCACCGATGCCGGGCAGGGCGCGAGCTTCGGCACCGGGACGTTTCGGCGCGTGAACATCGACTTCCACGAGTGGGCCGCCTCGGTGGGGCTCAATTACAGCGTGACCGAGGAGTCTGCGCTGTACGTCCGTGGAAGCCGCGGCTACAAGATGCCGATCCTCAGCAACTATCTATTCAACACCGACCCGTCCGACCCCAGCTTCTTCAGCGAGGCCGAGGAGCTGTGGCAGGCGGAAGGCGGACTGAAATACGGCTCGCCTCGCCTGGGGCTCTCGGCGGTCGGCTACGTGCTGTTCATCTCGAACTTCCCCAGCCAGGACGTGCGGGTGGTGGACGGCCAGACCGTCTTCGTCTCCTCCCAGGTCGGTGAGGCCCGGACGCTCGGTCTCGAGCTGGAGGCGATCGCCCGCCCGGTCGATCGGGTCGAGCTCAACGCGATCCTCACCGCCCAGAATCCCGAGTACACGGAGTTCCAGGAGGAGGGCGAGGACCTCTCCGGGAACCGGGTGCGGCGGCTCCCGCAGATCTTGTGGGAGCTGGGTGGCGCGTACACGTATGAAGGGCTGACCGCCCGCGGGTCGTGGAGCTTCGTCGGGCACCGCTTCTCGAACAACCAGAACACGGTCGATCTGCCCGAGTACAGCGTCTTCGACGCGAGCGCGAACTACCGCCTGGACTCGGGAATCCGTTTCACGGCCGCCATGAAGAACATCTTCGACGGCAACGGTCTCACGGAAGGGAACCCCCGGTTGGACGAGTCCCTGGGAGGGCTGTCCGACGTATTCCTGGCGCGGCCCATCCTCCCTCGCCGCTTCCAGGTCTCGGTCGGCTACGACTTCTGAGCGTCCGGGGCGAACGGAGGGCGAGAAGGGCCTGAACCGGAAGCGCTGACGAGGAGATGACCCTATGAAGCAGGGGCCGCCGGCCGGCGGCCCCTCTTCAGTTCACCCGCGCGCCGCTCGCCGCCTCGAACAGGTGCAGGCGATCCCGGCGG
>CAZTGV010000188.1:0-2619 GCA_964613475.1 uncultured Gemmatimonadota bacterium
AATGGCGAAGCGGAAGATCGCGGTGGCGATCGATCCGGACGTGTTGGAGCGACTGGACGAGCTCGTGGCCGAGGGAAGCTATCCGAGTCGGAGCCGGGCGGTGGAGTCCGCCGTCCGGGAGAAGCTGGAGCGGGAACGGCGGACCCGCCTGGCCCGCGAGTGCGCCAAGCTGGATCCCGGGGAGGAGAAGGCGATGGCGGAGGAGGGCCTGGCGGCGGAGCTCCAGGATTGGCCCGTCTACTGAGGGGCGACATCCGCTGGGCGGACTTGAGTCCGACCCGCGGGCACGAGCAGGCCGGGCGTCGACCGGTGCTGATCCTGAGCCACGACGTGTTCAACCGCCGCTCGGGCACGGTAATCGGTGTGGCCCTGACGAGCCGGGAGCCGCGGGCCGGATTTCCCCTGACCCTGGAGCTGAAGGGGATCGAGCTGCCCAGGCGCTCGTGGGTCAAGATCAACCAGATCCGGACCCTGGCGACCGAGCGCGTCGGCCGCCGCCTTGGCCGCGCCACCGGGGAGCAGGTGGCGCGGGTGGTCGAAGGGCTGAACGAGATCGTCGGGTCCTGAGCGCTTTCGCGCCTCAGCAGCCTCCCGAGGGAGCCGGCAGGGGCGCCATCCCGGCGTTGCCCAGGGCCACCGTGCCGCTTCCGCCGGTGCTGACGCTCCCGCAGAAGGCGTTGTTCAGGAGGACGGTGTCGCTTCCGTCCACGGTGACGGTGCCCGCCACCGAGCTGAACGAGATGCCCGCGTCGCTGCCGTCCACCACCAGGTCGCCGGTGACCCGCGCGCCGCGCAGCCGGTTGGCGCTTCCGCTCACCGTGACGTTGCCGTCCAGGGTGACGTTGCCGCCCTCGGCCCCCTCGCCGAACAGCGTCACGTTGCTTCCGGAGAAGTCGATGTCACCGGTGTAGGTGCTGCCGCGCACCAGGACGATGACGTTGCTCTGGGACAGCGCGTCGTTCACGTCGTCCACTGTCATATCCGGGGTGATCTCCACCACCTCTCCGCCGAAGGCGTAGCGGACGTTCACCATCTCGGCCGCGCCGCTTCCGTCCAGGGCCACGGCCACCTCCCGGAGGTCGCTCTGGACGATGGCAAGCGAGAGGTCGCCCGCGGCGCCGTTGCCGTCGTCGAAGTCGACCGCCCGCGTGCCCGCCTCCAGCGAGCCCAGCACCGCCACGCCGTCCCCTCCGGTGGTCCCCGAGGGGCCTTCCTGGATGGAGACGCTCACGCCGCTCTGGCTCGGACCCGGCGGGGGCACGCTCTCCTCGTTGGCGTCGTTCACCGTCGGGTTCACCACGAAGACGAAGGTCGTCTCCCCGAGCCGGACGTCGGTGGGGTCCGTGATCGCGTCGCCCCCGCAGCCGGCGAGCAGGGCCGCCGACACCAGCGCGCAGGCGGCCGTCCTCTTCATCATCTCGTTCCTCATCTCAGTCGTCGTCATCATCGTCGTCTTCCTGACTGTCCTCGAACGTCTCGAAGGAGTCCTCGATGTTGGCCTCCACCTCGCGTGCGGGTGTGCAGGTGGCGTGCCCCCGCCAAAGGGCCGCGATTCCGTCCCCGAGGGGCTCGAAACTGTCGTGGCGGGCGGAAAGTTCTTCACAGGAATTGAAGAATTTTGCAGGCCCCGGAGGTCGTCCTCGCCCGGGGCATGGCAAGACGCCACGATCGCGGCGAGCTGCGTTCCGAGAGGCGGTCAGTGGTCGGGGTCCGGCGGCCTCCGGCGGCGCTTGTTTCGGATCGACGGCGCTTCTCCTCCAGCCGCTTCCGGCCGCGGCCTACTTCGCCTTCGCCTTCTTCTCCGGCGGCGGCTTCAGCTCGTAGCCACCCAGGTAGCCCCACACTCCGTAGGAGACCTCGTCGGGCGGGCGGACGCCGGACTGCTTGAGGGCCTGGGCGATCTGCCCGCGGTGGTGGGCCTCGTGGGCGATCAGGTAGGTGAGCCAGGCGGCGGGCGAGCGCTTCCAGCCCTTGATCGGCTCGCCCTTCTGGATCGCCTGGCGCGCCAGGGCGGCCACCGCCTCGCCCGAGGCCTCGAGTGCCTCCCGGAGCGCCTGCCGGCCGGGTACCTCGGAGCCGGCGAAGCGCGGCAGGCCCTCGGCGAGCTCCGGATAGCGCTCGAGCTTCGAGCAGCGCACCTCGTGCATGTGGGCGAAGATCCGGGCCACGTTCCGCCCCCGCGAGGGCTTCCCGGTCTTGAGTAGGGTGACCGCCTGAAGGCCTTCCTCGGGCACCCAGTCGAGGATGAACCGGTGGACCTCGTCGTGGATCGCCCAGGCTTCGAGGAGATCGTCCAGCAGGCTGTCCATGTCGTGCATGCCTCGCCTCGGTCGTCTTGCCCGGAGCGGGTGACCGACTTAGAAAAAAGGTATCAGTTCCCCGACTCAGGATAGGTGCTCAGTGGCTGAGACCACCCCGCCGCCTGTTCCCTTGAAGGAGCTTCTCGCCCACATTCGCAGCTTGCGCGAGCGGCTCGGCCCCCCGTGGACGACCGAGGAGATTCAGGCGGCGATCGATCGCGGTCGCGCCGATAGTGACAGCCCTTGAGCCGGTAGGCCTCGGCGCCTCCTGTCGGGCGCTTCGACCGGAATCTAGTCTGTCCCTTCCTCCGATTCACCA